>JODI01000001.1 GCA_000720805.1 Streptomyces violaceoruber
CTTCGTGATGCTCAACGCCCTGCGGGAGACGCACGCCGCCGAGGCCGCCATCACGCTCGCCGTCGGCACGCTGCGCACCGCGCTGCACGCCGGCTGAGACGCCGGCGCGCCCTCCGCCTCACCGAGGCCCGGCCGGCCCCCTCACCAACGAGGCAGCCTGAGCTCGTACTCCGGCTGTACCCGCCGCATGTACCCCGTGTCGTCCCGCGACCGTACACCGGAGCCCACATACCGCCGGTGCAGCCGGTCGAGGGCGTCGTGATCGAGTTCCACGCCGAGACCGGGGCCGGTGGGGACCTTGACCTCGCCGTCGCGGATCTCCAGAACCCCTGGGACGATCACGTCGTCCGCCGAGTTCCACGGGTAGTGCGTGTCGCAGGAGTGGTCGAGGTTCGGGATGGCCGCGGCCACGTGGGTCATGGCGGCCAGGCTGATCCCGAGGTGCGAGTTGGAGTGCATGGACAGCGCCAGACCGAACGCCTCGCAGACGGCGGCCAGTTCCCGGGTGCGGCGCAGCCCGCCCCAGTAGTGGTGGTCGGTGAGCAGGACCTGGATCGCGTTCTGCTCGATCGCCGGCTTCAGGTGTTCCCACGAGATCACGCACATGTTGGTCGCGAGCGGCAAAGGCGAGTCCTTCGCCACCTCCGCCATCCCGGGGATGCCTCCGGTCGGGTCCTCCAAGTACTCCAGTACGCCGTCGAGTTCGCGGGCGACGTACTTCGAGGTCTCTGCCGTCCAGGCCGTGTTGGGGTCGAGGCGCAGCGGCTGCCCGGGGAAGGCCTCCGCCAGCGCCCTGATCGCGGCGATCTCCTCGTTGGGCGGGAAGACACCGCCCTTGAGCTTGAACGAGCTGAAGCCATAGCGCTGTTGCATCAGCCGGGCCTGCTCGACGATCCCGGCCGGGTCCAGGGCCGCCCCCCAGTCGTCGCCGATGGCCGCGCGGCCGTCGAGGGCCGGGTGCTCGGCCCACTTGTAGAAGAGGTACGCGGCGAACGGCACGGAGTCGCGGACCGTGCCCCCCAGCAGGTCGCTGACCGGCCGCCCGAGCAGCTTGCCCTGCGCGTCCAGGCAGGCCACTTCGATCGCCGAGGTGGTCCAGCCGCGTTCGTGGGAACTGGGCACGGTCGGCAGCAGGGCCGCGTCGATCGCGGCCGCCACGGCCGTGGTGTCGAAGACGTCCATGCCGACGACCACCTTCGCCGCCGCCTGAAGTCGCTCCAGCCGGTCGGTGCCGCCCGGTGACTCGCCGAGGCCCACCGTGCCGTCCTCCAGGACGAGTTGGAGGATCACGCGCAGGGCGAGGGGTTCGTGGACGCCGTTGGAGTTGAGCAGCGGCGGATCGCCGAAGGCGATCGGGGTGACGATGAGCTCGCGGATCCTCGTGCCGGCTGTGGTGCTCACGCGCCGATCACCTCCAGACCGTGGTCGAGGAGTTTCGCGAGCCGGGCGACGTGCTCCGGTGTCGGGTCCAGCAGGGGTGCCCGTACGCCGCCCACGTCCAGTCCGCGCAGAGTCACCCCCGCCTTGACCAGGGCCACGGCGTATCCCGGGACCTCGTCGCGGAGGGCGACGAGAGGACCGTAGAACTCGTCGAGCAGCGTGGCCAGGAGCGCCTCGTCGTTCTCGGCGAGTGCCCGGTGGAAGGCCAGGGCGATCTCCGGGGCGAAGGCGAAGACCGCCGAGGAGTACAGGCCTACACCGATGCCGCGGTAGGCGGGCGCGGTCATCTCGGCGGTGGGCAGGCCGTTGAAGAACTGGAAGTTCTCCGCGCCCGGCACGGCCCGTACCGCCCGCACGATGCGGTGCATCCGCTCGATGTCGCCGATGCCGTCCTTCAGGCCGACGACGTGCGGCAGGGCGGCGAGTTCGGCGGCGGTCGACTCGGTGAGCCGGGCGGTGCCGCGCTGGTAGAAGATCACGGGCAGGTCGGTGGCCGCGGTGATCTCCTCGACGTACCGCACCAGACCCCGCTGCGGGGCGGTCACCAGGTACGGCGGCAGCAGCAGGATGCCGTCGGCGCCGGCGCGTTCGATGCGGGCGGCCTGGTCGCGGGCGACCGGGACGGGGCCGCCGGCCGCCGCCAGGACGGGCACGCGTGCGGCGGTCGTCTCGACGGCGACACGGGTGGCCCGTTCGATCTCCTCGGGTGCCAGGGCGTGGAACTCGCCGGTCCCGCAGGCGACGAACACGCCGCCCGCGCCGGCGGCGACACCGGCCTCGATGTGCCGGCCGAGCCGTTCCTCGTCCAGCGAACCGTCCGCGCCGAACGGCGTGACCGGGAAGAACAGCACTCCTTGGAACTTCATGTCTCCCTCAAGGTGGGGGTCGGGATCAGCCCTTGGTGGCACCGGCGGCGATGCCGGTGACCAGCGAGCGCTGGAGCAGCAGGTAGACGATCAGACTGGGGATCAGGGCGATGACCGCACCGGCCAGCACCACCCCGGAACCGACCTCGGGGTCGGTGCGCAGGATGGACAGGGCCACGGTGACCGTGTAGTCGGTGGGGTCCTTGGAGGCGATCAGGGGCAGCAGGTACTGGTCCCAGATCATGACGAAACCCAGCACGCCGGCCACGCCGAGGGCGGGCTTGCACAGCGGCAGGACGACCTGCCACAGCATCCGGAACTCGCCGACGCCGTCGAGGCGGGCGGCCTCCTCTATCTCGGTGGGGATGTCCTTCATGAACTCGGTCAGCAGCATCACGGAGAAACCCCACGCACCGAGGGGCAGGATCACACCCCAGGCCGTGCCCTTCAGGTCCAGGCCCACCACCGGGACATGGCCGAGGACCAGGGACAGCGGGATGGCGATGACCTCCTCGGGAAGCATCATCGTCAGCATGAACAGCGTCAGGATCAGGGCCTGGCCGCGGAACCTGTGCCGGGCCAGCGCGTACGCGGCGAGCACCGACACCGCGAGTTGGAGCAGCAGCGCGCCGCCCGCGATGACGAGGGAGTTGGTGAAGTAGTCCCAGATCCCGCGCTCGCCGGCCACCTCGAAGTTCTGCAGTGTGCTGTCGTGCGGCAGGAAGGACAGGGACGAGCCGCTGGCGTGTGCGGTGAAGGCGCCGGAGAGGATCGTCAGGAACGGCGCCGCGAAGACGCCCAGGGCTGTCGCGCAGAGCAGGATCCTCAGCGCCCAGGAGACACCCGGCCGGTCGCTCCAGCCGAGGGCGGTGTCGAAGCGGGCGGGGGTGGCGCGCCGGGACGCGGCGGCCTTGCCGGTCGCGGCGGACGGCGCCGGGGTACGGACGGGCTCGATGGCGGGTGCGCTCATCGGACGTCTCCCCTCTTGCGGAAGTAGTTGACCGTGACGGTCAGCAGCAGGGTCACGCAGAGCAGCACCACGGAGGCCGCGGAGGCGCCGCCGATGTCGTTGCGGGTGAAGCCGAGGGTGTAGGCGCGGGTCATCCACACCTCGGTGGACCCGGCCGGGCCGCCGCCGGTCAGGACGTACACCTCGGTGAAGACGCGCAGTCCGCGGATCGCGGCGAGGGTGAGGACGATGCCGAGGGCGGGGCGGATCGCGGGCAGCGTCACGTACCGCAGTCGCTGCCACAGGGAGACGCCGTCCATCGCGGCGGCCTCGTACAGGGTCCGGTCGACGCCCGCGAGACCCGCGAGGATGATCACCATGTTGTACGGCGCGATCATCCAGATGCTCATCACCATCGTCGCCCACAGGGCGGTGCCCGGGTTGTCGAGGTACTGCACGGGCCCGAGGCCGAGGAAGCTCAGGCCGTGGTTGATCAGGCCGTCGGAGGTCGGGTAGTACAGCAGCCGCCACATCTCGCCGACGACGGCGGTCGCGGTGACGACCGGCAGGAAGACGGCCGTACGCATGATCTTCAGGGAGCGGGCCTGGCCTTCGAGGAGCAGCGCCAGCAGGAAGCCGACGACGATCGCGCCCACCGACTGGCCGAAGCCGAGAAGGAGGGTGTGGCCGATCGCGTCCTGGAAGCGGTGGTCGGTCAGGACCCGGGTGTAGTTGTCCAGGCCGACCCACTGGTCGCCGAGGAACGGCCGGACCTTGAAGAAGCTGAGCCAGATGCCCTTGCCCATGGGCAGGAACTTGAAGACGAGGGCGAGGAACAGGCCGGGGGCGAGGAACACCCACGGCAGCACCGCCCTCTTGCTGATGACTGCGCGCCGCCGGGGCGCCGTGACGGTAGCGGTCATTTCAACAGGTCCTGGTCCTTGAGGTCACCGGCGAGAGTGTCGTTGAGTTCCTTGAGGCTCGAGCCGACGTCGCTGCCGCAGTACGTGAAGATCGCGTTGAGGCTGTCGGCGGTGTCCTGCTTGACCGGGGCGAAGTCCGGCGCGTTCGGGAACTGCTGGGAGCTGTCCTCGTACGCCTTCTGTACGACGCTCCAGCGGGCGTCGTGGCGCACCTCGGCGGCGTCCAGCGTGGTGTTGACGGGGATACGGACGACCGGCTGGTGGCCGTCGACGCTGGTCATGGCGATCCGCTGGCCCTCGGGGGAGACGAGGAAGGCGGCCAGCGCCTGCTCCTGCTTCGTCTTGCCGGTCTTCGCGCCGAAGTACACGTTCTCGCCGTCGGCCAGCACGTCGGAGCCGGCCGGGCCGGCCGGGGCGGGGACGACCTCGTACGTCTTCTTGCCGGGCGTCGCGTCGAAGGTGGTGATGTTGTACGGGCCGGTGAGGTACATGCCGGCGTTGCCGTCCTGGAAGTTGGTGGCGTTGGCGGTGATGGCCGTGAGCGCGCCCGGCTGGACGACGTTCTTGGCGCCGCAGAAGAGGTTGTCCTTCATCCACGTGACGGTCTTCACGGCCGCCGGCGAGTCCATGACGGGGCGGTAGCCGCCGCTGCCGTCCGGCTCGATGATCTTCGCGCCGCCCTGCCAGAGGTAACTGGCGCCCCACCAGGCGGCGTAGCCGTTCTGGGCGCTGCCGGGGACGACCATGCCGTAGGTGTCGGCCTTGCCGTCGCCGTCCGGGTCCTTCGCGGCGAAGGCCTCGGCGACGGTGAGCATGTCCTGCCAGGTCGTGGGCGCCTGAAGACCGAGCTTTTTCAGCCAGTCCCTGCGGATCATCAGGGTCATGGCCTGGCGGGAGTACGGGATGCCGTAGTGCCTGCCGTCGAGGCCGACCGTGGACGACCAGCTCTTCGCGGTGATCTGGTCGCCGCCCGCGATCGACGCGGGATCGATGGGCTCGAGCAGGCCCTGGCTCTGGTAACTGCCCATCAGAGCCGTGTCGTTGATCATGACGTCCGGCAGGTCCTTGGTGGACGCGCGGCTCTGGAGCTGCTGGTCGAAGTTGACGACCGGCTGGTAGTCGACCTTGATCCCGGTCTTCCTGGTGAAGGCGGCGAACACCCGGTCGTAGGTGGCGGCGGAGTCCGGATTGCTCCGGGTCCACACCTCCAGCGTGTTCGGGTCTCCGGCACCGGCACTGCCGGACCCCGAGCCACAGGCGGCCGTTGCGCACATCAATCCCGTGACGGTGGCCGCGGCAGCCAGGCGGCGACGTCGTCGGCGAGCGCCCATGGGTACTCTCCGTTCACATTCATGAACTTACTTCACAAATCTAAATGATCGCCCAGGCTACGAATCGTTTCATCAGAATGTCAAGACATGGCTGAAACATTTCACCGGTGTCACACAAGAGGGAGAGCTTCCCTTGGGAAATGCGGCTTGTCCGTCGGCGGTCCCTGTGCCTACCGTCCGGATCATGCTGCCTGTGGTGGAGACGGACGAGGAGTGGGACGCGGTCGTCCCCGACGAGAGGCTGATGCGGGCAGGAGCGGCGGACCTCTGCGTGCGGCTCGGACTGGCCGGGGAACCGCTGACCCGGTTCTCGGAGGGCTCGCAGCCCGTCTACGCGGTGGGCGACGACCTCGTCCTCAAACTGTTCCCCACCGCCGCGGCCCAGGACGGCGTGACCGAGGGCCGCGTACTCACCCACCTCGACGGGCGCCTGCCGGTGCCCACGCCGCGGGTGCGGGTCCGGCCCGTACGAGAACGGCTGGCAGTACGTCCTGATGTCCCGCCTGCACGGCGAGAACCTCGCCCACGCCTGGCGACGCCTGTCACGGGCCGACCACGAGCGACTCGTCACGGACATCGGCGGCGCCCTCGCCGTACTGCACTCCCTTGATTGCGCTCCCCTCACGGACGCCCTCGGGCCGGGGGACTGGGGCGCCTTCCTGGACCGGCGCCGCGCAGCCGCCGTGGAACAGCAACGCCGAAAAGGACTCCCGGCCCACTGGCTGGAGCAGATCCCCGACTTCCTCGCCTCGGTCACCCTGCCGCGCGACCCCCCGCCGTCCCTGCTGCACACCGAAGTCATGCGCCAGCACTTCTTCCTCGCACCGGACGGCCCTCGTCTGACCGGCATGTTCGACTTCGAGCCCGCCATGATCGGCGACCGTGCCTACGACTTCGTCGGCGTCGGCCTGTTCGTCACCGGCGGCGACCCACACCTGATGGCCCGCCTCACCCAGGCGTACGGCCATGCCTTCCCGCCCGCCGACCTGCTCGCGTACACACTGCTGCACGTGTACAGCAACCTCACCTGGTACCTGCGCGAACTCCGGGCACCCGCCAAGGGTTCGCTTCCCGCACTCGCAGAGGCATGGTTCGCTACGGCATGACCCCTCGCACGATTCCCGACGGCGATGAGACTCCCGGTGCCGTCGCGGCCCGGCTCACCGGACGGCCGGTGACCGCTGAACGGTCACTGTCCGGCGGACTCGCCGAAGTCACCCTCGACGACGGACGGTCGGTCGTCGTGAAACGGGGCCACCGCCCCGGCGCGGTGCGCGCGGAGGCGGCCGGGCTGCGCTGGCTGGCAGAGGCCGGAGCCGTCCGCGTGCCGACCGTGTACGGGGACGACCCGCACCACCTGGTGATCGACCGGGTCCCGCAGGGCCGGCCGAGCGCCGGCGCGGCGGTCCGGTTCGGCCGGGAGCTGGCCGCCCTGCACGCCTGCGGCGCACCCGCGTTCGGCGCCCCGCCGCCCGGCGGCCCGAGGGACGCGTACATCGGAGACGCCCCGATGCGCAACGTCGAGGGCACCGACTGGCCCGCCTGGTACGCCGAACACCGGGTGCTGCCCTACCTGCGCCGCGCGGTCGACGACGGCACCGTGCGCCCCGCCGAAGCCGCCGTCGTCGAAGAAGTCTGCGTACGGCTGCCCGAGCTGGCGGGAGAGGCCGAACCGCCCGCCCGGCTGCACGGCGACCTGTGGAACGGCAACGTGCTCTGGGGCGACGACGACCGGGTCCGGCTGATCGACCCGGCCGCGCACGGCGGCCACCGCGAGACCGACCTCGCGATGCTCCACCTCTTCGGCTGCCCCCACCTGGACCGGGTGCTGGAGGGCTACCGGCAGGCGGCACCGCTCGCCGCCGGCTGGCGCGACCGTATCGGCCTGCACCAGCTCTTTCCGCTCCTCGTGCACGCCGTGCTCTTCGGCCGCGGTTACGCGGAACAAGCCCTCGCGGAGGCACGAGCGGCCCTGGCGCGCTGAAGCGTCACCGGCCCGTCCGGGGCCACTCAACGTCCCACGGCGTCACCGTCGCGCCGGTGTCCGCCGTCAGCTCGGTGAGGTGACGGACGGCGCCTGCACCTGAAGGGCAGTCTGCCCTCGACCCGGTTGTGCGACGGTCTGCCCTTCAGGTGCAGGCGCAGCCACTTGGCATCCCTTCAGGCACAGGCGCAGCCACTTGGCATGCCACCGGCCGCCCTCTCCGCGCCGGAACACCACGGCAGGTGTGCCGGACGACCAGCGGTTCCAGAAGGTGGCTCATCCCGGCATGATCGCAGGGCCGCGGGCGCCGGCGCAGGCAATTCCGTGCCAGGATCGGGGCCTTACGCCGACGTCAGGAGGACTGGGCGCGCTCGGCGTCCTTCTTCTCCTTGATGCGCGCCGCCTCCTTGCGGACGTCGGCCTGCGTGGCGCGCTCCTTCTCCAGCCACTCGGGCCCCTCCTCCTTGAGCGCGTCGATCTGCTCGGTGGTGAGCGGTTCGGTGACGCCGCCGCGCGCGAGTCCGGCGATGGAGACACCGAGCTTCGCCGCGACCACCGGGCGCGGGTGCGGTCCGGTGCGTCGCAACTCCCGCAGCCACTCGGGCGGGTTCGCCTGGAGCTCGTTCAGCTCGGCGCGGGTGACGACGCCCTCCTGGAACTCTGCGGGGGTGGCCGGGAGGTACACACCCAGCTTCTTCGCCGCGGTCGCGGGCTTCATCGTCTGGGTGGTCTGGTGCGACTTCATGGTGTCCAGACTAACGACCGCGCACGAGCCCGCCGACCACGCCCGGTAGCCTGGCCAGGTGACAGGCACTGCGGCACCCCCTTCCTTCCGGCTCGCCTACGTCCCGGGAGTCACCCCCGGCAAGTGGGTGCGGATCTGGAACGAGCGCCTGCCCGACGTCCCCCTGGAACTCGTCGCGGTGTCGGCCGCCGAGGCCCCCGACGTGCTGCGCGACGGCCGCGCGGACGCGGCGCTGGTACGGCTCCCCGTCGACCGCGCGGTCTTCAGCGCGATCCCCCTCTACACCGAGACGACGGTCGTCGTGGTCCCCAAGGACCACGTCGTGACGGCGGCGGACGAAGTGGAGTGCGCCGATCTCGCGGACGAGACCGTGCTGCACCCCCTCGACGACGTCCTCGACTGGGAGGCGCCGCCGGGAGAGCCCGCGTTCGAGCGGCCCGCCACCACGGCCGACGCCGTCGAACTGGTGGCGGCGGGCATCGGCCTCCTCGTCGTCCCCCAGTCCGTGGCCCGCCTCCACCACCGCCGCGACCTCACCTACCGTCCGGTCGTCGACGCCCCCGAGTCCGGCGTCGCCCTCTCCTGGCCCGAGGACGCGACCACCGACCTGGTCGAGGACTTCATCGGCATCGTCCGCGGCCGCACGGTCAACAGCACCCGGGGCCGTCCGGCCCAGGCAACGCAGCCGACGGACAAGGCCAGGGAGAAGGCGTCCAAGGAGAAGTCCAAGGACAAGCCCCCCGCCCGCCGCAAACCCGCGCCCGGCAAGGCGACGGCCCGCAACCCGCGAAGCGGTTCCGGCGGCGCCACGGGAGGCAGGCGCGGCAAGCCCCGTCGCCGTTCCTAGCGGAGGGCGGGGCCCGCAGGCGCCGAGCGCGGCGTGACGGGTCCGAGGTCTTCCTGGCGGGTTGCGCAGGTCATCGGCCACCGTCTCCGACGTGCGGTCACCCGGGCGCGGGAGTCCGCCGACCCCATGCGCTCGGCGCGCGTGGGCGGCCGTCCCGATGCCGCACGGAGCGCACGTGGCTGTCTGCCGATGCGGTCCCTGCATGGACACGTGGCTGTCTGCCGATGCGGTCCCTGCGGTGGCCGTCTCCCGATGGGGTCACTGCGTACACGTGGCCCTCTGCGCCGTACGCACCACCCGCCGTCCGTCCGACGCGCCGAGCAGCCGCGCGGACACCCATGCCCCCGTGGGGTCGTCCCGTTGGCCAGTGCGGGGTGGGCCACACCGGAGTCGGTCCCTCGGAGAACGGGGCGGAGCCCGTGGGCGGGACGGAGAGCGCCAAGGGACAGGAGAGCGCCAAAGGGCAGGAGAGCGCCAAAGGGCAGGAGAGCGCCAAGGGACGGGAGCGACCAGTTCCGGCCGTTCGCAGCCCGATGTCCTGCCGACAGGGGACAGGTGTCCGGTCGCGCACGGTCCGGGGTGGCCCCGCGAGTGGCAGAATCTGGGCCGTGTACCGGGGGATCCTCGAGCGGGAGCCCGAGCTGGAACGACTGGCCCGGGCGGCGCGGGAGGCGGCCGACGGGGCCGGTTCCGTGGTCCTCGTCTTCGGCGAGGCGGGGATCGGCAAGTCGAGCCTGGTCCGGGCCATGCCCGAGCGGCTGCCCGAGCGGGCCCGGATCCTCGTCGGCGCCTGTGACGACCTGGACACCCGCCGCCCCCTCGGCCCGTTCCGCGACCTCGTCGGCAGCGTCGGCAGCGAACTGGCGCGGGCCGTCCTGGCGGGCGGCGACCGGTACCGCGTCCACGAGGCCCTGCACACCGAGCTGGCCGGCGCCCCGCATCCGGCGGTGCTCGTCGTCGAGGACGTGCACTGGGCCGACGAGGCCTCCCTGGACGCCCTGCGCTTCCTGGTACGGCGGATCGAGCGGCTGTCGGCGCTGCTCGTCCTGACCTACCGCGACGACGAGTTGAGCACCGGGCATCCTCTGCGCCACCTGCTCGGACAGGTCTCCCGCGCACCCCGGATGCACCGGATGCCCCTGGCCCGGCTCTCCCTCGACGCGGTACGCACCCTCAGCGCCACCGGGCGGCTCGACGCGGCGCACGTCTACGAGGTGACCTCGGGCAACCCCTTCTTCGTCACCGAGATCGTGGCCGCCGGCGACACCGGGGACGTGCCCCCGACGGTCGTCGACGCCGTACTCGCCCGGCTGCGCGGGCTGGACGCCGCCGCCCTGGCCGCACTGGAGCGGCTCGCCGTCGTCCCCTCGGCCGTCGAGCGGCCGCTCGTCGACGCTCTGCTCACGGAGGGCGTCGCCGTGCTGGCACCGGCCGAACAGCGCGGACTGCTGACCGTGACGCCGGAAAGGGTGGCGTTCCGGCACGAGCTGATCCGACGGGCCGTGGCCGACTCCTTGCCCGCCGCCCGGCGGATCGAGCTCAACCGCACCGTCCTCGCGGCCCTCGTCACCCGCCCCGGCACCGACGCCGCTCGCCTCGTCCACCACGCCGCACAGGCCGGCGACCAAGACGCCGTCGCCCGCTACGGACCCGACGCCGCCCAGGACGCCTCCGGCGCCGGCGCCCACCGCGAGGCCGCCGCCCACCTGCGGCTCGTCCTGCGCGAACGGCACCGCTACCCCCCGGCCGAACTCGCCGGCCTGCTCGAACGGTACGCCGTGGAGAGCTACACCATCGCCGACACCGCCGCGGCCGTGCCCGCCCAGCGGGAAGCAGTCGCCCTGCGCCGCACCCTCGGCGACACCCTCGCCCTCGGCGCCGACCTGCGCTGGCTGTCCCGGATCCACTGGTGGGCCGGGGACGCCGAACACGCGCAGGAGGCGGCCCGCGAGGCCGTGGCCGTCCTGGAACACGCGGGCGACGACCGGCTGCTGGCGCTCGCCCACAGCAACACGGCCCAACTGCGCATGCTGTCCGAGCGGTACGCCGAGGCCGTCGAACACGGTGAGCGTGCCATCGTCCTGGCGCGCAAGGTCGACGATCCGGCGATCCTCTCGCACGCCCTCAACAACGTGGGCACGGCCCGCTGGCGCGGCGGCGAGCCGGCCGGACGCCACCAGTTGGAGGAGAGCCTGGAGGTCGCGCTCGCCGCCGGCGAGGTCGAACACGCCTGCCGGGCCTACGCCAACATCATCTGGAACCTGCTCGACGGCCTCCGGTTCGCCGAGGCCGACCGCTTCCTGCCCCCGGCCATGGACCTGGCCGACCGCGCCGAACACCTCGGTTTCCTGAACTACCTGCACGTCGAACTGGCCATGCGACGCCTGGCCGCCGCCGACTGGGACCAGGCCGAGAAGCACGCCGAGTTCGGCATGCACGACTTCGTCCCGGCCCGCTGCCCCGCCCTGACCGTCCTGGCCCGCATCCGCGCCCGCCGCGGTCTGCCCGGCGCCGGTGAACTCCTCGCCGAAGCCTGGGAGATCGCCGTACGCACCAAGGAACTGCAGCGCACCGGGCCGGTGGCGGCCGCCCGGGCCGAGGCGGCCTGGCTGTGCGGGGACCCGGCCGCCGTGGTCGAAGCCGCCCAACCGGTCCACGCCCAGGCGAGCCGGCTGCCCGGCGCTCCGCACCGCGACGAACTCGGCTACTGGCTCACCAAGGCCGGCCACCCGGTCCGCACCGACGACTCGGACCATCCGTACGCGCTTCAGGCCCGCGGCGAGTGGCGGCGGGCCGCCGCGCTCTGGCAGCGGGCGGGCTGCCCCTACGAACACGCCGCCGCCCTCGCGGAGAGCCCGGAGGCCGCCGACCAGCTCACCGCGCTCGCCGCCTTCGACGCACTCGGCGCCGAACCGGCCGCCCGGCTGGTCCGCGCCGAACTGCGCCGCCTCGGTGTGCCCCACATCCCCCGCGGGCCGCTCGCGGTGACCCGGCGCAACCCCGCCGGACTCACCGAACGCCAGCTCCAGGTCATGCGGTTGCTCACCGAGGGGCTGACCAACGCCGAAATCGCCGCACGGCTCGTGGTGTCGGTGCGCACGGTCGACAACCACGTCCGCGCGGTACTCGACAAACTCGACGCGCCGACCCGGCGCCACGCCGCCGTCCGCGCCGCGGAACTCGGACTGATCGACGGCCGCGAAACGTAGGTATGCGGCGGGCCCGAGCTGGGTGCCCGCCACGGATACCCGCACCAGTGCGACCGGATAGAACGGGCGGATCAACCCGAAACGACAACGGGGGACCCGCATGACCAGCACACCCGTCCACGCCGCCCGCCGTGAACTCGCCGACTTCAGAGGGGAGTTGATCGGCCCGGACGACTCCGCGTATCACGAGGCCCGTACCGTCTACAACGCGATGATCGACCGGCGCCCCGCCCTCGTCGCCCGCTGCGCCGACGCGGACGCCGTGGCCCGCGTGATCGGCTTCGCCCGCTCGCACGCCCTGCCGCTCGCGGTCCGCGGCGGCGGCCACCACGGTGCCGGACTCGGCACCGTCGACGGGGGAGTGGTCGCCGACCTCTCACCGCTCAAGGACATACACGTCGACCCCGAGGCCCGCACGGTCCGGGTCGGCGGCGGCTGCGTCTGGGGCGAGGTCGACCGCGCCACCCACGCCCACGGCCTCGCCACCCCCAGCGGCATCATCTCCACCACCGGCGTCGGCGGCATCGCCACCGGCGGCGGGCTCGGCCACCTCACCCGCAAGTGCGGCCTGACCATCGACAACCTGCTGGAGGCCGACGTCGTCCTCGCCGACGGCAGCCGGGTGCGGGCGAACGCCGACGACAACCGCGACCTGTTCTGGGCGATCCGCGGCGGAGGCGGCAACTTCGGCGTCGTCACCTCGTTCCTGTTCCGCCTGCACGACGTCAGCACGGTGATCGCCGGACCGACCTTCTGGCCCGTCGAGACCAGCGCCGATGTCCTCGCCGCCTACCGGGACTTCCTCCCGCGGGCGCCCCGCGAGCTCAACGCCTTCTTCCTGCACGGCACGGTCCCGCCCGCCCCGCCGTTCCCCGAGGACATCCAGCTGCGCAAGATCGCGGGCGTCGTCTGGTGCCACACCGGCGACGACCCCGAGGCGGCCGCACGGGAGATGGCCCCGCTGCTCGACGCCCTGCCCACTCCCTTGCTGCACGCGCCGTCGGCGATGCCGCACCCCGACATGCAGGCCATGTTCGACGGGCTCTACCCGCCCGGCCACCAGTGGTACTGGCGCGCCGACTTCGTCGACACCATCCCCGACGAGGCCGTCCAGCTCCACGCCAAGTTCGGCGCCGAGGTGCCCACCATGCAGTCGACGATGCACCTGTACCCGATCGACGGCGCCGCCCACGACGTCGGCCCTGACGAGACCCCCTGGGCCTACCGTGACTCCACCTGGGCCTCGGTCTACGCCGGGGTCGACCCCGACCCGGCCAACGCCGAGCTCGTCAGGCGGTGGACGGTCGACTACTTCGACGCCCTGCACCTGTACTCGGCGGGCGGCGCCTACGTCAACATGATGATGGACGAGGGCCAGGAACGCGTCCGGGCAAGCTACCGCGGCAACTACGACCGCCTGGCCGCCGTCAAGGCCGACCTCGACCCGGACAACGTCTTCCACCTCAACCAGAACATCCGGCCGGCGCCGGGGCCGCGCCCCTGAACCGGGAGCACGGTCACGCCACCGGCACCGTGCGCATCAGCCAGTCGTGGGCGGTGCGGGCCGTGAACTCGGCCTGACCGCCCGCCACCAGCAGATCCGCGGTGGCGAACTCCGGACCGCCCGCCTGCGCCGTGACGTACGGGATCGCGATGCAACGCATCCCGGCCGCGTGCGCGGCGGCGGCGCCCGGCGCCGCGTCCTCCACGACCACGCAGTCGGCCGGGGCCGCGCCGAGCCGACGGGCCGCCTCCAGGAACACGTCCGGAGCGGGCTTGCCGTGGGCGACCTCGTCCGCCGACACGGACGTCCGCAGATACGCGTCCAGGCCGGTCCCGGCCAGCACCGCCGCGATGGCCTCGGGCGACGAACCCGACGCCACGGCCATCGGAACACCCGCACTCGCCAGCAACTCCACGAACTCGCGCATCTCCGGGTACGCGCGCGTGGAGGCGCGGGCCAGCTCCAGATAGAGGCGGTTCTTGGCGGCGAGGATCTCCTCGACGGAGGCTCGCAGGCCGTACCGGTGCTTCCAGACGGCGACCGTCTCCAGCGTGCTGATGCCGACGAACCGCTCGTGGTCCGACCAGCTGTAGTCCAGGACGCCGTACGCGGCGAGAACCTGGCGGCCCGCTTCGTAATAGTTCGGCTCGCTGTCCACGAGCGTTCCGTCGAGATCGAAGATGACCGCGGTGTCGCCGAGATTGCTCATGGTCCCAGGATGTCAAAGGTCATTTCCGGCCCGCTCGTCCCATCGACTCCACCAGCGGCAGCAACCGGTACGGGACCCGCTCGCGCAGGGCCACCTCGGTGCGGGTGCGGACGACTCCCGGCAGGCTGATCAGCTTCTGGATCACGTCCTCCAGCTGCGCGTTGTCGCGCGCCACCACCCGCGTCAGCAGATCACCGCCGCCGGTGATCGAGAAGGCCTCCACGATCTCGGGTACGGCGGCCAGCGCGTCCCCCACGTCGTCCAGATGCCCCTGGGTGACCTCGATGTGCACGAACGCGAGCACCGGGTGGCCGAGCGCGGCGGGGGAGAGGGACGGACCCGTACCGGTGATCACCCCGTCCCGCTCCAGCCGGTCGAGACGGGCCTGCAGCGTGCCGCGGGCGACCCCGAGGATCCGGGCGTACTCGCGCACGCTCGTACGGGGCTGCTCCAGCAGCAGCCGCAGGATGCGGGTGTCCAGCTCGTCCACGGACATCGCGCCGGGCCTCCTCGTCCATGGTCCGTTGGCTCGCCGATGGACGCGCGAGGACCGTTGTTCCTGTACCAATGGCCCAGCATTCTAAGCGCCGCTTGAGCCAGATGGTGACTTGGTGTTGCAATGAGGCCGTCGATGGCGCTGCGGATCCCGCGGCGCCTTTCGCATGCCAGGGGCGAAGGGGGAGGGAATCAGTGCTGAAGCGGATGTTCGCGGCGCCGGACCCGGGGCGGGTGCGGCTGCGGTTCGCCACACGGGCCGCGCTGGGCATCGGGCTCGCGGTGGTCCTGTGCGGGCTCGCCGGACACTCGCTCGTCGGCGCCGTCACCGGTGGGCTGGCCGCACTGCTCGCCCTGTTCACCGTCACGGACGCCACCGTCCGCCGGCAGGCCGTCACCACGGCGCTGCTGCCCGCCGTCGGCCTGCCCGTGCTCGCCGCCGCGGCCGCACTGCACGACCAGCCGGTCGCCCGCGACCTCGCCTTCCTCGCCGTGGTCGGCGCGGGCGTGTACGCGCGGCGCTGGGGCCCGCGCGGACACAGCCTCGGCGTGTTCGCGTTCATGACCTTCTTCGTGGCGCAGTTCCTGCGCGCCACCACGGACCAACTGCCCGAGCTGTACGCGGCCGTCGTCCTGTCCGTCCTGACCGCCGCGTCGGTCCGCTTCGGCCTGTGGTGCTACGAGCGCCGCATCCCGCCGGCCCCCGTCCCCGCCCCGCCGGGCGGCACCGGCCTCGCCCGCGTGACCACCCGCCAGGCGATCCAGGCGACCGCCGGCGCGGGCTTCGCGCTGGTCGTGGGCCAGCTGGTGTCCGGCCAGCGCTGGTACTGGGCCGTCGGCGCCACCTGGTGGATCTTCGTCAACACCACCTCGCGCGGCGAGACCCTGGTCCGTGGCTTCCGCCGGATCCTCGGCACGGTCATCGGCATCGGCCTCGGCCTGCTCATGGCCGTCCCGCTGGCCGGGGCCCCGGTGCCGACGGCCGTGCTCCTCGCCGTCTGCGTCTTCGGCATCTTCTACACGGCCGCCGTGTCCTACACCTGGATGATGCTCTGCGTGACCCTGCTCGCCGAGCTGCTCTACGGCCTTCTCGGCGTCCTGGAGCCCGGCCTGCTGGCCCTCCGCCTGGCCGAGACCGGCGTCGGCGCGCTCGGTGCCGGGCTTGCGGTGCTCTTCGTCCTGCCCGTCACCACGCACACCGTCACCGACGCCTGGATCCAGCGGGCCCTGCACTGCGTCCACGCCTGTACGGCCGAGGCGGCGGCCCGCCTGGCCGGCTCTCCCACGGCCGACCCCGCACCCCACGTGGCCGAACTGGAGCGACTCCTCGGCCGCGTACGCCTGTCGACCGCCCCGCTGGTCCACCCTCTGAACCCGATGCGGGCCCGCAAACACCGCGCCCGCCGAGTCCTGGCCCTCCTCGACGCCTGCGCCCACGAGATCCACGGCCTGACCACCACCGCCGCACACCCGGAGGCCTCCCACGACGCCCGCCTGGCCATGGCGTGCCGACGGGTCGAGGGGGCGGTGGAGGCCCTCACCGGGGGTGGGCGTGAGAGTGCTCCGGCGAGCGGCGGTTCGGCTGGGGATGCGGCTGCGGACCGCGGCCCGGCCTGGGGTACGGCCCCGGACGGCGGCCCCGAGCGCGACGCGCGGACGGGCGGCGCCCTCACGGCTCGCGGCACCCGCGGCGCCTCGCTCACCGGCCCCGGGGGCGCTCTCGGAGGCGGCGTACGCGAGAACGTGCCGACGTACGCTCCCGCCCCGGCACCCGCGCTGGCCCACCTGCACGGCCTGGAGCGAGCCCTCGCGGAACTGGCCACCCCCCTCCGGGCCCCCTCGGGCTCGCCGCTCGTCGGCGCTTGAGAAGCCGCCCGGGTCGGCGTGCGGCGAGGTGCGGCGGGTGTGGATCCGCCGCGGAAAAGAGCCGGCTGGACACCGATGGGTGCCGACGAGGAGGCCGACCGCGCCCCCGTGCCGGAACGCCGCACAGCGGTGCACACCCCCGAGCCGCGCATCCCCGAGGAGCCGCTGTCCCGGGCGAGCTCTCCCGCCGAGCCGCCGCCCTTTCCCTGCCGCCAGGCCACCGCCCCACCGTCACACCGCCACCCCCACCGCCACCGGCGTGGGCAAGGCCGCTCCACCGAGCAGCCGCACCGCTGAAGTCCCCGCCCCGGGCCGCCTGCGAAGCCACCACCCCTTCGGCATGTCGCATCGCGCCCTGCAGGTGCACCCCGAGCAGCCGCCACCCCGTGCAACGCCCTCCCGCGAACCCCTGGTCACCGGCCGCCGCCCCGCCGGGACCGCCCGTCAGGGGCACGCCACCCTTCGAAGGCATCGCGCCTTTGGCAAAACCAAAACCCTCATCTGGTCTAGACCTTGCGTGATCGACTGCTACCGTCGCCCCCGACGGCGCAGCACTGGCACAGCTCCGGCACAGCACCGAAAGGGGACCGCGGTGGCACACGGCGGCAGGCGGGGACGGCGGGCCTTCATCGGGTCCTTCACGGCGGCCGGAGGGCCCGGCATCGTGACGGCGGCCGTGGACGAGGGCAGCGGCGCGCTGACCCTGCTCAGCACTCTGGACCATCTCCCCGACCCGTCCTACCTGGCCCTTGCGCCCGACGGCGGCACGCTCTACGCGGTCAGCGAGACCGCAGAGGGTGCCGTGGCCGCGTACCGCGTCACCGAGGACCAGCCCGAGCCGGCCGGTCCGCCGGTGCCGGTCGGCGGGGACGGCCCCACTCACCTCGGCGTCCACGCGGGCCACGTCCTCACCGCCAACTACGGCTCCGGCAGCGTCACAGCCGTGCCGCTCCGCCCCGACGGAGCCCTCGCCGCCGCCCCGTCCGCCGTGCTTCGGCACACCGGCTCGGGCCCGTACACGCCCCGCCAGCAGGGCCCGCACGCCCACCAGGTCCAGTCCGATCCGAGCGGGCGCTGGGCCGTCAGCGTCGACCTCGGCACGGACTCGGTGCGCGTCTGCACGCTGACCGACGGCGGCCTCGCACTCCACCAGGAGGCGCCCCTGCGGCCCGGCTCCGGCCCGCGCCACCTGGTCTTCCATCCCAACGGTGCGTACGCCTACGTCGTCAACGAACTCACCCCGACGGTCACCGTCTGCCGCTGGGACGCGGCGGACGGCACACTGAAGCCGCTGGCCGAGACTCCGGTCCTGTCCGGCGCGGCGGCCGGCGACGCCTACCCCTCGGGCATCGTCGCCGCACCCGACGGCCGCTTCGTATGGATCGCCACCCGGGGCGAGGACGTCGTCTCCACGTTCGCCGTCGAGGGCGAAGGGGAGAGCCTGCGGCTGGTCGGCACGGTGTCCTGCGGCGGCCGTTGGCCCCGGGCGCTCACCGAGGCGGACGGCTGCCTCTACGTCGCCAACGAGCGCTCCGGCGACGTCGCCTGGTTCGCCGTCGAGCCGGCGACCGGACTGCCGCGCTTCGAGGGCTCGGTCGAGGTGACCGCGGCCTCCTGCGTGGTCATCGGCTGAACCGGCCGACGTCCGTACGGCGAAGGGCCCGCTCCTGCGCGGAGCGGGCCCTTCGCCGTACGAACGTGCGGTGCGCGTCAGCGGACCGGCGTGCCCTGCGGCTGCGGCGGCGCGATGCCCAGCGCGGTCGTGTACTTGGCCAGGGCGAGCTTGCCGATCGCCGGGTAGGGGCCGAGCGCCTCGGCGGCGGAGCAGCCCGCCTCCCTGGCCGCCTCCGCGATCAGACCGGGGTCGATCTCCGGCCCTATCAGGTACGGCGCGAGTGCCAGCTGCTGCGAACCGGAGGAACGGAGCTGCTCGGCGACGGACGCGATCGAGCCGTCCTGGTCGAGCGCCGCCGCCATCACCGGCACGGCCAGACGCGCGGCGAGCAGCATGCCGGTGATCCCGGCCGCCTGGACCGCCTCGTCGCCACCCACGGACGCCAGGATGATGCCGTCGGCGGCGGTCGCCACCGTGAACAGCCGGGCGCGGTCGGCGCGGGCCAGCCCGGCCTCCGACAGCCGCACGTGCAGCGCCTCGGCGAGCAACGGGTGCGGGCCCAGTACATCGGTGAGGTCGGCCGCGACCCGGCTCTCCATCACGGCCTGGCGGACCCGGCGCAACAGCGCGCTGTCCGGACCGGCCAGCAGCGGCACGACGACGGCCACCGGCCCGTCGGGCTCCTTGACGTCCAGACCGGCGGCCCTGGCCTGCTCGTACCGGCCGGTGCGCTCCTCCGCGGCGTGCGCCAGCACGGCCTGCAGGGTGGGGAACTCCGCGTCGTCCCCGTCCAGGTATCCGATCCGGGCGTCGAGGCCGGGGAGTTCGGAGCGTGCGATGCTCACGACCTCGTCGGCAAGACTGCGCGTGGCGGCGCCCGGGGTGCCCGGAACCGCCAGAACCAGCGCGGGGGCGCCCTCCGGAGCCGCCAGCGGCTCGGGTCGGCGGTGCCGCCCGGGCTGGCGAGGTCGCGGCATTCGTACTGGCAGGCCGGACGCGGGCCCAGTGGGGGAGCTCATGGCGTCGCATGTTACTGGCATATGGGGCTCCCCTGTTCGGGGAGGGTGCAGGTGAGCGGTATCCGTCCTGTTTTGTCTGATGAGTTACGTACGGATCAGAACTGATCAGCGGGTATTCCGGCCACAGTTCCCCCATTTGTGTCAACCACGGACAACAGCGCCTCGTCGCGCGGCAGTGCGAGCGAGCCGGTGGCCAGCGCCACGGCGATACGGGCCGCTCCCCGCAACGGATCGCCCTCGGCCGCCACCCGCCGCGCATGCGGCAGCCGCCTCGCCAGTTCCTTCTCCAGGGGGACGACCAGCGGGTCGCCCATCCTGAACAGGCCCCCGGTGAGGGCGACCCGGGGTTCGCCGTCGGCCGGGCAGACGGCGGCCGCGGAGTCGGCCATGTGCCGGGCCGCGGCACGCAGGATGTCCGCGGCGACGGGGTCGTCGGCGGCGCAGGCCGCCACCTGGGGCGCGAAGGACGCCAGTACGGCGGGACGGTCCGCGCGCGGATACAGCCTGCCCGGCAACTCCCGGGCGGGACCGAACGCTTCCTCGGCGCAGGTCAGCAGTCGCGCGGAGCCGCCGTCCCGACCGTCGTGGGCCCGCATTGCCGCCTCCAGTCCGGCCCGCCCGATCCAGGCGCCGCCTCCGCAGTCGCCGAGGAGATGCCCCCAGCCGTCCGCCCGGCGCCAGCGGGTCAGATCCGTACCGATCGCGATCAGCCCCGTACCTGCGGCGACCACCGCACCCGGCCGGGTCCCCAGCGCACCGGTGTAGGCGGTGACCGCGTCGGCGACGAGGGCGACCTGACGGACACCGAACTCCCGCGCCAGCGCGCCGGGCAGTTCGGCGCGCAGCGCCTCACCCAAGGTGGCGAGACCGGCGGCACCGATCACCGCGGTGCCCAACCCGCCGATCCCGGTCCCGCTGATCGACGCGCGGACCAATGGCACCAGTTGCTCCATGAAGTGCACCGGGTCGATACCCCGGTCACCCGTGCGCACCGGCTCCCGGGACTCCCGCTCGGCCCGCCGGGTGCCCGCGGCCGTACCGACGACGGCACGCAGTCCGGAGCCGCCGGAGTCGACGGCGAGGAACCCGTCCGCGGCACCGGTCACGGCAGGCGCCCGTACACCGGCTGTCCGCCGTGGCCGGTCAACAGGTCGTCGGCCCGGCCGACGGTCCGGGAGCCGAGGAATCCGCGGTCGGCCGACATCGGGGACGGGTGGACGCACCCCACCGACGGCAGCCGGCCGAGAAGTGGGCGGAGGTTGCGGGCGTCACCGCCCCACAGGATCGGCACGAGAGGCTCGCCGCGCCCCGCCGGCGCGCGTATCGCCTGCTCGGTGGCCTCTTCCCGGCCTTTGCCCCGGTGCGCCCCTGGGCCGCGTGGCGCGGTGAGCACTGGATGGAACAAGCTCCCCTCCTTCCCGGTGACCGGTGACCGGTGCGCGATTCGCTCGAGCGACTCGAGGGCCTCGACGAGGAGGAAGAGTAGCGCCGAAAGGAGGCCTGGTCTGCGGGGCCCGTCGGCTTGTGCGGTGCTTCGCTGTGTGCCAGTAGAGTGACGCGCTGTGGCACCACGACCCTTGCATGAACTTGTTGAAGCAGGCTGGGCGAAGGCTCTCGAACCTGTGGCCGAACGCATCGCGGCGATGGGGGACTTCCTCCGGTCCGAGATAGCGGCCGGCCGGACGTACCTGCCGGCCGGGGCGAATGTTCTGCGGGCCTTCCAGCAGCCGTTCGATGACGTCCGTGTCCTGATCGTCGGCCAGGATCCCTACCCCACGCCGGGGATGGCGATCGGGTTGAGTTTCGCGGTGGCGCCCGAGGTGCGCTCTTTGCCGGGCAGTTTGGAGAACATCTACAGGGAGATGCACTCCGACCTGGGGCTGCCCAGGCCGTCCAACGGGGACCTGACGCCGTGGACCCGGCAGGGTGTGCTGCTGCTCAACAGGGCGCTCACCACGGCCCCGCGCAGTCCTGGCGCACACCGCGGCAAGGGCTGGGAGGAGGTCACCGAGGAGGCGATCCGGGCGCTGGCGGCGCGGGGGAAGCCCCTCGTGTCGATTCTGTGGGGGCGTGACGCGCGCAATCTGCGGCCGCTGCTGGGGGATCTCCCTGCGATCGAGTCGTCGCACCCGTCGCCGATGTCGGCGGACCGCGGTTTCTTCGGCTCACGTCCGTTCAGCCGGGCCAACGCCCTGCTCGAGCAGCAGGGCGCGCAGTCGGTGGACTGGCGACTGCCGTAAAGCTTCCGAATTCCCGGGAGTTCCCGCGCAAGCGTGCCGTCACCGAGGGGGTTTGTGCCTGATCACGCCCCGGCTCTGACGCTGTCGCCCCGAGGGCGCGGCAGCTCGTCAGTGTCCGTGCGCGCACCGGCACGGACACCGCCGCGCTCCGTGGGGCAAGGCGTCCGGCCTGTGCAGCCGACACCTGGCCGCCCAGGGAACGGATGCGACTGCCCTGGGAGGCACCGCGGTGGCCCGGAACTGGCCCGGACCACCACTTCAGACGGAGGAAGCCGTCGGGGTGGGCTCTCTGCCCGGGACGGACGGGCCGGCGATGCCGCTCTGAGCGGCCAGCGCCTTGTGTCCGAACCGAGGACGGTCGCGTAGGCCGCCTCCGCGGAATTGAGTAGTCCGGCGGTTGCCAGAGCGGCAGGGAGGGCCAGGGAGGACATGACACGGGCTTTCACGGTGAGCGCGCTGTAGCTGTGCGTCGGTGGTCGCGGGGGCGTATGTGTGCCGCGACGGGCGGCGAGTCAAGGGCGCCTGGAAGACGCTGCTGGAGGCCCATCCGGTGGAAGGGCCGGTGGTGTCCAGGGACTTTGCCTGGCGGGTGGCGGAGGAACTCGGCTGTCGGCGGTGATCGGGGACCGGCTGAACGCCGAGCTGCCGGCCCGTCCGCCGCCGCGGCCGATGGACCCCGGTCGGGCAGCTGGGCGCTGGACCGCGTCCGGCGTCCGGGAGGGGCTGGTCCGACACCCGATGTCCGCATGCCCCGACGTCGGGTAGGGAGCCTGTCCGACGATCAGGACCTCCGCCTCGTCGAAGGGCTGCTGGAAGGCCCGCAGGACACGCGGTCCGGAGGGGAGGCAGGTGCGTCCCGCGGGCGATCTCCGCGCGCAGGACGTCGCCCTACCGTGCGATCTGTCCATCGACGGGGCTCCAGGGTCCTCGCCCGACCCGGTGCGACGACTTCACGCGACGGTCGTGGTGCCACGGGCGTCACCCCGCCGCCGCACGGGCAGCGGCGATCAACCGGTGGCCGGGACCGCGGCGCGGGCCGACCGGTAAGCGGTTCAGGCTCATCCGACCACCGCGGCCCGCACGCACAGCACGTCCGGCAGATGCGAGGCCAACTGCCGCCAGCTGTCGCCGTCGTCGGCCGACGCGAACACCTCGCCGTTGCGGTTGCCGAAGTACACGCCGGCCGGGTCGGCGTCATCCGTGCACAGCGCGTCCCGCAGCACCGTGCCGTAGTGGTCCTCCTGGGGCAGGCCCGCCGTCAGCGGCTCCCAGCTCTTGCCCGCGTCCGCCGTCCGGAAGACCCGACATCGCCGGCCCGCCGGTACCCGGTCCATGTCGGCGTTGATCGGGAACACGTAGGCCGTTCCGCCGCGACGCGGATGCGCGGCCGCGGCGAAGCCGAACGTGGACGGCAGGCCCTCGCCGATGTCCGTCCAGTGCGCACCCGCGTCGTCGCTGCGGTAGACGCCCCAGTGGTTCTGCAGGTACAGCCGGTCCGGGTTCGCCGAGTCCCGCGCGACCTTGTGCACGCACTGGCCGAACTCCGGGTTCGGGTCCGGCAGGAACACCGCGGAGACACCGGAGTTGGAGGGCTCCCAGCTCGCGCCGCCGTCCTTCGTCCGGAACACGCCCGCCGTCGACACGGCGACCGTGACCGCGCGCGGATCCCGCTTGTCGGTGAGGACGGTGTGCAGACCCTCACCGCCCCCGCCCGGCACCCACTGGGACCGCGTGGGGTGCTCCCACAGTGGCCGGACCAGCTCGAAGCTCTCCCCGCGGTCCTCGGAGCGGTACAGGGCGGCCGGTTCCGTGCCCGCGTACACCACGTCCGGCTCGGCGGCCGCCGGATGCAGCTGCCAGACCCGCTCCAGCGAGGCCTGCGTGTCGGGTGGGAACTTGACGGCCGGCCGGGCCGGTTCCGTCCAGCTCCGGCCCAGGTCGTCCGAGTGGAAGACGGAGGGACCCCAGTGCGCGCTGTCACCGCCGGCCAGCAGCCGCGGACGGTCCCCGCGGGTGTCGATGGCGACCGAATACACCGCCTGTGCGTTGAAGTAGGGGCTTTCGTCGAACTCCCAGGCGCCACCTCGCCTGCGCCCGATGAACAGGCCTTTGCGTGTGCCCACGGCGAGCAGTACCTCGGTCATGCCGGTCACCTCCGCGACGTCTTTGTCCCAGCCATTCGCCAGTCTGCACCCCACCACTGACAGTCACCCCCGGAACGGGCTCCGCCGCAGGTCAGCGCGGCGAGGGTAGCGGCGCCGCGGCATCCGCGGGCCGCTTTCGCGAAGGTGCCGCGCGGAATCGGGACGCGTGCGAGCGTCGGGTCGGGAAACCCGCTGTGAGCATCCAGGACCCGGCTCCCGTATGGGAGGGCGGTCCGGCATGTTCGTGCGCTGATGAGGAGGGTGCCTGCGATGGCGTTCCGTGGTCCGAAGGTCTGGCTGT
This sequence comes from Streptomyces violaceoruber, assembly GCA_000720805.1. Taxonomy (GTDB): domain Bacteria; phylum Actinomycetota; class Actinomycetes; order Streptomycetales; family Streptomycetaceae; genus Streptomyces; species Streptomyces cellulosae_A. Next base: position 24,188 of record JODI01000001.1, read on the forward strand.
GGCGCTGGCGGCGCAATCCGCTCAAGCGGCGCGCCGACGCGGTGGAGGCGTGGCTCGTGCTCGGTGCGTGGGCGCTCACTGTTGTCGCCGGCGTACTCGCGGGTCTGGGCGTCGCCCAGGCCGTGGAGCACAGCCTGGCCCGGGAGCGCGTCGAGTGGCATTCCGTCGTGGCGCACCTCACCGAGAAGGCGCCCGGAACGGCGGCCGCGCCCTCCAGCAGGGCGAGCGGCGAACGGGTGTGGGCCAAGGTGCGCTGGAGGGCGCCGGACGGCTCCGAGCACACGGGCCAGGCGCGTGTGGACCCCGGCAGCAACTCCGGCACCCCGGTCACCGTCTGGACGGACCCGGAGGGCCGCCTGGTGACGAAGCCCGCCACCGCCGCCCAGGCCCGTCTGCGGTCCGCCCTGACCGGCGCCCTGATCGGTGTCGGCGCCGCGGCCATGCCCTTCGTCGGCGGGCGTGTGCTGCGCGGGCGTCTGGAACGCCGGCGCATGGAGCAGTGGGACGCCGAGTGGGCACGGTTCGGTCCCCTGTGGGGACGCACGACGGGCTGAGGGGAGTCCATCGGCCCCTGCCATGAGAGAGGTGGCCTGCCAGCCGCTGTCGCGGTGGCCTGCCAGCCGCTGTCGACGGGAGGCGGCACCCGTGCTGCTCGCTGCCCTACCCGTCCGCCAGCGCTGCCCGGCACAGTCCGACCAACCGCTCGTCCTCAGGGATGTCGTGGCTTCCGTGACCCCGGGCAGCGCGAGGTGGCGTCGCCGCGAGGCCAGTTCCGACTCCGGCAGGTCTCGTAGGGGCGCGGCGGCCGGTCCCATGTCCACGAGGCACTCGGCGACGGTGACGCGGGTGTGCGGGTGCTCCGTCCAGCCCGCCCGCAGCACCGGAAGTACGGGCTCGGCGTCCCCGTCGATCCGCCACAGCCGCATGCGGCCGCCACTTGCTCCCCACCGGCCCATCCGCCACCGCGCGCCGCAGCGCGGCCGATGCCGGACGAGCGGCCGGCCCCATCCGCGACAGCACCTGCACGGCCGGCCGACGGCGGCGGTCCCCAGCCGCCACCTCCCGCGACAGCACGGGCAGCACGACGGCCGCCTCCCCCTCCACCTCCCACAACGCACCCGCCGCGGCACTCGCCTGCTCAGTGTCCAGCAGCCCCCGAAGCACCGGCACCGCGTCTCGGGCAGCGGCCCCGAACAGGCCCAGCGCGCGGACCACGTGTCCCAGGTACGCGCCGTCCGACCAAAGCCCGTCCGACCGGAGCCCCTCGGCCGGTCTGAGCCCGTCGGACGGTCCCCGTACCAGCCGCGTCACCTCTGGCAGGGCGTCCTGGTCACCCAGGGTGAGGAGCGCCGACAGCAGGGGTACGGCGAGTTCCGGGGCCCGCGGTGAGCCGAGGGGTATCGCCCCGAGCCGGCGCCGCACAACGGGCGCGAGGGCCGCCGCGGCCCGGCCCAGGTGGCCGATCGCAGGCTCCAGATCACCGGGGACCTCCGGCCCCGCCAGCACCTCCGCGAGAACCGGCACCGCCCGCGGATCCCCGCACCGGGCCAGGGCCTTGAGCGGGCCGCCGAGCAACGGCGTCCCACGCCGGCACCGCCGCACCCAGCGGTCGGGCCGGGAGGCCACCAGCGCGGCGAGACGATCGGCGGCCCGCCCGGCCAGGCCGAACAGATCCATGAGCACGGACACCGCCGCATCGGACAACCGGCCGTCATCTTCGCCCAGTTGGTGCCCGATCAGAGTGACAGGTCCGGTGTGGTCGGTCCGCCACTCGCGCAACAACCCGGCCGCCATCCACACGGCGTTGCAGCGGTCGGTCGGGTCCGGGCTGGTCAGCTGCCCCTCGAGGAGGGCGGTCCGGTCGGACAGCCGGTCGTCGAGCGCGGTGTGGAGGGAGCGCAGCAGATGGCAGCCCTCCTCGTCCACCGGCCAGAGCCGATGCAGACGGCGCGCGAGCGTCTCCTTGCCTGACCCGTGCGCCTTCTCCCGCCGCACGGTCCGCCCCGCTGAGCGTTCCCTGAGCAGCCGGACCGCGAGGGGCACCAGGTCGGACGGGACACGGTCGGGAGCGCAGCTGACGAGCTGACCGAGCGCCGCGACCCGCAGCCCCGGTTCGTACGGCGGCCCGCTCCGCGCCACCAGCGGCTCCAGCGCCTCGCCGGCGTACGCGGGGTGCCGTCGTACGAACAGGCCGAGGCGCTCCGTGAGCGCGAGCAGCACCCCGTCGTCCCGCTCCACCGCGATCCGTTCCCGCAGCACCCCCAGAACCCGGGCCGGTTCCTCCAGGAACCGCACCAGCGCACCCGCGGCCACCCGGCGCACCGCGGCGTCCGCGTCCCCGGCCAGCCGCACGAAGACCTCGGCCCCGGCCCGGATCACGTCAGCGGCCGGCGCCCCGCTGCCACCGAAGCCGTTCACCAGGCCCGGGGCCCCACCGCTCGCGCGACGAGGACCGCCCTCCGCCTCCTGACCCACGGTCCCCATGCTCACCAGCAGTTCGACTATCCCGTCCCGCTCCGGCACGGTCTCGTCGCCCGCGAGCGCGAGCAGAAACGGAACGCAGGCGAGTGTCGAGTCGTACACGGTGCCCTGGTCGTGCACCGTGCCGTACATCCGGTCCAGCGCGTGCTCCCGCTCGGCCGGACTCCTGCGAGGCCAGCCCCCGCAGGAGTCCGCGCACGTCCTCCGCGCTGCCGTGCGCACGCCGCAGCGCGGCCCAGTCGACTTCGTCGATCCCCGTGAACACGTTGTCCTCCCCAGGCGAAGCACCACCTGATCGTGAGTCGTCACCACGGCACTGACAACGAAGCGGAATCGGGGCGTGACTGTGTGCGGGGACTCAGGGGCCGGACGTCAGCGCGCGCCTCAGGATCCCGTCCAGATCGGCGGTGTCGGGAAGGGTGCCGAAGGCGTGGCCCCAGTCGCCGCCGAGCCGGGTCGCGCAGAACGCGTCGGCGACGGCGGGCGGGGCGTGCCGGACCAGGAGGGAGGCCTGCAGGGCGAGGGCCATCAGCTCCACCAGCCGCCGCGCACCCGCCTCCGACGCCTGCGTCAACTGCGCCTTCAGCCGCGTCACGGCCGCGTCCAGTCGGGCGTCCGCCCCCTGCGCCAGGGCGAGTTCGCCGAACAGGGCGCCGACGGCCCCGGGCTGTCGCCGCAACGCCCGCAGCACATCGAGTGCGTTGACGTTCCCCGAGCCCTCCCAGATCGACAGCAGGGGGGCCTCGCGGTAGTGGCGGGGCATGCCCGACTCCTCGATGTAGCCGTTGCCGCCGAGGCACTCCAGGGCCTCCGCGGTGAAGGCCGGCCCTCGTTTGGTGACCCAGTACTTGCCGACGGCGGTCGCGATCCGCCGGAATGCCTGCTCCCCGGCGTCCCCGCGCACCGCACGGTCGGCCGCCCCCGCCAGCCGCAGGGTGAGCGTCGTCGCCGCCTCGGACTCCAGCGCGAGATCGGCCAGCACGTTGCGCATCAGCGGCTGGTCGAGCAACCGCGCCCCGAACGCGCTGCGGTGGCGGACATGATGTCCGGCCTCGACGAGCGTCTTGCGCATCAGCGTGGCCGACATCATCACGCAGTCCAGGCGGGTGCAGTTGACCATCTCGATGATCGTCTTGACGCCCTGGCCCTCCGGCCCGACCAGCCAGGCCACCGTCCCGTCGAACTCGGGCTCACAGGAGGCGTTGGACCGGTTGCCCAGCTTGTCCTTGAGCCGCTGGATGCGGAAGGTGTTGCGGCTGCCGTCCGGCAGGACACGCGGCACGAGAAAGCAGGACAGGCCGCCCGGAGCCTGCGCCAGCACCAGGAACAGGTCGCACATCGGCGCCGACGTGAACCACTTGTGCCCGCGCAACGTGTACACGCCGGGCTCGGCGGTGGGCGTGGCCGCAGTGGTGTTCGTCCGGACGTCCGAGCCGCCCTGCTTCTCGGTCATCCCCATGCCCGCCAGCAGACCGCGCTTCTCGGTCGGCACCCTGAGCTCCGGCTCGTACCCGCGGCCGGTGAGCAGGGGCTCGTAGACCTTCGCGAGGTCCGGCTCCTTGCGCAGGGCGGGGATCGCCGCGTATGTCATCGATGTCGGGCAGCCATGCCCGGCGTCGGTGTGCCCCCAAACCAGGCCGCCCGCCGTACGCGCCACATGGGCTCCTGGCCGGGCGTCCGCCCAGGGGGCTCCCGCGAGCCCCTCGGTGACCGCGACCCGCATCAGGTGGTGCCAGCTCGGATGGAACTCGACCTCGTCCAGGCGGTGGCCGTACCGGTCGTGCGTGCGCAGGACGGGTTCGTGGGTGTTGGCCTGTTCGCCCCACTCCTGGGTCTCGGCGCTGCCGGATCTGAGCCCGAGCCGCCGGATGTCCTCCTCGGCCCAGCCGGCGCCCTCCCGGCGCAGCCCCTCCAGCAGGGCCGTGTCCTCGGACGCGTCGTACGGGGCGAGCGGAGGGGGCTGGTTGGTGACGTCGTGGGTGGCGGCGTGCGCGTGCACGGGGATCGAGACCATACTGCCCATGTTGCACTCCTGCTGCGGTTGTAGCAAGAATGCAATACGAGGGGCGCCCGTACAGTACGTGACCATGCGGAGGAACGTGTCGGTGGAGGCGGGTGGGATCGACCTGCGGCCGTTGTCCGCCCGGTCGGTCGTGCTGAGCCTGCTGCTCGGCGCGCATCCACCGGAGCTGGCCGTGAAGGACCTGGTGCGGGCGGTGGAGCCCTTTGGCGTCGGCGGATCCACGCTGCGGGCCGCGCTCAGCCGGATGGTGGCCGCCGGCGATCTGCAGCGCACGGACTCCGTGCACCGCCTCAGCGACCGTCTGCTCGCGCGTCAGCGCCGTCAGGACGACGCCGTGCACCCCCGCACGCGCGCGTGGGACGGCGACTGGGAGATGGTGGTGGTCACCGCGACCGGCCGCGGCCCCGCCGAACGCGCCGAACTGCGCGCCCGGTTGACCAGACTGCGGCTCGCCGAACTCCGCGAGGGCGTCTGGCTCCGGCCCGCCAACCTGCGCCGACCGCTCCCGGGCGACCTCGCCTCGCTGACCCAGCACTACACGGCCCGTCCCGAGCGGCACGCCCCCGAACTGGCGGCGAGCCTGTGGCCCCTGGACGCCTGGGCCGCCACGGCCCGCGCCCTGCTCGCCCACGTGGCCCGCACGGACCGGCCGGCCGACCGGCTCACCGCGTTCGCGGCCGTCGTACGCCATCTGCTCGCCGACCCCGTCCTGCCGCCCCCGCTCCTGCCGGCGGACTGGCCGGGTACGGACCTGCGCGCCGCGTACACGGACTACCAGGATGAGTTGGCGGACACGGTTCCCCAGGTCGCGCGGGAGGTGTGACCGGGCAGTCGCATGCCCTTCGTGCATGACACGGCGGCCGCATGCCCTACGTGCATGACACGGCGGCCGTACGAAGCGCCGTGCAGGGACGCTTCGTACGACCGCCTCTCACCTCACACGGATCACTTGTAGGTGATGTCCGAGGTGGAGTACTTGCAGTAGGTGCCGTCCGGGTTGGAACCGTTCGTGGTCGGCTCCTTGCCCGTGTTGTTGCCGATGTACTTCTGGCACGGGATGATCTTCTTGCTGCTGTCCCCGACGATCGTGATGCCCCTCAGGGTCGCGCTGTCGCCGTAGTTGGTGTTGATGCCGACGAGCTTGCTGCCCTTGTAGGTCGCCTCGATGGTGTTGAGGTTGATCGTCCTCTTGTACTGCGTCTTGCAGTTGCCGCACGAGCGGACGAAGGTGCCGAAGTTCTTCACCGCGAAGTTCGACACGTTGAGCGTTCCGGCGCCGTTGAACTGGAACACCTTGTCGCTGGCTTCCTTCGCGCCACCTCCGGAGATGGTGTACACGTTCGATGACGAGGAGCCGAGGAACGTTGCCGCGTCCTCGCCGACGTCCTCCCACCACACGTTCTGCAGCGTGCAGCTGCCCTTGCAGTGGATGCCGTCGGCCGCCGGGGCGCCGATGATGACGTTCTTGAGAACGGCACCGGCGGCCAGTTCCAGAATCGGTCCCTGGTCCTCGTCCTGGCCGCTGCTGCCCAGGTCACCGCTGCCGTAGAGGCGCTTCATCCCGTAGTCCTTGGTGCCGGACACCGAGATGGTGGAGGAGACCGCCTGGCTGCCGTTCGCGGTGGGCCAGGTGGCGGCGGCCGCCGGGGTGAGCGCTCCACTAGTCATGATCATGCCAACCGATAGGCCGAGGGCGGCCATCGCGCCGGTCAGCGCGCGTGTGCGGACGCGCGGACGTGCTGAAGAAGTCATGTCCCGATTCCTTCTTCCTGTGTGGGGGACGGTCAGAGCTTTCCGGTGCCCGCGCCGTTCGGCACCGAGGCGGCGACGGACGAGGCGGGCTCGGCGGAGCAGCTGTAGGGCAAGGTGGTGAAGGTGCCGACCCGCGAGACCTCGGTGGCGGCTCCACCCAGGTCGATTCCGCGCAGGTCGGCGTATCCGTGGATGGCGCTGTCGCGGTTCGTGGTGACCGCGACCGGCGTCGAACGGAAGACGTTGTTCTCGACGAGCGGCTTGCTGATGTTCAGGTTGCGCGCGACGACGTTGCCGGTGTTCTTCGGCGGTAGCCCGCCACCGGTCGACCCGGACGACGAACCGACGCCACAGCCGTGCTGTTGGATCCGACCTCGGCCCGGCCGCTCAGCGAGATCAGGCCGCTGACCTTCACGGCCTCGGCCGAGTTGCCGGTGACGGCGGGCCTGAAGGCATCCAGCGAGGAGACGGTGACCGCCGAGGTGCTGCCGCCGCCGGCCGTTCCGGCGCCGAAACCGATGGGGGAGGTCTCGGCGGCCCCGGCCTGCTGCGGGACGGCCGGCACGGCCACCGTCGCGAGAGCGGCCGTGCCGGCTGCCGGTGCCGTTCTTCGCGTAGCTGTACGTGGGGGGAGAGTGCGCATTGCGGGGTGCGTCCCTTCCAAGGTGCCTCAGGGCGACTAGTTGGTCAAGTACATGAACTTTGTTCTCTCTTCTGATCGGTGATGCCTGCACTGTGACCGTGTGGGGGTGAGGTGATGCCGGTGGGTCACACTGCTGAACGGAACGTAGGGGGTAAGCGCTTTCTAGTCAACGCCTCGCGCAGAACACTTTCGGCCACGCCTGGCGAGCGTCGGGGGCGAATTCTTTCGAAGCGTGGGAGCGCTTCCATGACGGCCATGTGCATGCCACGATGCTCGGCGGACGCTTCCCTTCGGAGAGGGGCGAGTCGATGACGAATCCACGTATGCGTACGTTCATCGGCGGACTGGTCCTGGCGTTGCTCACGGTGGGCCTGACCGCCATTGCGCCCGGCCCGGCCGCAGCCGAGGGCTCCCGCCACGGTCGGCAGGGGCCGCTGCCCGACTCCTTCAGCTGGTCGTCCACCGGTCCGCTGATCGGCCCCGAGCCGGACGCCACGCACCCGGTCGTCTCGGTGAAGGACCCGACGGTCTTCCGCTACAAGAACCGCTGGCACGTCTACGCCACGACCGCCGACACCGCCGGCTCGTGGAGCCTGGCGTACACCAGCTTCAAGGACTGGTCGCAGGCGGCCGCCGCACCGCAGACCTTCCTCGACGCCAACCCGAACATCGGCGACCGGTACGCCGCCGCGCCCGAGGTGTTCTACTTCGCACCGCAAAAGCTCTGGTACATGGTCTACCAGACCGGTCCGCCGTCCTACTCGACCACCACCGATCCCTCCGATCCCGGCAGTTGGAGCGCCCCGCGCTCCTTCTACGACAGTGAGCCCACCGTCGTCACGGAGAACAAGGGCAGTGGCGGCTGGCTGGACTTCTGGACGATCTGCGACAGGACCGACTGCTACCTGTTCTTCTCCGACGACAACGGCCACCAGTACCGCTCCCGGACCACGCTCGACGAGTTCCCGAACGGCTTCCGCGACACCACCATCGTGCTGTCCGAGCCCAGCCGCTTCGACCTGTTCGAGGCGAGCAACGTCTACCGGCTCGGTGACAGCGGCAGGTACCTGATGCTCGTCGAGGCGCTGGCCACCAAGTCCGACTGGCGGCGCTACTTCCGGGCCTGGACCGCGGACAGCCTGGGTGGCACCTGGACGCCGCTCGCGGACACCGAGTCGAACGCGTTCCTCCGCGCGGACAGGGTGACCTTCGAGGCCGGACAGCCCGCCTGGACCCAGGACTTCAGCCACGGCGAGATGATCCGCGACGGCGTCGACCAGACGTTGACGGTCGATCCCTGCCGACTGCGCTTCCTCTATCAGGGAATCGACCCGGCCGCGAGCGGCGACTACTCACAACTGCCGTGGCGGCTGGGCCTGGTGACCCAGACAAACCCAACCTGCTGAGAAAGGGGCAAGGACGTGTCCACCACCCATCACGACATCCCCCACGCAACCCCCCGCGACCCCGCACGCAGACCGCTGCGTTCGGTGCTGGTGGCGCTCCTCGGAGCGCTGGTGCCGTTGCTCGCCGCCACTGTCCTCGCCGCTCCGGCGGCCACCGCCCGCCCCGGCGAGGCCGCCGCGGTCCCCACCGCGACCCTGACCGAAGTCACGAACTTCGGCACCAATCCGAGCAACCTCCAGATGTACCTGTATGTGCCGGACAACGTCACCGCGCATCCGGCGGTCGTGGTGGCCGTGCACTACTGCACCGGCTCCGGGCCGGCCATGTACAACGGCACCGAATGGGCCCAACTGGCCGACCGCTACGGGTTCGTCGTCGTGTACCCCTCGGTCACCCGCGCCAGCAAGTGCTTCGACGTCGCCTCGCCGCAGGCCCTGAAGCGGGGCGGCGGCAGCGATCCCGTCGGCATCAAGTCGATGGTCGACTGGGTCACCCGCACCTACGGCGCCGACACGTCGAAGATCTTCGCCACCGGGATCTCCTCCGGCGCGATGATGACCAACGTCCTGCTGGGCGACTACCCCGACGTGTTCGCGGCCGGTGCCGCCTTCTCGGGCGTGCCGTTCGGCTGCTTCGCCACCACCGACGGCTCCGAGTGGAACAGTGCCTGCGCGAACGGCACGCTCACCCACACCCCGCAGGAGTGGGGCGACCTGGTACGTGCCGCCTACCCCGGCTACACCGGTCCGCGGCCACGGATGCAGGTGTGGCACGGCACCGAGGACGACGTGCTGCGCTACCCCAACTTCGGCGAGGAGATCAAACAGTGGACGAACGTGCTCGGTGCCGGCCAGACCCCGGCCGCCACCGACTCGCCCGTCTCCGGCTGGACCCGTACCCGCTACGGCGCCACCGGTGACCGGGCCCCCGTCGAGGCGATCAGCCTCCAGGGCGTCGGCCACAACCTGTACAGCTACGGCATGGCATCCCGTGCCCTCACCTTCTTCGGCCTCGACAGCTCCGGCCCCGCGCCCCAACCCCAGCCGGGTGCCTGCAAGGTGACGGCCACGACCAGCGCCTGGAGCACCGGTCTCACCGGTTCGGTGACCCTCACCAACACCGGCACGACGTCGATCAACGGCTGGCAACTCGGGTTCACCCTCCCGGCCGGCCAGACCATCACCAACGGCTGGGGCGCCACGTACGCACCGGCGTCGGGTGCGGTGACGGCGACGAACGCGGCGTACAACGCGACGCTCGCCGCGAACGGCAGCGTCACCATCGGCTACCAGGCGAACCACTCCGGCAACAGCGCGGCACCGGCGGCGTTCACGCTCAACGGGACAGTGTGCACGGTGAGTTGAGTGCCGGGCGGGGGGTGACTCCGGGTGCGGGATCCGCGGTCACCCCTCAGCCGAGAAACCGCGGATCCCGCGGATCCCGCCACTCTCGGAACACGCGAGGCCCAGGCCCTCGCATCGCACGCATGAACGCGATCCTCGGATCAAACGGACCGGTGGTACTGGTCCGGCACATGCGTCTCCACCCCCAGCTCACGTGCCGCGTGCCGGGCCCAGGACGGGTTGCGCAGCAGCTCCCGGCCGAGCAGTACCGCGTCGGCCTCGCCGTTGGCCAGGATCTTCTCGGCCTGTTCGACCTCGGTGATCATGCCGACGGCGGCGACCGGCAGAGTGGTCTCCGCCTTGACGCGAGCGGCGAAGGGCACCTGGTAGCCCGGGCCGGTCGGGATACGGACGGCGGAGGCGTTGCCGCCGGTGGAGGTGTCGAGGAGGTCGATGCCGTGGTCCTGGAGGTCGCGGGCGAACCGGACCGTGTCCTCGGGGGTCCAGCCGCCGTCCTCCAGCCAGTCCGTCGCCGAGATGCGGAAGAACAGCGGCTTGTCGCCCGGCCACACCCCGCGCACGGCGTCGACGACCTCGAGGGCGAAGCGGGTGCGGTTCTCGTACGAGCCGCCGTAGGCGTCGGTGCGGTGGTTGGAGTACGGGGAGAGGAACTCGTTGATCAGGTAGCCGTGGGCGCCGTGGATCTCGGCGACCTCGAAGCCGGCGGCGAGGGCGCGACGGGCCGCGTCCGCGAACTGGCCGACGATCTCGTGGATCTGAGTGGCCGTCAGCTCGGTCGGGACCGGGTGCCGTTCGTCGAAGGCGAGCGCGCTGGGCGCCAGCGGCTGCCAGCCGTACTCCTCGGGACCGACCGGCGCGCCGCCCTTCCAGGGCCGGCCGGTCGAGGCCTTTCGGCCGGCGTGGGCCAACTGGATGCCCGGCACCGTGCCCTGGGAGACCAGGAAGCGGGTGATCCGGCGCAACGCCTCGACCTGGGTGTCGTTCCAGATGCCGAGGTCGTACGGGGAGATCCGGCCCTCGGGGCTGACTGCGGTCGCCTCGACGATGATCAGCCCGGTGCCGCCGGCCGCGCGGGCCGCGTAGTGCGCGAAGTGCCAGTCGTTCGGGGCGCCCGTGTCGGGTCCCTCCGGAGCTGCCGAGTACTGGCACATCGGGGGCATCCAGACCCGGTTCGGGACGGTCACGTCACGCAGGCTGAGGGGCCGGAAAAGGGCGCTCATGGTGAGCTGCTCCAATCGTCGCGGGGCGATGCACGGCTCGTACGATGGCCATCGTAGTACGTCGGATGTCAAACTACGATAGGTCTCGTACAATGAGGGTTCCCCGAGCGAGTGGAGCCGCCGTGACCACCCCCGCCGTCAGCAGCCGCGACCTCCCGCACCCGATGCGCGAGGAGATCCGGCTGGAGGGTGTGCTGCACGCGCTCTCCGACCCCATGCGGCTGCGGATCGTGCGAGAGCTCGCCGCCGACGGCGAGGAGCTCTCCTGTTCGCACTTCGACCTGCCGGTCACCAAGTCGACGACCACCCACCACTTCCGGGTGCTGCGGGAGGCCGGAGTGATCCGGCAGGTCTACCGGGGCACGGCCAAGATGAACGGTCTGCGCCGCAACGACCTAGACGATCTCTTCCCGGGGCTTCTCGACGCCCTGCTCGCCGCCGCCGGCCGGCAGGCCGTCCGGCTCCGGGACGCTTGAACCCGTCTTCGCCGGCAGGTGGTTGAACAGCAGGTTCAGCACGATCGCGGTCAGGCAGCCCGCGCTGATGCCGCTGTTCATCACCGTCTGGAACCAGTCCGGGAACTTCCCGTAGATCGTCGGCACGCCGACCGGCAGCACGCCCATCGCCACCGAGACGGCCACCACGGTGAGGTTGTCGTTGCCCTTGAAGTCCACCCGGGCCAGGGTCCTCAGGCCGCTCGCCGCGACCGTGCCGAACATCACCAGGCCCGCACCGCCCAGCACCGGCGCCGGTACCGCCGCCACCACCGCGCCCAGCTTGGGCAGCAGGCCGAGCAGTACGAGGATGCCGCCCGCGACGGCCACGACCCAGCGGCTGCGCACCCGGGTCATGCCGACGAGGCCCACGTTCTGCGCGTACGCCGTGTACGGGAAGGTGTTGAAGACGCCGCCCAGGACGGTGGACAGACCGTCGGCGCGCAGACCGTCCGACAGCGACCGAGGCTCGACCTTCCGGTCGGTCATCTCGCCGACCGCGATCAGGTCACCGGTCGTCTCGGTCATCGTCACCAGGGCCACGACCAGCATCGAGATGATCGCCGACGTCTCGAAGGCGGGCGCGCCGAAGTGGAACGGCGTGCTGACGCCGACCCAGTCGGCGTCCCCGACCCCGCCGAAGTCCGTGAAGCCGAAGGGGATGGCGACCGCCAGGCCCACCGCGATGCCGATCAGCACCGCGATCCGGCTCAGGAACGCCGGCGCGAACCGCTGCACGCCCAGCACCACCGCCAGCACGAAGGCCGCCAGCGCGATGTTCTTCGGCTCGCCGAAGTCCTCGGCCCCGGCGCCGCCGGCGGCCCAGTTGCCCGCGACCGGCAGCAGCGAGATGCCGATGATCAGGATCACCGTGCCGGTGACCAGGGGCGGGAAGAACCGCAGCAGCCGCCCGAAGACCGGCGCGAGGAGCATGATCGCGAGTCCCGCGACGATCACCGAGCCGTAGATCGCGGGCAGCCCGCCGCCCGTCGTCCCGATGAGCACCATCGGCGACACGGCCGCGAACGTACAGCCCTGCATGATCGGCAGCCGCACGCCGAAGCGCCAGAAACCGATGCACTGGATGAGCGTGGCGATCCCGCACACCAGCAGGTCGGCGGTGATCAGATACGCCAGGTCCGCCGGCGACAGCTTCATCGCCCCGCCGACGATCAGCGGCACGGCCACCGCGCCCGCGTACATCGCGAGCACATGCTGGAGGCCGAAGGCGGCCAGTTGCCGTACGGGTGGGACCTCGTCCACGGGATGCACGGGTGCGGTCGTTGCCATGGGGACTCCAGAGCGGCGGATGGCTGGGAACGTGCGAACAGCACGAGACCGTAAGGGGCTTGAACAGTTTGTTGATGTCGGCGGTGTTGCCGATGTGTGTCATGCCCACCCAGTTGCCCGCCACGCCCCTGAGGAGTCTCCGCCACGCCGCTACGGAGGCGTGGAACGCACCGTCACGGAGGCGTGGAACGCGCCGCTACGGAGTCATGGAACGCGCCGTCACGAAGTCGTGGAACGCGCCGCTGCCAGCAGCGATTCCCAGTCCGGCAGTTTGACCACGCTCCGCCCCAGCGAGGCCCCGAGCTGCGCCTCGGCCCGCTCGATCGCCTGCCACCCCGCCCACTCGACCGGCTGGGTCCCGTCGGTCCGCAGCGCCTCCAGAGGGTCTTCGGGAAGATCATTGCGTACGAGGGCGGGGGCGTCCTGCAGGAGCGAGGTGACCGTCTCCTTGGCGCACGGCCGGTTGGTGCCGATGACGCCGGTCGGGCCCCGCTTGATCCAGCCGGCCACGTACTCGCCGGGCGCGACCGCGCCCTCCCGCAGGACCCGGCCGGCCAGATGAGGCACCGTCCCGTTCCTCGGGTCGAACGGCAGTCCCTCCAGTGGAACCCCGCGATAGCCCACCGAGCGCAGCACCAACTGTGCCTCGATCTCCTCGAACCGCCCTGTGCCCGTCACCCCGCCCTGGCCGTCCGGAACCGTCCGCTCGAAGCGCACCGCGCCCACCCGTCCCCGCTCGGCGAGGAACTCGACGGGCTTCAGGAAGAACCGCAGCCGGATCCGGCGGGGCGCGGCCTCCGGGGCCGGAGTGTTCGCCCAGCCCCGCAGCACCTCCACGTTGCGACGCTGCGCGGCGGGCAACCCCGAAGGATCTTCATAGCCCGGGTCCAGCGCCAGCTCCTGCGGGTCGGCCGCCACATGGGTGCCCGGCAGGTCGCCGAGCTCGCGCAGTTCCTTGGTGGTGAACCGGGCCTGGGAGGGGCCGCGCCGGCCCACCATGTGGATCTCGGCCACCTGGCTCGCCGCCAGCGCGGCCAGGGCCCCCTGCGGCATGTCGGTCGGGTTCAGTTCCGCCAGGCCCCGGGCCAGCATCCGGGTGACGTCCACGGCGACGTTGCCCACGCCGATGACCACCGCGGAGCGGGCTCCGACGACGAAACCGTCGGCCGCGGAGTCCGGATGCGCGCTGTACCAGGACACGAACTCCGTCGCCGACCAGCTGCCCGGCAGATCCTCCCCGGGAATCCCCAGGTGCCGGTCGGTGGCGGCGCCCACGCAGTACACGACGGCGTGGTAGAGCTCCCGCAGCCGCGTGGCCGGCACCCCGTCGGGGCCGATGTGGACGCCCCCCAGGAACCGCACGCGCTCGTGCTCGAGGATGGTGCGCAGATTGTTCTGCAGTGACTTGATCTTCTCGTGGTCCGGTGCCACGCCGTACCGCACCAGCCCGTAGGGGCACGGCAGCCGGTCCAGCACGTCGACGAGCACCTCGGGATCCTGCTGGACCAGGCCCTGGGCGGTGTAGCACCCGCTCGGCCCGGAACCCACGACGGCGACACGGAGCACGGCCAAGACTCCTAACCTGAGGGATCCGTGGATCCGCAGGAGTATCGCTGACGCTCCCAGGATCGCACCGTCGCCGCTCCGCTGTCAGGGTGCCGCGCCCGGTGCGTGTACGCGTGTCTGGTCCGTATGGAATGTGATCATGCGGTTACGTTGCGTGTGTGCTAGAAGCATCCTTTCTTCATCTTTCTGATCGTTGTCCGACGGACGGCGCCGTGTCCGTGCGGCGCGCGTGGGAAGTGCGGGAGGACGGGGCCGCGACCTCCTGGTTCGACGTCCGGCTGGAGTTCGCCGACGGCGCCCGGGTCGACGCGCTCGCCGTGATGTCCGGCGAGGGCCTCTCGGTCGAGGACGTCCGGGCCCGGCCGGCGCTCTCGCTCGACGACCTGTCCGTCCTCGCCGACTGGATCGAGGGGCCTCTCTGTGAGGCCTGCGGCATCGGGCCCGCGCCCGGCGAGACGTCGCAGGCGCGTCGGGCGCGTCCCGCGTGGCCGAGGGGCATCGAGGGGCGATGGCTCGTCGCGCAGGAGTACCGGGCGGCCCAGGAGGGGGGTGCCGACCCCGTCGTCGCGGTGATGTCCGCGACCGGACACGGCCGCCGCAAGTCCCTCAGGCTGATCGCGCAGGCGCGGGACGCGGGCTTCCTGACCCCGCGTCACGCTCGGCGCTGAGCCAGGCCGCTGCGGGCTCGCCGGGCACCGCTCCGCGGTCGACCGCTGTGAAGCGACAGGTCACGGCATGGTCCGCATCCGCGTGATCTCGCTCGTCTGCTGAGCGATCACGTCGTCGGCCATCTCCTCGATCCGTACGTTGTTGCCCTGGCCCTTGACGTCCGTGGCCATCGTGATCGCTCCCTCGTGGTGGGTGATCATCAGGGTGAGGAAGAGCTGGTCGAAGGCCTCGCCCCTGGCCGCGCGCAACTTCTTCAACTGCGCCTCGGTCGCCATGCCGGGCATCGCGGTGTGCGCGTGGCTGTCGGCCTTCTCGCCGTTCCCGCCGCTCTCGTCCGTCCTGCCCTTCTCGGCGGTCTCGCCCTTGCCGTACTCCTTCAGCCAGCCCCGCATGCTGCTGATCTCCGGTCCCTGCGCGGCCGCGATCCGCTCTGCGAGAGCCTTGACCCTCGCCGACCGGGCGCGGTCCGGGACGAGTTCGGTCAGCTCCAGGGCCTGGGTGTGGTGCGCGATCATCATGCGGGCGTAGTCGACGTCCGCCGTGTTGGGGGTGTCGTCGTCGACGCGCTGTGCCTTCGCGTCCTCGGCGGACATCGTCCGGTTGGCCTCCCCCGGCTTGCCGGGCACCAGGACCGAAGGGCCGGTCGCGGCGGCCGGTGCGGGGCCGTCAGGGCCGGAGTCGCAGGCCCCGAGCGCGAGCGTGGCGAGGGTGGTCAGCGCGGCCGTGGCGAGGGGGACGCGCAACACGCGGCGGAAGGGCACAACGACCTCCTGTGGCAGGCGGGATGAGGGGCACCTCGTGAGTGCTGACGACCGTCCTAGCACGCTTCCGCGCTTGAATGATCGAAAACCCTCGTTACAGACTCATTGCCCTCTGTTGATATGTGCATGGTCAAGACGATACTTCTTGGGTGGTGAGCCGTTCACACCGAACGGGACCAGGGAGGAAGCAGTGATCCTGTTGACCAACCCCCGAACACGGCACAGACGCCTGGGAGTTGTGGCGGCGGCGGCCGGCCTGTTGGCCGCGCTGCTGACGGCTGTCCCGGCGGCCGCGACCCCCGACCCCGGGGACGCTCCGGCCGCGGGCAAAGAGGTGTCCAAGAGCGTCGAGGCCCAGGTGCGGGCGGCGATCGCGCAGGACGAGATACCGGCTCCGGGCGAGGCCGTCCACTCCGCCAACATCGAGCACCTCGTGAACATCCCCAAGGACGTGCTGCCCGGCACCAATTCGGACCTCGCCTTCCAGGGCAGGTACGCCTTCGCCGGCAACTACGACGGTTTTCGTGTCTTCGACATCAGCAACCCGAAGGCACCGAAGACCGTCGCCCAGGTCCTGTGTCCGGGCTCGCAGAACGACATCTCCGTCTCCGGGAACCTGCTGTTCCTGTCCACGGACTCCTCACGCAGCGACAGCAGTTGCAACAGCACCACGCAGCCCGCGACCGAGAAGTCGTCGTGGGAGGGCATGAAGGTCTTCGACATCAGCGACAAGACCAACCCGAAGTACGTCGCCGCGGTCGAGACCGCCTGCGGCTCGCACACCCACACGCTGGTGCCCGAGCGCAAGAACGTCTACCTCTACGTCTCCTCGTACTCGCCGAGCGCCACCTACCCCGACTGCCAGCCGCCGCACGACGGCATCTCGGTCATCAAGGTGCCCCGCAACGCCCCCGAGAAGGCGGCGATCGTCAACTTCCCGGTGCTCTTCCCCGGTGAGGGCCCGGACGGCGGCGGCAACCCCGGTTCGCCCACCAACCCGGGTGTCTCCAAGACCACCGGCTGCCACGACATCACCGTGCTGCCCTCGAAAGACCTGGCGGCGGGCGCGTGCATGGGTGACGGCATCCTGTTCTCGATCAAGGACCCGGAGCGTCCGAAGGTCATCGACCGCGTGCAGGACAACGTGAACTTCGCGTTCTGGCACTCGGCGACCTTCAACCAGAGGGCCGACAAGGTCGTCTTCACCGACGAGCTGGGCGGCGGTGGCGCCGCCACCTGCAACGCGGAGATCGGCCCGAACCGTGGTGCCGACGGCATCTACGACATCGTCGGCCGGGGCGACCACCGCAAACTGGTCTTCCGCAGCTACTACAAGATCCCCCGTCACCAGGCCGCCACCGAGAACTGCGTGGCCCACAACGGCTCGCTGATCCCGGTCAAGGGCAAGGACCTCATGGTGCAGGCCTGGTACCAGGGCGGCGTCTCCGTCTGGGACTTCACCGACTCCTCGAAGCCCAAGGAGATCGCCTACTTCGAGCGCGGCCCGCTGACCACCGACGCGCTCACCGTGGGCGGCTCCTGGTCGGCGTACTACTACAACGGCTACATCTACTCGAACGACATCGCCAAGGGCTTCGACGTGCTCAAGCTCAGCGACCGGCGCACCGACCCGGCCAAGCGGGTCCGGCTGGGCGAGCTCAACGTCCAGACGCAGCCGGACTACTTCGACTGACCGCCTGGGCCGCCCTCCGGTGCGGCCCCGGTCGCGAAGAACCTCGACAGATCCGTGTCGCAGGTCCCGCCGGACGCCACTGCGGTGTCCGGCGGGACCCCCATCTCCCAGTCGATCCGGTAGCGCTTGAACAACTCGGCCCGCAGCACCGGCACGGGCATCGGCACACCGGGCACCAGCGCCGCGTAGACGGCCCCCATGAGCAGCGCGCGCAGCATCGGGTAGTCGGTGTCGACGTTCTGCGAGCCGTGGCGCTCCACGGTGTCGCGCAGCAGCTCGGCCAGCCGCAGCTGCTCCGGGCACGGTACAAAACCCTCCGCCTGCAGCAGCCCGGCCATGTGCTGGCGCATCAGCACGGGCCGCTCCCGCGCCAGGCCCAGGATCGCGTCGATGGCCCGCGCCAGCCGCTCCCGGCCGTCCTCGGTGCGCGGCTCGCGCTCCAGCGCCTCCTCCAGGGTGCGGTGCATCAGCCGGTGGACGGCGGACTGGACCAGCGTGCGTTTGCCGGGGAAGTAGTACGACACCAGGCCGCGGGCCGAACCGGCCCGGTCCGCGATGTCGCCGAGCGTCGTCGCCTCGTATCCGTGCTCGCCCACCAGCTCGACCGCCGCCTGCAGGAGCCTCTCCCGGGAACGCCGGCGCAACTCTTCATTGACCGAGGCGCTGCGCGGGGACATGCTGTAACTCCTGCGTTGACTGGCTGCCAGCCAACTATACTCAGGATGCCCGGGGCGGTTCCTTCACGGAACTGCTCGGGCTGCCGTCTGCCCTGGGCGACGCGGGGGATCGTCCAGGGTGGGCGAGGCAAGGGGGCCACGGGCCGGACCAGCCTCGGAGCCGCTCCCTGTCCGCGCACGGGGCGGGCACCCCCACCACCCGGGACCGGCTTGTGCCCGTCGCCACGCCACCACCGTCCTCGCCGGCAACCCCACTGGCGGCGCCTCTGCGCCCCAGGCGGCGCGCGCCGGGTCGGCCTGGTGGGGGGAGGCCCGTCCGGCGGCTCCGGCTGACAGCGCCGCCTCAGTGCTCCCACGTGTCGGGACCGCCGCCGCGCCATTCGATGAGTGGGGACCGGACCACGTCCATCTCGTCCCAGTCCTGCAGGCCGGCTTCCTGGAGGAAGGCGGCGATGTCCACCAGCCCGTAGGCGATCCCGACGAAGTGGCCGCCCACTCGGACGCGCCGGCCGCCGTCTGCGGTGGGCGGGTAGACGATGACGGCTGTGGTGGAGGTCATGCGTCCACGGTCACGTGAGGTGCGGCTCGGGGCCCGGTGGGCTGGACTGATCGTGGCACGGCGCCCCTCGTCCGCAGGTGAAGGCGTTGGGGGGAGGGCCGGCCGGCCTGGCGTTCCCACGGCTCGTGGGCGGTGGCCAGTGAGATGAACAGGGCGACCCTTCGGTGCCCGGATCAGCCGACCAGGTCCAGCACCGGCCGCAGCCCGTCCGGTCGCTGCGTCGTCGGCAGGTGGTCCACGAAGTGCACCGCACAGCCCAGGGCCGCCGCGCCGCCGTCCGCCCGCCGGTCGTCGCCGACCATGAGGACGTCCCGGGGATCCACGTCGAGGGCCGTGCAGGCCGTATCGAACAGCCGCGGGTCCGGCTTCTGGATGCCGTGTTCGTACGACAGGACGTACGTGTCGACGTAGGTGTCGAGCCCGTGCTCGCGGAACACCGGCCGCAGGTCCCAGCCGATGTTGCTGACCACGCCCACGGCGATCCCGCGGTCGCGCAACGCGCGCAGCACCTCGACGGCGTCGGGGTAAGGGGCCCAGGCGGCCGGGGTCATGTGCCGGTCGTACAGCGCGTCGTGCAACGCCGGATCGGGGAGCGGCACTTGGCGAGCGATGCCGGTGTAGGCGGCCCGATGCAGCTCGGCGCTCTGGTCGCGGATCTCCCAGAGCGAGGCGAACTCGTCAGGGACCGGCTGCATGGCGGAGGTCCCGCCGGGCAGGGCGCCCACCCTCTCCAGAGCCCGCGCGGCCCGCAGCAGCTCGGGTTCCGGGAGGGAGAGTCCGGCTTCGGCGAGGACGGCCCGCAGCCATGACTCGCTGGACTCGATGCGGAAGAGCGTTCCTGAGAAGTCGAACAACACGGCAGCCATGCGGTGGACCTTACCGGCGCTGCTGTCCAGCGCACGGCCGCCGCGGAGGGCCTCAGTTCAGTGGTGCCGGCTTCGGCGTGCCGTAGAAGGTGATGGCGGGCCAGCCGCGGGAGACGACCAACTCGTTGAGAGCGTCGGCTATCTCAGAAGGGTCGACGGCGTAACCGTCCGGAGGCGTTTCGACCATCTCCACGCTGAACCTGATCGCCATGGCCGCGTAGTCGAGGGACGTCCGCCCGCTGAAGAGCGTGCCCTCGGGGAACTCACTCGCCGGGGCCGCCGAGGCCGCCGCCGTACCCGAGGCTGCCGTCGTCTCCGTCGTCTCCGTCGTCTCCGCCGTCTCCGCGGCCTCGGCGGGTGCCGTGACGCCGAGCACCGTGCCCGCCGCGGCTGTCCCCGAATACCCGAGCAGAGTGCGTCTCGAAATGCTGGACAAAATACCCCTCCTTGGCCGGCCCGTGGCGTCTTCCCGGGCCGCCGCTCGATCGTACGAGCGACTGTCGGCCGGCCGGAGCTGAACGAAATCGTCCGTTAGTGAGGGTGCGACCGGTGGCCGCGTGGCCGCTCGAACACGGCGATGGCCAGCGCCACCATCAGCGCGCCCAGGAGCCAGCCGCCGATCACGTCCGTGGTCCAGTGGACGCCCAGCCAGATCCGGGTCACACCGACGCCGACGACGGAGACCACGGACACGGCCAGGGCCGTGATCCACACGGCGCGGGCGACGCCGTTGCGGTGCAACAGCCACAGCAGAAGACCGCACACGACCATGGCGGTCATGGCGTGACCCGACGGGAAGGCCGCGTAGTGGGCCGTGTCGACGGGGTCGGACCAGACGGGTCGCGAACGTCCGACCGCGGCCTTCAGGAACTGCTGCAGCAGCGTGCCCAGCGCGCAGGTCGCCGTCAGCCACGCGGCCGTCCACCAGTCGGCGCGCCGCCACACCAGCCACACCACGACGGCCGCGGCCACGATGCGCAGCGCCCATGGGTCCCAGACCCAGTCCGTCAGGATACGGAAGGCGTGGGTGACGCCGCGCTCGTCGACCGCCCAGCGGTGGGTGGTGCGGGCGATGTCCTCGTCGATGCTGATCAGGGGCGGCCACCCGGCCGCGACCAGCACCAGCAGCAGCGTCGAGCACAGCGCGAGGGCACCGGCGGCGCGGGCGGCGGCGCGGTGCGCCGGACGGCGGGGCGGGGAGTCGACGGGCGGCGTGTGCATGCTGCGATCCTCGCCGACACGCGGGGCCCGATGCCAATCCCGTGCAACGCCGGATCGGCATCCAGGCGGCCTCGGGATGCCGTCGAGGTGTCACCGGAAGCCTCTGGCCTCGTGGTTCGGGGGTCCTGATGCGGAGGTCCCGAATCGAGGGGCCTGATGCGAGGTCCTGATGCGAGCAGCTTGTCTTGAGGGGCCTGATGCGAAGGGTCTGTTTCGGGGCCTGACTGGGCTCCTGATGTCCGGAGTCCCGCGCCGGGAGGCCCCGGTGATCACCCCAGCGCCCGCAGCCCCGGCATGAACGCCACCAACAGTGGGACGACCGGGACCAGCGCGGCGGCGGCGGTCAGCCGCACGCGGCGGGCCGCCGTGAGCCGGTCCGGTGGCGCGAGCAACCGGTGCACCCGCTGGGGCAGATGGGCGTGCGGGGTCGGAGCGGGACCGAACACCCCACGGTCCTCGTTGAGTTCGACCAGGGCGAGCGCGGTGGTCAGCCGGCCGAAGCGGCGGGACGCGATGTCGTCGGCGGCGAGTTCGACCAGTCGGTGCATCTCGTCACGGAACGCGGCGAACACCGGAACCTGCGGAAACCCGCCGGCCAGCGCGGCCGAGCAGTGCAGCAGCCAGTCGTGCCGGGCCTGGGCGTGTCCCTCCTCGTGCGCGACGAGGGCGTCCAACTGCCGCCCCCGCAGGCGCCGCAACGCCGCCGTGGTGACGACGAGGCGAGGTGCCGCACCCGGCAGCCACCAGGCATCGGACCGCTCACCCTCCAGCACCACGAGCCGGGTGCCCGGATTCTCACCGGGCAACCGCGGGGCGCGCACGAGGAGTTCGGCGCGTCGCAGCCGGCGCCGGACCCGCGCCCGTACGACCTCACGCACCAGCATCACCGCGGTCCACGCCCCACCGCAGGCCAGCGCCACCGCGGTCGGTGCGGCCCACGGGCCGGCCGTACCCAGCGCGTACGCTCCCACCACGGCGCGCGGCGCCGGGGCGAACACCTGGCCCCGCACCGCCTGCCAGGCCACCGCCGCGCTGAGCGTCATCGACAGCGCACAGCACAGCAGGACGGCTGCCACCACGCACTGCCACACCCACAGGGCGACGACCGGTTCGCGGTCCGTCCAGTCCGCCCGGGCCAGCAGCCGGGGAGCGACGACGGCGGTCAGGGCGCCGAGCAGCAACAGTGCCGCGGGGAGCATCATGAGGGCAGCTTATGAGCGCCGCGCCGCTCAGGGGTACGGACCGCGGGGCCGAAGTGACGCAGGCAACGGTCGCGTACGAGGAACGGTCACGTACGAGCTTCCCGGCGTACTGCTGCGATCCCCGGCGGCCCGTGATACCCGGCGTACCGCCTCACCTCACACACCTCAGGCCTCACAGCGTCAGCAGCATTGCCACCATGGCGATCCCCATCGACAGCCGGCAGACCCGCACCAACTCCGGCCGGTCTCCCCATCCCACGGACCCGTCCGCCGCGGCGGCAGGCATCAGCCGTACGCCGGACAGCAGCACGTAGCCCGTGAAGTAGAGCAGCAGCGTCCCGGTCACCAGGGGAATCCCGGCCCCGCCGTGCCCGGCGTGCTGTCCGGGGGAGGCGGCCATCACCACCGCCATGTAGACCATGGCCGAGGAGCCCATCAGATGGTGCAGGTGATGCGCGCACGCCCTGGCCTCCCACAGGGCGTGCAGCGCCGCCGCGCCGAACACCACGGCATAGGCGGGCCAGGCCCACGACGGCGGGGTGAACACCGCTGCCGGTACGGCCATCGCGGCCATCCCGAAACCCATCAGCGCCTCGCCGCCCGCGGCCCGGCGCTGCTCCTCCACGCGGCTGCGCATCCGCAGCAGGCAGTACGCCCCGGTCGCCGCGCACAACGCCACCAGCAGCCAGCCTGGCGAAGCCGGTCCGCGCACGCCCACCTCCCCGCTCGACGGTCGCTCGACGGTCGGTCAAGGGATGCCCGGGCCGTGCGGCGTGCAAGCGAGCGCAAGGGTGTACGTGGGGAGCACTCGACGGAGCACGGCAAGGCGGCGGGAACTCCGGGAGGGAATTCCGGGAGGAGATCAGGAAGGGATCCGGGGAGAAATGCTTTCCAAGTAAAACACATGCTAAACTCTCTCGCATGAGCCGTGCCGCCCCCGACGCCCCGCCCGCCCATCGACTTCCGCTGGCCGGAGTACTGCGGCTCGGCCGGCCCTCCGACATCTGGTTCAAGCCGGCTCTGAGCGTGGTCGTCGCGGTCGCCCCGCCCAACCTGATCCTCCTGGCGCTCGGCCGGCTCGACCTGGCGATGTACACGATGGCCGGGTCCCTGTGTGCCCTGTACGCCCACAACCGCCCCTACGCCGCCCGGGCCCGTGCGCTGGCCTGGGTCGTCCTCGGCATGCTCGGCGGTCTCGGCACCGCCCTGGTCACGGCCTCGCTCACCGGCAGTGCCGTCGTCCTGGTGACCGTCGGTGCCGTCCTGGCCGCCGTACAGAAGACGCTGTGCGACGCCACCCGCGTCGGGCCGCCCGGAAACGTGGTCCTCACCTTCATCAGCACCGCCGCGCTGTTCGCGCCGCAGACCCTCGGGCAGGTGCCGGGGCATCTGGGGCTGGCCGCCGTGACCGGCCTGTGGGCCTGGGGCGTCGGTATGGCGCCCGGGCTGCGGCGCCCGCACGGCCCGGAGCGCCGCGCCACCGCGCAGGCCCTGAACGCGGCCGCCGCCTACGCCGCCACGGGCGGCACCGGTGACGGCCACGCCAGGAGCCGGGCCGCCGCGGCCGCCGCCGTGCAGGCCGCCTGGCAGTCCCTGCTGTCCGCCGGCGGCCGCACCGCGACCCGTCGCGCCCTCGAACGGCTCCTCGTCCGCGCCGAGGTGGCCCTCGCCGCCCCCGCCGACACGGACCCGGAGCGGCTGCGCGCCTGGGCCCGCGCCCTGCGCGGCACCGGACCGGTCCCGCGGGCGGACGCCCGCCGCGACGAGGCGCTTGACGAGCCGTCCGCCGGAACACCGGCCGAGGCCGACGAGCAGCCGGGGGAGACCCCTGCCGGAGCCCGGTCGAGGTCCGGCCGGACCGGCGAGCAGCGGGAGCTGCCCCTTGCCGGGGCCCGGCTGACCCCCGACGGGCAGCGGGGGACGACTCCTGCCGGAGCCCGGTCGAGGTCCGGCCGGACCGGCGAGCAGCCTGGGGTGCCTCTTCCCGGGGCCCGGTCGGCGTCCGACGAGACCGACGAACTCCTCGGGCTGGACGCCGAGCTCGCCGCCCCCGCCCGCCCGTGGTGGAGCCGCCTCGGCCCCCTGACCCCGCTGGCCCTGCGCACCGCGCTCGGCTGCGCCCTGGCCGGATACGTCTCCCTCGCTCTCGGTGTCGGCCGCCCGTACTGGGCCGTGGTCACCGCCGCCTCGCTCTATCAGGCGAACCTCACCCTCACCTGGAGCCGGGGCGTCCAGCGTGTCGTCGGCAACCTGGTCGGTGTCCTCCTCTTCGCCGCCGTCGCCCCGCTGGCCCATCTCGGCCCGGCGGCGCTGGTCCTGTGCTGTCTCGCCTTCAACTTCGGCGCGGAGGCGCTGATCAGCCGCAACTACTGGCTCGGCAGTGTCTGCGTGACCCCGATGGCGCTGCTCATCACCGAGTTCGCCGGCTACCAGCAGCCCGGCCGGCTGATCGTCGAGCGGGCCGCGGACACCGTCGTAGGCGCCGTGGTCGGTCTGGTCGCGGCTGTCGCCGTCACCAACCGGCGCGCGGGCGACCGTGTCGGCCACGCCCTGACCGACGTCGAGCGGGCCCGCGAACGTGCGGCACGGCTCCTGGCGGAGCCGCACGCCGTCCCCGCCGCCCTGGAGGGGGCCCGCCGGATCCTGGCCGCCGCCCTGGTCGAACTGCGCGGCACGGTCGAGGCCGCGTCCGGCGAGTGGTGGCAGCGTGCGCTGCCGCACGAGAGGGTCGTGCGCGCCGAGCAGTCCGGACACCGTACGCTCGCGGCGACGGTTCGGCGCCAGGGACTGCACCTGGACCGGCACACGGACACGACGGAGGGCGTACGGCCATGACGGGGACTGACGGACGGCCGACCACGACACAGGACGCGAGAAGGAACGACACGGTCGCCGCGGTCGTCCGGCAGTGGCGGACCGTCCACCCCGACCTCGACACCGGCCCCATGGAGATCATCGGCCGCGTCAACCGCTGCGCCGCCCTCCTCCAGCAGGCCGAGGACGCCCCACTGCGCCGGGCCGGCCTCAGCCGCCCCGAGTTCGACCTGCTCGGCGCGCTGCGCCGCACCGGACACGAGCTGACCCCCGGTGAACTGGCCCGCGAGACCTTCTCCTCGGGCGCCGCCGTCACCAAGCGGCTCAAGGCCCTGACCGAGCGGGGACTGGTCGAGCGACGCGGTGACGCCCGTGACCGCCGCGTCGCCCACGTCCGCCTCACGGACGCCGGCCGTGACCTTGTCGACGGCATCCTGCCCGAGCAACTCGCCTACGAGACCTCGGTGCTGTCCGGGATCGACCCCACCCAGCGGGACGAACTGGCCTCGCTGCTCGCCGGGTTGCTGGGCCGGCTGGAGGGCCTGGCGGGAGTACTGCGGCCCTGAGCGCCTGTGGCGCCCCGCAGTCTCCGCACGATTCCCAGGCGACGTGCCATTGACGCGGCCGACACCCCCTTCCTACGTTCGACCGGGCCGGTTCGGATCATCGAGCGGCGTACGACATACCGGACGAAGGATGGACGCCGTGACAGCCGAAGACCCCGCCGCCGTTCCCGAGCAGCTCACCGTCGACCTCGCCACCGGGACGGGCCCCTTCCACGGCGGCGCGAGCGGAACGCTCTACGGTCTGTACGGCGAGGGTGTGCCCAGCCATGCGGTCGTCGAGGGCATGTACGTCCGCACGGTCACCACCAAGGCCCAGGACGGCACCCAGCACCCGGGCGCCGACGCGCTGGAGATCCTGCCGTCCTTCGTCGCGGCCGGCGGCCAGGACGTGTACGTCTATCTGCCCGACTTCCACCGGGGCTTCCCCTACGAGTGGCCCGGCGCCACCGGCGAGGAGCGGCTGGCCGGGTTCCTGGAGGTCGTCCGCCGGCAGGTCGAACACGTCCTGACACTCGGCGCGTACCGCGCCCATGTCGTGTACGTGCCGTTCAACGAGCCCGAGGGCAACATGTTCGGCGAGGGGGAGTGGAGTTACGACGGCACCTCCTGGCGCACCGACCCGCGCCCCTACTTCGAGGCCTGGAAGCGGGCGTACCGCCTCATCAAGGGCCTCGACCCCGACGCACGGGTCGCCGGACCCAACACCAGCATTCTCTACCCCGAGGTCAGAGGCTTCCTGGAGTTCGCCATGGAGCACGACGTCCTGCCCGACGTGGTCACCTGGCACGAACTGTCCTCACCGGCCGAGGTGCGCACGAACGTGGCCCGGTACCGGGCGCTGGAGACGGAGTTGGGCATCGGACCGCTGCCCGTCAACCTCAACGAGTACGCGCACAACTACCACCTCTCCGTCCCCGGCCAGATGGTGCAGTGGATCTCGGCGATCGAGGAGTCGAAGGTCGACGCGGACCTGGCGTACTGGAACATCGCGGGCAACCTGAACGACTCGGCCGTCGAGGCGGGCAAGGGCAACGGCCAGTGGTGGCTGTTCAACGCCTACGGGCAGCTGACCGGGAACACGTTCCGGGTCGCCGCCCCGCACCCCAACGTGCAGTACACCCTGCAGGG
Source organism: Streptomyces violaceoruber (assembly GCA_000720805.1). Classification (GTDB taxonomy): domain Bacteria; phylum Actinomycetota; class Actinomycetes; order Streptomycetales; family Streptomycetaceae; genus Streptomyces; species Streptomyces cellulosae_A. Next base: position 50,584 of record JODI01000001.1, read on the forward strand.
CCTGGCCGCCCTGGACCGGGACAAGCGGCAGGCCAGGGTGCTGTTCGGGGGCGCGGGCGGCGCGGCCGACATCGTCATCGAGGGCGTCGACCCGGACGTGTTCGGTACCACCGCGCACATACGGCTGCAGGAGATCCCCTGGACGGGCCAAGTAGGCGTCTGTTCCGGGCCGTTGCGACTGCGGGACGAGGAACTCCCGGTCGCGGACGGTCGGTTGACCCTGCATCTGACCGGCCTGGATGCGATGTCCGCCTACCAGGTGATCCTTTCGCCCGGCGGAAGGGGAGCCGTCTGTCTCCCGCCCTCGGTGGGTGGACGATGGACGTACGAGGCCGAGGACGCCACGTACACGGGCGGCGGCTACACCAAGAACGGGCCCGAGGGATCCCCGGCCGACGTCGACCGGTTCGCCACCTCGGGCGGCTATCACGTGGGCGGTCTGCGCACCGGCTCCGACGGCGTGCTCGCCTTCGACGTCGAGGTCCCGCGGGACGGGACGTACGACATCCAGGTCTTCGCCAACTCCCACAACGAGGCCGAGCTCGTGCGCGAACAGGGGCCCACCAACGTCTTCCTGCGCGTCGACGGACGGGATCCGCGCGAACTGCTGCTGCCGCTCGGGTACAAGTGGGCGGTGTGGGGCCACACCGACACCAGGGTCGCGCTGACCGCGGGCGCCCACCGCATCACCCTCGCCGCGCACGACCCCGACCTCGGCGTCACGAAGGGGGACGCCGTCATCGACAAGCTCGACCTCGTACTGCGCGCCGACGACGACACCGCGGTGTACGAGGCCGAGTACGCCGCCCTCGCCGGCGGGGCAGCCGTCAGCCACGCGCATCGCGGCGCCTCGGGCCCCGGTGCCGCCGTGCTCCCGAGAGGCGGCACCGTCACCTTCTGGGTGCACGCCGACGACGACGGCGAAGCGAGCGTGACCGTCGACGTACTGGGGCCCGGTGAAGGCCGGCTGACCGTCAACGGCGAGGACACCGGCCGCGTCGAGCGGGGTGCCGTCCCACTCTTCCTGACCGGCGGCGTCAACAAGCTCACAGTCACCGGCACGTCGGAACTCCTGGTCCTGGACCGGCTGCGCGTCGGCCCCTCGCGCGGCCTGCTGACCACCACCGCCCACCCGGCCGAGGAGGGAGCCCTCACCGGCACCGCCAAGGTGACCGGATTCGCGTACGCCACCGGCGGCAAGGCGGTCGACGGGATCGGCGCGGGCCCCGGCAACGCCCTCACGCTGACGGTGACGGCCGAGCACGCCGGCCGTCACGCGCTGACCGTCCGCTACGCCAACGGCGAGCAGGCGCCCGCCACCCACTACAACCCCGACCCCGTCTGCCGCCACGCGGACGTCAGCGTCAACGGGGCCGCCCCGCGGCGGGTCCTGTTCCCCACCACCTTCCACTTCGGCAACTTCCGGCAGCTCGCGCTCCCGGTCACCCTCGACGAGGGCGCCAACACGATCACCTTCACGGCCGACGAACTTCCCGACTTCGACGGCGTCACCCGCAATCCGCACGGTCAGCGCTCCGCGTACGCCCCCGTCATCGACCGGGTGACGGTGACGCGGCTGTTCCTGACCCGGGCTCCTGGGGCCGCATGAGCCGTAGGTCCTCGCCCCACGCGTCGAGCGTGGGGCCGTGCCCGGCCCGTGCCACCTCCTCGACCCGGGCGAACAGCCGTTGCTGCGGCCCCGCCTCACCGGTGGCCGCGATGCGTCCCACGGCATCCAGCAGGGCGTCCGTCTCCCATCCGGGCAGAGGGAACCGCTCCAGCTCCCACACCAGGTACTTGTTGTAGGGCCGTGGACGCCGGTCGAGTGCGAACAGCAGCTCCAGCAGCTGCCCCATGCTGTCGGCGGCGTCCAGCCTGGCGGCGAGCGGATGGCCGTCGCGGGTGTTCTTGACGGACCGGTAGAGCGAGTTGGCGTAGGCGTCCAGCGGGCCGGCCGCCGCGTGGAACGCCTCGTCCTCGCCCGCTCCTCGGGGCCGAGGGCCCGGTCAAGCTTGGTGACGAAGGATCAGAGGCCGGCGCGGCCGTGGCTGAAGTAGCCGCGGAAGGCGATGTCGGACTTCGCCACGCCGCGTTCGCCGACCAGGTGGCGGCGGATCCCGGTGGCCAGCGAGGACTCGCCGGCCGTGAAGGTGTAGAAGCGCCCTGCGGGAAGGCGGGCCTGTTTCACCGCGTCCAGGGCGAGGGCACCGGGTTTCGCGCCCGGATCGGTGCGGGGCAGCCAGTGGACGATGCTGCCCGGCGGTGCGGTGATGTCGCTGCGGATGTCCTCGGCCGACGGGACTTCCAGGAAGGCCTCGGCGGGCAGGTTCGCCGCGGACTGTTCCAGGATGGCGAGGATCGCCGGAAGGGCGCTCTCGTCACCGACGAGGAGCTGCCAGGCGGCGTCGGGGGCGGGCGCGTAGCTGTGTCCCTCGTCGAGGAACGCGACTCTGGTGTCGGGCTCGGCGGCCCGCGCCCATCGGGTGCCCGGGCCGGCCGCGCCGGGGCTGTCGGCGGCGTGGAGCGAGATCTCGATGTCGAACGCCGACACCTCGGGGCGAAAGCGCCGGATCGAGTACGTCCTCACCCGCGGGCGCAGCTTGCCGCCCTGGAGCGTGAGCTGGAGAATCCACCGTTCGCTGCTGGGCAGGAACACCTCCGCGGCGTCGTCGTCGGGGTCGGCGAAGAACAGACGGCCTGCTTGGTCGAAGCCTGATCGCTGAAGGTGCTGGACGTCCTCGCCGCCCAGCGTGACGGTCATGAAGTGCGGACTGGGCTGCTCGCTTCCCCGCACGGTCAACGACAGCATCCGCCGCTTGCGCGGGCGCTGGATCCGGGACGCCACCGCTACCTCCCCCGGGGACAGGACATGGGCTTCATCAGGGTCATGCGACCACTCTCGGCGCGGCGCACCCGGCAAGACCACCGGTAAACTGACGCCTGATGCCGACAACCCGCCATCCTTCACCGACGCCCGCCGATGCAGACGACGAGATCCTGCAAGGCGGTGCCTGGCTGCCGCACGGCTTCCAGCTCGATCCCCACAGCCACGTCCAGGGGCAGCTGGTCTACGCCGCCGCCGGCGCCCTGGCCACGGCCACGGAGCGCGGCACCTGGGTCGCCCCGGCGGACAGGATCACCTGGACGCCCCCGCGCTTTGCCCACTCGCACCGCTTCTACGGCCAGACCGACGTCCGGCTGGTGTCCGTCCCGCTCGACCTGTGCGCCGAGCTCATCGGTCACCCCAGCGTCTTCGCGGTGAGCCCGCTGCTGCGGGAGGCCCTCCTGGCGCTCACCGACGAGCCGGAACGGCGGGCCGGGGCCCACCGGCGCCTGCTCGCCGTGATCGTGGACGAGTTGGCCGACGCCGCCGAGACCTCCCTGCACCTTCCCGAAGCGAGCGACGACCGGCTGCGTGCCGCCACCGACCTGCTACGCGAGGACCCCGCCCGGCCTTCCACCCTGGCCGAGCTGGGCCGGGCGGTGGGAGCCAGCGAGCGCACGCTCAGCCGCCTGTTCCACGCTGAGCTGAGCATGAGCTTCCACCGCTGGCGGACCACCCTGCGCATCCACCACGCTCTGGCGCACCTGACCGATGGGATGACGGTGACGGAGACCGCGGTCGCGTGCGGCTGGTCCAACCCGTCCACCTTCATCGACGCCTTCACCGAGGTCGTCGGCCAGACCCCTGGCCGCTACCAGGCCGGTCTGCGCTTTCAGTCGCGCTAGCTGTCACCCCCGCCTGTTCGCCCTCCCTGTTCGCCCTCTTTGCGCTGGTCAGGTGCGTCGTGAGTAAGGCCCGATCCGTCTTGGCGGGTTTCCGGTATCGGGTGTCGACTTACCAGTGGTTCGCATCCCGCCAGGTCTTCCACAGTGGACAGCGAGCGGGCGCCGACCTCCGACCTGGTGGCCGGCTCCGCGACGTACGCGTTCGGCGCGTACCGACCACTGAACGGATCACGAAGGGCTCGCACGCATGACGGAGACACGCGACGACACGGCCGTCGTCATCATCGGGGCCGGCGTCGCCGGTCTGACCCTCGGCAACTTCCTGCTGCGCAACGGCGTCGACTGCATCGTGCTGGAGAAGCACCCTCGCGCCTATGTCGAGAAGCGCCAGCGCGCCGGAACGATCGACACCTTCGGGGTGCGCCTGTTCCGCGAGTGGGGTTTGGAGGAAGTCCTTGCGGGCGACCCGATCCCGCACAGCGAGGGCGGCTTCTACATCGACGGCCACGCGATGCCGATCGACGTGGACGAGGACGACAACGAGAGCCTGTACTGCCCGCAGCAGGTCCTGGTCCGCAACCTCACCGAGGTCTTCCTGCGCGAGGGCGGTGACCTGCGCTACGAGGCCGCGGACGTCGCCCCGGAGAACCTCACCCAGGGCCGCCCCGTGGTGCGCTACCGGGATGCCGACGGGGCGGCGCAAGCCATCGAGTGCAACTTCGTCGCCGGCTGCGACGGCTTCCACGGCGTCTCCCGCCGCTCCATCCCCGCCTCCGCGCTGACCGAATACTCCCACGCGTACGGCTACTCCTGGCTCAGCGTCCTGGCCGCCACCGAGACCAAGCCCTCGGGCATGGCCATTCACGAACTGGGCCTGGCCGGGATGATCCCCCGCGGCCCCGAAGCCAGCCGCATCTACCTCCAGTGCGCGGTCGACGACACCCCAGAGCAGTGGCCGGACGAGCGCATCTGGAGCGAGCTGGAGGCCCGCTTTGGCACGCCGCCCTCGCGCGGGCAGATCCTGTCCAAGCAGATCGTTCCGCTGCGCAGCGTGGTATTCGACCCGATGAGCTACGGCAACCTGTACCTCCTGGGCGACGCCGCGCACATCGTCCCGCCGATGAGCGCCAAGGGCATCCACCTCGCTCTGCACGACACCGAGGTCCTCGCCCGCGCCGTGATCCGCCATGCCATCGAGGGCGACTCCAGCCTCCTCGACAGCTACTCGCAAACCTGCCTGCCGCACATCTGGAACTATCAGGCGTTCGCGACGTGGATCACCGACACCATGCACAACGCCGGATTCACCGGCTACGAGGGCGAGTTCAAGAAGCAGATCGCCCGCGCCGAGCTCCAGCGCCAGTTCGCCTCCGAGTCCGCGAACAAGCTGTTCAGCGAGCTGACCGCCGGCACCAACTAGAAACCCTGCGGACACAGCGGTCTCCGCCCGCGCTCGGGCCCCTCGGCGGGGCGGGGCTCGGCCTGCGTGCGGTGCCGGTCGAGCTGGTCGAGGAGCACCTGGCCGCGCGGCGTCGCGACGATGGGGCGCTTGCGGTGGTTGAAGATCTCCCCACGGCGGCTGGGCACCACCTGCTGGGCCACGTACGACACCGCGGGCGCTGGGATCTCCCCGGCATCCTCCGGGAACCGGGCCTCCACCTCGACGAACTTCAGCAACAACGCGAACCCCAGCCGATTCGCCCCCGACTTGTTCCGCAGCCGCTCCTGGTCCTCCTCCAGCAGCTTCCAGACCTCGATCAGGTCCTCCGGCTCCCAGTCCTGCCGCACCCCGCGCTCCCTCCGGTCGTCGTGACCGGACCAACCTCGCGGAACAGCTCCCTCAACAACCCGAGAAGATCGAAAAACCGGACAAACACACCCCTGCCTTGCTGCAGAGAGCTACTTGTCACTTCGCGGCAGCTTCGGGAGGACAGGGCTGGTGGTAGTGGGCCTTACGCCCGTGGCGGGACGGCAGGCGAGCTCAGAGCTGGGTTTCGCCGCCATCCACGGCCAGCTCGATGCCGGTGGTGTACGTGGCATCGAAGGCGAGGAATGCGGCCGCCTTGGCGAACTCTTCGACGGTGCCGTAGCGCTTCATAGGATTGCTCGCGGTCCGCTCCGCCCTGAACTGGTCAGCGGCCTCTTTGGACAAGTTCATCGTTTCCAGAATCCCCGAGTCGATGGGACCCGGGCTGATCGCATTGACACGGATTCCCCGCGGAAGCAGCTCCCGGGAGAAGGTGCGGGCCATCGAGCGCAGCGCCGCCTTGCCGGCCGCATAGACGCTGGTGTCCACCATGCCGATGACGTTCGCGATCGAGGTGGTGAGGACGATGCCGGCGTTCGCGCTCAGCAGCGGAGCGAGCTTCTGCACAGTGAAGAAGGCGCCCTTGACGTTGATCGCGAACAGCTCGTCGTACACGTCCTCGGTCGTCGACTCGAGGGGCGTGAGGGGTGAGATGCCGGCGTTGACGAACAAAGCCTCGATCGAGCCGAGCTCGCTCTTTACACGGCCGACGAGCATATCCAGGTCGGACAGTGAGGCCACATCCGCCCGGACAGCCACGGCATTCTCGCCGAGCCGCTCGCGTGCCGCGTCGAGCTTGGCCTGAGAACGGCCGGTGATCACCACGCGGGCTCCGCCTTGCACCAGCAGCTCCGCCAGCGCGAGCCCCATGCCGCTGCCGCCACCCGTGATCACCACATTCTTGGCGCTGTACTCACCCATACCGAGGTTGCTCCGTTCCTTCGTCAAAAACATGTCGATATATCTGGATGTCGCTATTCAGGAAGCGAATCAGCCGAGGGTCTCGATCTTCATGTCGCCTGTGGTGACCGTGCGGATGTGATCGCTGGCGAGCAGGTCGTGCGGATTGCCGAGGTCGATGGAGCTGACCTCGTCGAGGCGGGCCAGCTGGGAAGGAGTGAGGTCGATCTGCAGAGCACCCAGGTTGTCCTCCAGCTGCGCGATGGTGCGGGCGCCGATGATGGGTGCCGTCACGCCCGGGGCGTTCAGGGTCCAGGCCAGTGCGACCTGGGCGGGTGTGCGGCCCAGCTCCGAGGCCACCTCCTTCACCACATCGGCAATGGCAAGGTTGCGGTCGGTGACCCATCCCAGGGCGACGTTGAGGCTCTTGCGGTTGCCGGCGGTTTCGCCGACAACGGAGCCCGCCTGGTTCTGGTCCTCCCGGCTGTACTTGCCGGTGAGCACCCCGCCGCCCAATGGGGAGAAGGGGACCACGCCGAGTCCCATCTCGCGTGCCATCGGGATCAGGTCACGCTCCGCGGTGCGCTCGATCAGGCTGTACTCGGTCTCCAGTGCGACCAGTGGTGACCAACCGCGCAGGTCGGCGATCGCCTGCATGCGCGACACCTGCCAGGCCGGGGCGCTGGAGATCGCCACGTACAGCACCTTGCTCTGCCTCACCAGGTCGTCCAGGCCCCGCAGGATCTCCTCCACCGGCGTCCTGAAGTCCCATAGGTTCACGTAGAGCAGATCGATGTAGTCGGTGTTCAGCTGCCGCAGACTGGCTTCCACCGACGCCAGCATGCTCTTGCGGTGGGTACCCCCGGAATTCGGGTCACCGGGCTGACGCAGCGTCGAGTACTTCGTCGCCAGCACCATCTTGTCGCGGTGGGTGCGGGCGAATTCGCCGAGCAGTCGCTCGGAGCTGCCGTTGGTGTAGGTGCTGGCGGTGTCGAAGAAGTTGCCGCCGAGCTCGGTGTAGCGGTCGAAGAGCTTGCGCGCCTCGTCGCGCTCGGCGCCCCAGCCCCACTCGGTGCCGAAGGTCGCCGTGCCCAGCGCCAGCGGTGAGACCCGGAGTCCGGAACGGCCCAGCAGCCGATAGGTGTCGAGAGTGAGTGCCATCGTGTTCTCCTGTGAGGTGCGGTTCGTGGCGTTCGAGAGGTGCGGATTGGTGGTCGACTCGCCCGGGTTTCAGGCGCCGAGCCCGTAGCCGCCGGCCACGGTGATGTCCTGGCCGGTGATGTAGCCGGCGGCGTCCGAGGCGAGGAAGGCGACTGCTTCCGCGACCTCCTGGCTGGTTCCGAAGCGCTTGAAGGGGATCTTCGAGCGCATGGCTTCCCGGCCGCTCTCAGGCACCCCCAGCTTGTTGAGCAGCGGGGTGTCGGTGGCCCCGGGGCTCACGGCGTTGACGCGAATCCTGCGCGGGGCCAGTTCGAGCGCGAGGGAGGGCAGCATGGCCAGCAGCGCGCCGCGTGTCGCCGCCCCCACCGTGGCGCCAGGGGTGCCGCGACGGGATCCGATGCCGACGGTCAGCACGATCGAGCCGCCGTCGTTCATGAGGGGAAGAGCCTTTTGGAGGGTGAAGTACTGGCCCTTGAAGTTGAGGTCGGCGTGCTCGTCGAACGATTCCTCCGTCACCTCGGCAACCGGTGCCGGACGGAAGATCCCGGCGTTGAGGAAGAGCAGGTCCAACGATCCGAACCGCGCCGACACCGCCGACATCAGGGCGTCGGTGTCGGAGAGCACGCGCCCGTCGGATCGGACGACGAGCACGTCACCGGGGAGCTCGGACTGCGCCCGCGCGACGGATTCGGGATTCTGTCCGGTGACCGCGACCTGGTGGCCGCGGGCGTGCAGCAGCTCGGCCGTCGCTCTGCCGATCCCGGTCGTCCCCCCGGTGATGACCGCTGTAGGCATGGCAGACCTTTCGTCGCTGAAGCGATGGGTGAGACCACCCGTAACCGGGGAACTCCCCGATTGTCTCACCGTACACTGAACCGGGGACATCCCCGAATCGTTCCCGAGTCTCATCCGACACTCACGATCGCGAAGGTCATGACACCTCCACGCAGCACCCTGCGCGCCGACGCGCAGCGCAACCGCGAGCAGCTGATCGCCACGGCCGCCGAAGTCTTCGCCTCCGGACGCCCGATCTCGCTGGACGCGATCGCCAAACGCGCGGGAGTGGGGAACGCCACCCTGTACCGGCACTTCCCCACCCGAGAGGATCTGGTCGAAGAGGTCTACCGGGACCAGATCCGCCCCTTGCGCGAAGACGCGCGCACCCTGCTGGCCACTAAGCCGCCCGCACAGGCCCTCCACGCGTGGATGCTCCGATTCGCCGACTGGGCCGGCGAACGACGCGGCATCTGCGAGGCCCTGGTCGCCATGAGCGCTTCCGGCCGCTTCGGCACCGGACCGGTCTGCGACGAGGTCCAGCAAGTCCTGGCGATGGTGCTCGAGGCCGGCGCCACAGCAGGAGAACTGCGCAGCGACATCGACCCGGTCGAGGTAGGCGGCATCCTCGCCGGTTTGCTCTCCGTGGCCGGCGCACCCGAGCAGCGCCCCCAACTGAACCGCATGCTGGAAGTCGTCGTCGACGGACTCAGGCCCCGCTAGGCGCGCCGGAAGTCCGATAACTGAACCTCGAAGCTGAATCGCTGCCACTGCCGATCGCTGTGCCGTCGACCCTCGCGCCCGCTCCAGCCCCGAGCCTCACCCTGCGCTACATGTCCGTTCGCCGTAGCTATGCGAGAACAGGGCCTGGTCGGAGTGCTCGGTGATCATGCCGGCGTGGGCGCGCGAGCCCTTCAGCAGGAGGCCGGCGACGGCCGGGTCGGCGGTGGCGCGGGCGAGGAACTCGTCGTAGGACAGCGGGGGTTCGTGAGTCACGTGCGTCATGGGGATCTCCCGGGTGCGACGGGGTCGGAAAACGCGGACCGCCCTCGCCGTCGTGCCGACGGGAGGGTGGCCGCTCCGTCCGCGGCGGCCGTCAGCCGCCGCACCGAGGATCAACGCACGCCCGGGACGCTATACGGCCCCAGTGACCGGCCGGCCGCATCCCGTTATCCCGTCGCCCCGTCGCCCCGTCGCCCCGTTGCCCCGTCGCCCGGTTGCCCGGTCGCCCCCTTGCCCCGTGTGCCCGCTTCTCAGCCCTCGTCCCCCGCGAGGTACACGCCGAACACCGCTCCCCGCGGGTCCCGCAGCACGGCGATCCGGGGGCCGTCGGGGACCGAGGCGGGTTCCATGAGGACGGTGCCGCCCGCCGAGGTCGCGGTGGCCGTGGTGGCGTCCACGTCCTCGACGGCGAAGTACGGCAGCCAGTGCGGCGGCACCTCGGGCGGGAACTTCTCGTCCATGGTCACCATGCCGCCGAAGTCGGCGCCGTCGAGCCCCCACTGCGTGTAGTGCTCCGAGGCGTTGACGCTCCAGCCGAACACCGTCGTGTAGAAGGCCTCGGCCCGCTCGGGTGCCCGGGTCATCAGCTCCACCCAGCCGAGGGACCCGGGCGCGTTGAACAGCCCCGCGCCCGGGAAGGACCGGGGCTGCCAGAGCTGGAAGGCCGCGCCGGCCGGGTCGAGGGCCACGGTGAAACGGCCCACGTCGAGCACGTCCATCGGGCCGACCAGGACCGTGCCGCCGGCCTCGGTCACCTTCCGCGCGGCGGCGTCGGCGTCCGTCACCGCGAACGACACGTTCCACGCGACCGGCTGCGACTCCTGGTACAGCGGGGTCAGTGCCGCCACCGCCGCGTCGCCGAGGTGCGCGACCGTGTAGCCCCCGGCCTCCGCGCGCCGATCCGTCTCGGGGCGCCAGCCGAACAGCGTCGTGTAGAACCGCTCGGCCGCCTCCATGTCGTCGGTCCCCAGCTCGGTCCAGCACGGGCCACCGGTCACCGGCTTGTCGAGCTTCATGGTGTTCCTCCCGGAGCGAGTCCTCTGCGGTCCCCTCCAGCACGCTAAGCCCGGGCCACGCTCTCGGCCATCCGACGGAAAACAAGGTGGCACGCGGCGCCCGGACCGCCGTAACCTCGCCCCCGTACCGCACCGCATGGCGGCCTCCAGCGCACACCACTCACCACCCGGAGGTCCCCGCATGTCCGCGCTCACGGTGCGCCCCTTCCGCCGCGACGACCGTGACCAGCTCACCGCCTTGGTCAACGCGCATGTCGCCGCCGTCGTCCCCGGCGTCTCCGTCTCGACGAACACGGTGCCGCGCATCTGCTGCGCTACCGGGCCGACCCGGAGGTCGGCGAGTCCTACCGGGACATCGGTGAGATCGACTGGTTTCTCTGCCATCCGCCGGCCTCCTTCAGGCCGGACGCCGACGCCGCCGCCGACCTGCTGATGGGAGCCTGCCTGGCCCAGCTCGCCCGGTGGAACGTACGGGCCCGGTACGCCGGGGGAGAGGTGCCGGCCCCGTGGCGTACGGCCTGCCCCGCAACTGGCCGCACATCCGTGCCGCCTTCGAACGCGCGGGCTTCAGGCACGTCGGTGGCACGCAGGTGATCCTCATCGCACGGTGCCCGACCTGCCGCCCGCCGAGGCCCGCCCGGGCATCACCGTCCAGCGCACGCTGGGGGAGCGCGGCACCCGTCGCACGGCGTATGCCGATGGGCGCGCCCTCGGCTTCATCGAGGTCGACACCTCTCTGGCCCGCCCGGAACGGCACGCCCGCGCCGCCGGCCTCGCCGACATCGGCAACCTGCACATCGACCCGGTGGCCTACGGCACCGGCCTGGATCACCGGCTCCTCGCCCAGGCCGCCGACTGGCTTGACCAGTGCGGGGTGGACCGTCTCCTCGCCTGCGAACCCTCGACCGACCAGACGGCGATCGACCGTCTGACCTCGGCCGGCTTCCGTGAACTGACCCGCACCGACCGCCGCTGGCAGCACCGGCCGGGCTGAGCTCAGATCCCCGGCCGATACCGGATCGGATGGTCGGCCGGCACCTCCACCAGCACGATCCGCGTCCCGTCCGGATCCGCGACCCACATCTCGATCAGCCCCCACGGCTCCTTCACCGGCGGCCGCACGATCTCGACGCCCTTGCCCCGCAGCTCCTCGTGGGCAGCGGCCACGTCCGCCACCTGGAGCCACAGCCGCACGGACGACGACGGCGGGACCTCCGACCGCCCCGAGAGCTCCAGGAACCCGCCGCCGAGGAAGTACACAGTCCCGCGATCCGGCCCCTCGCCGAACTCGCGGTAGACGGCGAGCCCCAGCTGTTCGCCGTAGAAGACACGGGACCGTTCGGGATCAGTGGGCCGCAACAGGGTCCGGCCACTCAGTACGTGCACCATGCACCCGGAGCCTAGTGGCAGCGCTACTCTCATCGGTGCCCGAGCCGCGCCCGAGAACCGGAGAAACCGAGCCATGGGAACCACCTCCCTGACCTTCCGTGACGCCACCCATGCCGACGTGGACGCTCTGGTCGCGCTGATCGAGTCGGCGTACCGGGGGGACGCCAGCCGCGGGGGCTGGACCACCGAGGCGGACATTCTCGAAGGGCAGCGGACCGACCCGGAGGGTGTGCGGGAGGTCATCGAGGCGCCCAACAGCCGGCTGCTCACGGTCGAGCGCGACGGGCAGGTCATCGCCTGCTGCCAGCTCGAACGCCGCGGTGACCACGCCTACTTCGGGATGTTCGCGGTCAGCCCCGCGCAGCAGGGCGGCGGGCTCGGCAAGCTGATCATCGCGGAGGCGGAGCGGCAGGCCCGCGAGATCTGGGGCGCCACACAGATGCACATGACGGTGATCTCCGTACGCGAGGACCTCATCGCCTGGTACGAGCGCCGCAGCTACCGCCGTACGGGAAAGATGACGCCCTTCCCGTACGGCGACGAGCGCTTCGGCATTCCGCAGCGTGACGACCTGCAGTTCGAGCTGCTGGTCAAGGAGCTCGCGTAAGGGCCACCGCGCTCAGCCGATCGTCACGCCGTGAAGCGGCCCGTCCGTTTGATCTCCGGGTAGTCGGTGGTCGCGCCGTCCAGTTCCAGCGCGCGCACCAGCCGCAGGTGCTCCTGTGTGTTCACGACCCAGCCGATGATCCTCAGGTCCGCCTCGCGGGCGAGTTCCACGACCTCCAGCGTGAGGCGGCGGATGTTGAGGCAGACGGTCGAGGCGCCGGCTTCCACCGCGCGGTCCACGATGTCGGTGCCGTACCGGCTGGCGATCAGCGCGGTGCGTACGCCCGGCAGCAGACGGGCGATCTCGGCGATCGCCTCGTCGTGGAACGAGGACACCTCCACCCGCGCGGTGAGGTCCCGCCGCTCCATGACCTCGGCGAGCGCCCGGGCCGCGGCGACGTCCTTGATCTCGGCCTGCAACGGCAGTCGTACGGCGTCCAGGACCTCCTCGAACACCGGGACCCGTTCGCCCCGTCCGGCGTCCAGGGCGCGCAGCTCGTCGAGGGTCTGCTCGGCGATCGGGCCGGTTCCGTCGGTCGTACGGTCCACGTCGGCGTCGTGCATGACGACGAGGGCCTCGTCCTTGCTCAGATGCAGATCGAGTTCGATCACGTCGAGGCCGGCCTGTTCGGCGGCGACGAAGGACCTCAGGGTGTTCTCGGGTTCGGTACCCATGACTCCGCGGTGACCGATGGTGAGGAAGTTCAACGTTCGACTCGCTTCCGTCGACGGCGGCTCGGCTCCCGGCGCGGGCCGGGGCGGACGGCCGCGCGGGCAGATCCGCAGCAGCCTAACGGCCTCGCCCCGCGATGAACCCGCGCCTGCGCCGTAAGCGGGCGGGTGAAGCGGAAGCAGCTGTCGTCGCGGTGTCCAGCAGGAAAAAGTTCTGTGACGATGGGCATGTACGGGATATTTTCCGGAGTCTCCACTTGCTGACCGAAACCGCCTGTGTATACGGTCTCCTTACGCGAGGTTCTCCCGTGGAGGATGGGTCATGACGGAAATTCTTGTGCAGGTGGGTTCGGAGGAGCAGGTTCCTCCCGTGGTCAGGGTGGTGGAGCACCCGGCCTGGCCCGTGCTCAAGGATGCCGTGGAGCTGATCCGGCCATGGCAGTCGAAGGACGGCTCCATCGACTTCGCCGCCGAGGGCTCCCCGGAACCGGCGCTCGCCGAACGCGCCGTACAGCGGGTCGTGCGCGCCGTCGAGGAGCTCTCCCCGCTGCTCCCGCACGACGCCCCCTACCACCAGGCCCTCGTCAGGGACCTGCGCAGCTGGGCCGAAGGCGGCTTCCAGGTGCCGGACTTCCTCGACTCGCTGCTGGCCTTCCAGCCCGCCGCCCACCGCGCGGACGGCCTCCAGCACCTGGTCGTCTTCCCGATGTACACACAGAACGGCAACCCGGACCGCAACCTCGAGGCGGTCGTGCTGCGCATGGTCTGGCCCGACTGGCTGGCCGAGCTGGAACGGACCCGCTACGACAACCCGCTGTTCTGCGGCATCACGTTCGAGGACTTCACGGCCGGCTACGACACCAACTCCGCCGTCCTCTTCCCGGAGACCATCGCCGTGCGCGAGGCTCCGGAGCGGTTCAGCTGGGGCGGCATCTTCTGCGACCGCGAGGCCGCCCGCTTCCGCCGGGTCACCGAGGCCGCCGTCGACATCCTGGGCCTCGACCTCCCCGAGGACGTCGCCGCGATGGTCCACGACCAGAAGCGCTGCGAGGAGGCCTTCGTGCTGTGGGACATGGTCCACGACCGCACCCACAGCCACGGCGACCTGCCCTTCGACCCGTTCATGATCAAGCAGCGTCAGCCGTTCTGGATGTACGGCCTCGAAGAGCTGCGCTGCGACCTGACCGCCTTCAAGGAGGCGGTGAAGCTGCAGGCGGACAGTGTCCCGCAGGCCCGTGACGTGCAGTACGCGGTGCTCTTCGACCGCATGTTCCGCTTCCCGGTCACCGGCGAGCGGGTACGCAACTACGACGGCCTCGGCGGCCAGCTGCTCTTCGCCTACCTCCACAAGCACGATGTCGTCCGCTGGACCGACAACCAGTTGTTCATCGACTGGCAGCGCGCCCCGCAGGTCACCAACCAGCTGTGCGCCGACATCGAGCAGCTCTACCGCGACGGCATCGACCGCCCCAAGCTCGTCCACTGGTTCGCCGGCTACGAGCTGGTCGCCACCTACCTCGCCCCGCACCCCGGATCCAAGTGGGCCAAGGGCCCCGACGCCCTCGACCTGAGCCTGCCGCCGCGGAAACTCGTCGATGAGGTGCTTCCGGACGAGTTTCCGCTGAGCATGTTCTATGAGGCCCTCTCCAAGAAGCTGAAGAACGTGATCGCCTCCACGAAGGGCATCACGGCGGAGAGTGCCGAGCGGATCGCCGCGTGAGCGACCTGCGTACCGAGAACACTGCTCAGGAGGCGAAGAACATGAGGAACGGGGCTCTCAGCGGTGCGGTGATCGCGGTGGCCGGCGCGGGCGGACCCGCCGGGCGCGCGACCCTGCTCAGGCTCGCCGAGGCGGGGGCGACCGTCGTCGGCGCGGACAACGACCCCGAGCGGCTGGCGGAGGCTGTCGACGCGGCCCGCTACAGCGCCGGCGGCGCCGCGGTCACCGGCGAGACCGTCGACCTGCTCGACCTCGACTCGACCCATGACTGGGCCGTGCGTACCGAAAAGGAGTTCGGCCGGATCGACGGACTGGTCCACCTCGTCGGCGGCTGGCGCGGCAGCGAGACGTTCATCAAGACCAGCCTGGACGACTGGGACTTCCTGGAACTGCTGCTCATCCGCACCGTGCAGCACACCTCGCTGGCCTTCTTCGAGCCCCTTCAGCGCAGTGAGCGCGGGCGTTACCTGCTCATCAGCGCGGCCGGCGCCACGAAGCCCAGCGCGAGCAACGCCGCGTACGCCGCCGCCAAGGCCGCCGCCGAGGCCTGGACGCTCGCGCTGGCCGACGCCTTCCGCAAGGCCGGGGGCGCCGGCGGACCGACCTCCGCGGCCGCCATCCTGGTGGTGAAGGCCCTCGTGCACGAGGCGATGCGCGCCGACCGACCCAACGCGAAGTTCGCCGGCTTCACGGACGTCAAGGACCTGGCCGACGCCGTCGTCGGCGTCTGGGGCCGGCCCGCCGCCGAAGTGAACGGAAACCGTCTGTGGCTGACCGAGAAGCCGTGAACCCGTCCAAGACCGCCTTTACGCAGGCCCGGCGGCATCACGACCCGGACCTGCGCGGCTTCGCCAGCGACAACTACGCCGGAGCCCACCCGGAGGTGCTCGCCGCGCTGGCCCTGGCCAACGGCGGGCACCAGGTCGCGTACGGCGAGGACGCGTACACCGACAACCTCCAGCAGATCGTCCGCAGCCACTTCGGCGCCACCGCTCAGGCGTTCCCCGTCTTCAACGGCACCGGCGCCAACGTGGTCGCGCTCCAGGCGGTCACCGACCGCTGGGGCGCGGTGATCTGCGCCGAGAGCGCCCACATCAACGTCGACGAGGGCGGCGCCCCCGAGCGCATGGGCGGCCTGAAACTGCTCACCGTGCCCACGCCCGACGGCAAGCTCACCCCGGAGCTGATCGACAAGCAGGCGTACGGCTGGGAGGACGAGCACCGCGCGATGCCGCAGGTCGTCTCGATCACCCAGAGCACGGAGCTCGGCACCCTCTACACGCCGGAGGAGATCCGGGCGATCTGCGAGCACGCCCACGCGCGCGGGATGAAGGTCCACCTGGACGGCTCGCGGATCGCCAACGCGGCGGCCTCGCTGAACGTCCCGATGCGGACGTTCACCAACGCGGTCGGCGTCGACATCCTCTCCCTGGGCGGCACCAAGAACGGCGCGCTCTTCGGTGAGGCGGTCGTCGTCATCGACCAGGACGCCGTCAGCCACATGAAGCACCTGCGCAAGCTGTCCATGCAGCTCGCCTCCAAGATGCGCTTCGTGTCGGTCCAGTTGGAGGCCCTGCTAGCCAAGGACCTGTGGTTGCGCAACGCCCGCCACGCCAACGAGATGGCCCAGCGGCTGGCCGAGGGCGTGCGGGCCGTGCACGGCGTCGAGATCCTCTACCCGGTGCAGGCCAACGGCGTCTTCGCCAAGCTGCCGCACGACGTGAGCGAGCGTCTTCAGCAGCGGTTCCGCTTCTACTTCTGGGACGAGGACGCGGGCGTGGTGCGCTGGATGTGCGCCTTCGACACGACCGAGGACGACGTGGACGCGTTCGTGGCGGCGCTGAAGGAGGAGGCGGCGCGGTAGCGGCGACTCCGAGTGGTGAATAGGTGTGCGGTCACCCGAAAAGTCATTGACTCTCGGGTGATCGCTTTCCTGTGCTCGCGGACCCGGCGTCCAATGAGGTGGACTGTCCGGTCCTGTACGCTGAACCACACCCGGCTGTCCTGGGTGCCCTGAAGGCTGCCCCGGACCGTCCGTACCTCTGGAAGACGCTCCCCACCGCACCCTGAGGCAGGCGATGACCCTCTCCCTGACCGTGTCCGACGAGGTGCGCGCCCTGGCACCGGGCTTCACACACGTCGCCGTCGAAGCCCACGGACTCACCAACGGACCCAGCACCGACGGCGGTTCGGCCCTGCTCGACGACGCGGCCCGCCGCCCGGCCGTACGTCTGGACGGCCGGGCCCCGCACGAGGACCCGCACATGGCGGCCTGGCGCGAGGTCTACACGGCGTTCGGTTCGAAGCCGTCACGCACCCGCAACTCGGCGGAGGCACTGGCGAAAAGGGCCCTGTCGGAGGCGGGCCTGCCCCGCATCAACCTGCTCGTCGACCTCTACAACGCCGTCAGCGTCGCCCACCTGATCCCGGTCGGAGGCGAGGACCTCGACCACATCCAGGGCGGTATGCGCCTCGTCCGGGCCACCGGCGACGAGGAGTTCGTGACAGTCGCCGGGGGCGAGGAGGTCGTCGAACACCCCGACGCGGGTGAGGTGGTGTGGCGGGACGAGACGGGCGTGACCTGCCGCCGATGGAACTGGCGGCAGGGACCGCGCACCCGGCTCACCGAACAGACCACCTCCGCCGTCTTCCTGCTGGAGGGCATGGCACCGATGCCGGTCCCCGAGATCGAGGCGGCTGCCGCCGAACTGGCCGAACTGCTGGAGAAGCTCAGTCCGGGGGCGCGGATCACAGTGCGGTCCGCGGCGTCCTGACCCTCCGGCCGGGGCGCCGGGTGTCAGTGCGCCTCGGCCGCCCGGACCTCTTCCGGGGTGGGGGCGGTGCCGCCGAGGTGGGCCGGCATCCACCAGGTGTCGTTGGCGTCCTTGGGACGGACCGGGTAGGCGCGCTGGGCGGCTTCCAGGAGTTCCTGCACGCGTTCGCGCAGTTGGCGGGTGATCGCGCCCGCGTACTTGTCGCGGGAGGCCTCGAGGGCCTCGCCGACGCGCATGGTGATCGGGATGTGACTCCGCCTGAAGTTGCGCGGGTGGCCCTTGGTCCACAGCCGCTGGGTGCCCCAGACCGCCATCGGGATCAGCGGGACGCCCGCCTCCTGGGCCAGGCGCGCGGCGCCCGACTTGAAGGTCTTCAGCGTGAAGGAGGGCGAGATCGTGGCCTCCGGGAAGACCCCCACGATCTCGCCGGACCGCAGTGAGTCCAGCGCGTGCGCGTAGGCCGCCTCACCCTGCTTGCGGTCCACCGGGATGTGCTTCATGCCGCGCATCAGCGGACCGGAGACCTTGTGGCGGAAGACGGACTCCTTCGCCATGAACCGCACGAGACGTTTCTGCGGAAGCGCCGCCAGCCCGTTGAAGACGAAGTCCAGGTAGCTGATGTGATTGCTCACCAGCACGGCACCACCCGAGCGCGGGATGTTCTCCGAACCCTTGCAGTCGATCTTGAGGTCCCATGCCTTGAACAGGGCCTGGGCGAAACCAACGACGGGGCGGTAGACAAGCTCTGCCATGGACGGTGTGGGCCCTTCCTTCTCTGCCTGGGAAGGGATCTCCAGGCGGAAAGTTACGCAGCCGTAGGTTTACGGCATCTCGCAGATCGTGCCCGAAGAACGGACCGGGAGCCAGTCCTGGTGCCCGTGCCGGGCGAGATTCTCGTCACGTCGATGCCGTGATCCACCTCGGCGTTTTAAGACACGTTTACTCCGTACGGACCGTCACCCGCCGCACGAGCAGGTACATCTCGCATCCGAGGCAGTACCCGAAAGTGGCATTGAGGAACGCCGCCGCCAGCGCGGCCCCGGTCGCCGCGAGCCCCAGCCAGTCCGGGCCCAGCGTGAAGCCGATGAGTCCGAGGCCCGCGAAGACCAGCCCCACAGCCTGCGCGAACCGGGGCGGCTCGGGCGCCTCGAACTCGGTCGGCGGACCGAGCCGGGGCCGTACCGCCGCGCGGAACAGCCAGCCGTACGGCGAACGACCGACCCCTCCCGCCGCGCCCAGAGCGAACGCCAGGGTCTGCCAGGCCAGCAGCCACGCGCTGCCGGTGATCAGCGCGACCGCCAGCACGACGGTCGTCACGGCCGCGCCGAAACGCGGCCCCCTCACATCGATGTCCATAGGAATGAAGCATTCCGTAAGGGACAGGGTTCGGGGAGGCGGGAATCTTTGCAGTCGTGTGAATGCTGGTGCAGAGATGACGGGACTTGTGGTGTGCGTGGCGGTGCTCGCGGCGGCGAGCGCCTACGGAGTGCTGCATCAGCGGCGGAGCGGGAGGGTCCGGGTGCGCGGGCGCGACGACGGAAAACGGCTCGGCGCGGCCGAACTGGGCGGGCCGCTCGGCGAACGCGCCACGCTCGTCCAGTTCTCCAGCGCCTTCTGCGCCCCCTGCCGGGCGACCCGCCGGGTCCTCGGCGAGGTGGCCGCGATGGTCCCCGGCGTGTCCCACGTCGAGATCGACGCGGAGGACCAACTCGACCTCGTCCGTGAGCTGGACATCCTCAAGACCCCCACCGTCCTGGTCCTGGACGCCGACGGCCGCGTCGTCCGCCGTGCCACCGGCCAGCCGCGCAAGGCCGATGTGATCGCCGCACTGGGGGAGGCGGTGTGACACCCGTCGCACAGGGGGTGAGGCATCTCCCATATACAGGGGCCTACTTGTATACGGGAACGCACTTGACTGCGCCCACCATCTATCGTCAGCCTGACCGTATGCCTTCGGAACTCCTTCTCTTCGGGCGGGTCCACGTCGATCTGGCCCGCACCGCGAGCGCGCGCTGTCCGAGCTGTTGAGCAGCCACGGACGCCCACGACCCTCCTCGCAGAAGGACACCTCCATGACGGCCACGCCCGGCCTCGGTACCCCTCGGCTCGCCTCGCCCGACCTGTTGCGCTCCGTCTTCCGGCGGCACGCGGCGGGAGTCGCCGTGATCACCGCGCGCGGCGAGGGCGGCCCGGTCGGCTTCACCGCCACCTCCCTCACCTCGGTCTCCGCCGAGCCCCCGATGCTCTCCTTCGGGATCGGCACGGGCGCTTCCAGTTGGCCCGCGGTCTCCTCGGCAGAGCACGTCGGCGTGCATCTGCTCGGCGAGCACCAACAGGACCTGGCCGCCACCTTCGCCCGCAGCGGTGCCGACCGTTTCGGCGCGGCGACCGCCTGGCGCGAGGGTCCCGAGGGTGTGCCCGTCCTCGACGACGTCCTGGCCTGGCTGGTGTGCCGGGTGGCCGCGCGGGTGCCGGCCGGCGACCACCGCATCGTGCTGGCCGAGGTCGTCCTCGGCGACCCGACCGGCCCCGGCCGCCCGCTCCTCTATCACCAGGGGCAGTTCAACGGGCTGCGCGACTGAACGGCCCCGACCGTCGGCCGCCGACCCCCGGACGCGGCCGGGCGGCGGCCCCCTCACGCTGCGAAGGTGTCGAGTTCCGATTACGCTGCGTTGCACAGGTCACAGTTCAAAGCGCTTGCTTAGCGGGAACGTACTGGGTGTACTGGCGAGTAATATTTCGTTCGGAGCGTGGGTCGCCCCGACCGGGATCGGCCGCTTGAGGCGCCTATGCTGCCTGCAAGAGGCAGCCGAAAAATGACGATGCAGTAGGAGAGCCGGCGTGAGCTTGAGGATCATTGTCACTGTGAAGTACGTGCCCGACGCCACTGGCGACCGGCACTTCGCCGATGACCTGACCGTCGACCGGGACGACGTGGACGGTCTGCTCTCCGAGCTGGACGAGTACGCGGTCGAGCAGGCGCTGCAGGTCTCCGAGAACTCCGACGACGACGTCGAGGTCACCGTCCTGACCGTGGGCCCGGAGGACGCCAAGGACGCGCTGCGCAAGGCGCTGTCCATGGGTGCCGACAAGGCCATCCACGTCGAGGACGACGACCTGCACGGCACCGACGCCATCGGCACCTCGCTGGTGCTGGCGAAGGCGATCGAGAAGGCCGGCTACGACCTGGTGATCTCCGGCATGGCGTCCACGGACGGCACCATGGGTGTCGTACCGGCACTGCTGGCCGAGCGTCTGGGTGTGCCGCAGGTGACGCTGCTGTCCGAGGTCTCCGTCGAGGACGGCACGGTCAAGGGCCGCCGCGACGGAGACGCCGCCAGCGAGCAGCTGGAAGCCTCCCTCCCGGCCGTCGTGTCCGTCACCGACCAGTCGGGCGAGGCGCGGTACCCGTCCTTCAAGGGCATCATGGCGGCCAAGAAGAAGCCGGTGGAGGCCTGGGACCTGTCGGATCTGGACCTGGACGCCGAGGACGTCGGTCTGGAGGGCTCCTACACGGTCGTCGACTCCGCGACCGAGCGTCCGGCCCGCACGGCCGGCACGATCGTCAAGGACGAGGGCGAGGGCGGCAAGCAGCTCGCCGAGTTCCTCGCGAGCCAGAAGTTCATCTGAGCGACGTCGCTGACCGCCCCTCACCTTTCGCAAGCAGGAGTGCAATCCCATGGCTGAAGTTCTCGTCTACGTCGACCACGTGGACGGTGCCGTCCGCAAGCCCACCCTCGAACTGCTGACCCTCGCCCGTCGCGTCGGCGAACCGGTGGCGGTCGCCCTCGGCAACGGCGCCGCCGACACGGCCGCCGCCCTCGCCGAGCACGGCGCGGTCAAGGTCCTCACCGACGACGCGTCCGAGTACGGCGAGTACCTGGTCGTCCCGAAGGTGGACGCGCTGCAGGCCGCCGTCGCCGCCGTCTCCCCGGCCGCCGTGCTGGTCCCGTCCTCCGCGGAGGGCAAGGAGATCGCCGCCCGGCTGGCGCTGCGCCTCGGCTCCGGCATCATCACCGACGCCGTCGACCTGGAGGCCGGCGACGAGGGCCCGGTGGCCACCCAGTCGGTGTTCGCCGCCTCCTTCACCACCAAGTCCCGGGTGGCCAAGGGCACCCCGGTCATCACGGTCAAGCCCAACAGCGCTGCCGTGGAGGCCGCTCCGGCCGCCGGGGCGGTCGAGGCCCTGTCGGTCACCTTCTCCGCGCAGGCGACCGGCACGAAGATCACCGGGCGTACGCCGCGTGAGTCGACCGGGCGTCCGGAGCTGACCGAGGCCGCGATCGTGGTCTCCGGTGGCCGTGGCGTCAACGGCGCGGAGAACTTCGCGGTCATCGAGGCGCTGGCCGACTCCCTCGGCGCGGCCGTCGGTGCCTCGCGGGCGGCGGTGGACGCGGGCTGGTACCCGCACACCAACCAGGTCGGCCAGACCGGCAAGTCGGTCTCGCCGCAGCTGTACATCGCCAACGGCATCTCCGGCGCGATCCAGCACCGGGCCGGCATGCAGACCTCGAAGACCATCGTGGCCGTCAACAAGGACGCCGAGGCCCCGATCTTCGACCTGGTCGACTACGGCGTGGTCGGCGACCTCTTCGACGTAGTCCCGCAGCTCACCGAGGAGATCAAGACCCGCAAGGGCTGATCCCGACTCGGGTTCACCTCGGATCCTCTCGGGTGCTCCGGGTGCTCCGGGTGCACCGCGGGTGTACGAGGCCCCCGTGACCGCTTCCTTCCGGCGGGCACGGGGGCCTCGGCTCATCCCAGGGTCAGTGTGACGTGCACCGGCAGGTGGTCGCTCGGGAACTGGCCGTCGCGCTCGAAGGTGTTGATCGACGCCTCGTGAGCCGTGACGCCCGGCGTGGTGAGGATCCAGTCGATGCGGTCGCCGTCCGGCGTCAGCGGTCGATAGCCGTGGAAGGTCCCGTACAGCGGGCCGCGCTCGGCCGCCGTGTCCCAGGTGTCGACGAGTCCGGCGCCCAGGAGGGTGTCGTAGGCCTCGTTCTTGTGGGCCGTGGCGTTGAAGTCGCCCGTGACGACGAACGGCAACGAACGGTCGAGCTCCGCCAGCCGAGCCCCGACGAGTGATGCGGCACGTACGCGTGCGTACTGGCTCAGGTGGTCGAAGTGGGTGTTGAGCACGTAGAACTCCCGCCCGCCGTCGCGCAGGTCGCGGAAGCGGACCCAGGTGGCGATACGGGGAAGGGAGGCGCCCCAGGTGTTCGAGCCGATCACCCTCGGCGTGTCGGAGAGCCAGAAGGTGTTGTGCTCGGTCGGGGCCAGACGACGGGTGTCGAAGAAGATCGCCACGGCCTCGTCGTGGCTGCCGCCCTCGCGGCCGGTGCCGATCCAGTCGTAGTGCGATCCCAGGTCGGCGTGGATGTCGCGCAGTTGCTGGTAGAGGCCCTCCTGGGTACCGATGACGTCGGGTGCCTCATGGTGTAACAGTGCGCGCATCACCGGACGGCGGGCCGCCCAGCTGTTGGGCTCGGTGGTGCTCGCGAAGCGCAGGTTGAACGTCATGACGTCCAGGCGGCGCCCTCCCGCTTTGGCGGCCGAGGCCGGAAGCGCGCCGAACAACGGGACGGTGAGCGCGGTGGCCACCGCGGTTCTCAGGCTCCTGCGACGCGTCATGCTGGTCCTGTTCCCCATGCGAATCCCTCCCCAGGGCTCAGGATGAAGGTGCGGACCGAAGTGCGAAAGGGGGCCTGGAGGTTCTTGGCAGTGCAAGTGAACGCGGTGAGTCAGGCGGTGGGCAGGGTGCGGGCGGGGTGTTGACCAGCGGGAAGCTTCACGGATAGCTTCGTTCTACGGATTGTTGATTCCGTACAGCGGAAAACGGGAGAGGTGCGGGATGGGTCAGGGCCAGCAGGAGCGAGTGGCGACGAGCCTCGCCGGCGCGGTCAGCGAGGAGATCAGCGCCTCCCTCGCCCCCGTCGACGCCGAGTTGGAGCGCCGCTACCCCGGGGACCCCGGCACCCGCCAGCCCGTGCACACGGTCTATGTCCCCGGGGACGTCTTCGCCGCCGACACCATCCGCTCCTGGGGCGACCGGGCCCTCGCCGCCCTCGACGAACACGCCCCGGACGCCGCCTCCTTCGCCGCCGTTCTCGGTCTGTCCGACGAACTCGCCGAGCCGGTCCACTCCCGCGTCCGGGCCAAGCTGGAGCGCGAACCCGTCGAGGACCTGCGCGTCGACTTCGAGGACGGCTACGGCCGGCGTCCGGACGCCGAGGAGGACGAGGCGGCGGCCCGCGCGGCGCGGCTGATCGCGCGGGCGTACGAGGACGGCACGGCGGCCCCGTACATGGGCATCCGCATGAAGTGCATGGAGGCGCCCGTCCGTGACCGCGGCATCCGCACCCTGGACATCTTCCTCACCGGCCTGACGGAGGCCGGCGGCCTGCCCGACGGGTTGGTGCTGACGTTGCCGAAGGTGACGTATCCCGAGCAGGTCACCGCCCTGGTGCGGCTCCTGGAGGCGTTCGAGAAGGCGCGCGGACTGGAGCCAGGACGGATCGGCTTCGAGATCCAGATCGAGACCAGCCAGGCCGTCCTCGCCGCCGACGGTACCGCCACCGTCGCCCGGATGATCCAGGCCGCCGAGGGCCGCGCCACGGGGCTCCACTACGGCACCTTCGACTACAGCGCCTGCCTGGGCGTGTCCGCCGCCCACCAGGCCAGTGACCACCCGGCCGCCGACCACGCCAAGGCGGTCATGCAGGTCGCGGCCGCCGGCACCGGCGTCCGCGTGTCGGACGGCTCCACCAACGTCCTGCCCGTCGGCCCCACCGCCAAGGTCCACGACGCCTGGCGGCTGCACTACGGTCTCACCCGCCGCGCCCTGGCGCGCGCCTACTACCAGGGCTGGGACATGCACCCCGGCCACATCCCCACCCGGTACGCGGCTGTCTTCGCCTTCTACCGCGAGGGCTTCGACCAGGCCGCCGCCCGCCTTTCCCGGTACGCCAACCGCACCGGCGGCGACGTCATGGACGAACCCGCCACCGCCAAGGCGCTCAGCGGCTATCTGCTGCGCGGCCTGGACTGCGGCGCCCTCGACATCGCCGAGGTCGCCCGCCTCAGCGGCCTGACCCGCGCCGACCTGGAGGCATTCGCGACGCCGCGGCGCGCCGACCTGACGGCCTCGGCGACGGAACGGCCCTGACGTAGCGGACCTGTCACAGCCGCAACCACCGACTGGTGCCGTCACGCCCGACCCGTAGGCTGTACGTCACGCACGGACGTGTCACGGGAACGGGGCTGCGGTGTCTTCGGGGGAGTACGGGCAGGGTGAGCAGGGGTCGGGCGAGGCGGCCGGACGGTTGCTGGCCGGGCGCTACCGTGTCGTGGCCCAGCTCGGGCGCGGTGGAATGGGCGTGGTGTGGCGGGCCGTCGACGAGGTGCTCGGGCGTGAGGTCGCGGTCAAGGAACTGCGTACCTACACCGACGCCGACGGGCCCGAACTGGCCGGTCTGCGTCTGCGGATGCAACGAGAGGCCCGCGCGGCGGCCCGGGTGCGCCATCCCGGAGTGGTGGCCGTACACGACGTGGCCGAGATCGACGGCCGTCCGCTGATCGTCATGGAGCTGGTGGACGGCCCGTCCCTGGACGACGTCCTGCGCGAGCGCGGCCCGCTCGACCCGCGTGAGGTGGCCGGTATCGGCGCCGAGGTGCTGGACGCGCTGGCCGCCGCCCACCGCGCGGGCGTCCTGCACCGGGACGTGAAGCCCGGCAACATCCTGCTCGACCGGTCGGGCCGGGTCCTCCTGACCGACTTCGGAATCGCCGCCATGGACGACCCGGGCGACGGCTCCGCCACCCACCTCACCCGCAGCGGCGAACTCGTCGGCTCCCTGGACTACTTGGCTCCCGAACGCGCCCAGGGCGCCGACCCGGGCCCCGCCTCCGACGTCTGGGCCCTCGGAGCCACGCTGTTCGCGGCCGTGGAGGGCTCCGCGCCCTTCCGCCGTACGTCGACGTTCTCCACCCTCACCGCCATCGTCACCGAGCCCCTGCCCGAGCCCCACCTCGCAGGCCCCCTCGGCCCCCTCCTCCAGCGCCTCCTCGACAAACGCCCCGAGTCCCGTCCAGGAGCCGAGGAAGCCCGCGACCTGCTGCGGGCGGTGGCCGACACTGCCGCGACGGACACCCCGACCACGACGTTGCGCGGCCCGGCGCATCCCAAGCGGCTGGACAGGGACCGGAGCGTTCCGGCGGTGCCGCCGGGGTTCGGTCCGGGTGAGCCGGGGGGCTCTACGGGTGCGGGGGCCGGGGAATGGGCGGGGGCGGGTGGGGCGACTGGTCGGACGGCGGCTGCTGATCAGGGGACGCCGGGGCAGCCGGGGGTGGCTGGTCAGCTTGGGACGACGGGCCAGGCGGCGTCGTCCGGCCATGCGGGACCGGCTGGTCAGGTGGGTTCTTCCCCTCAGGTCGGGCCGGCCGGTGAGGCGGGTTCCGCCGGAACCGCCGGAACCGCCGGAACCGCCGGAACCGCCGGAACCGCCGGAACCGCCGGGCCGACCGGTCGGCCGGGGTCTGCGGGTCAGGCTGGGCCGACCGGTGATGGGGGTCCGACCGGTCGGGCGGGCGCCACCGGACAGGCTGGTGCAGCAGATCCTCGGGCGGGTGCGCCCGGTCCGGTCGGTGCAACACACCAGGCGGGCCCGGGTGACCAAGCCGGAGTGCCTGTGCACGGCTTCGGCCTTTCCGTCCCCGCCGGATCGGACCTGGCCGTCACCGTCCCCGCCGGCCCCACCTGGCCGGACCCGGCCGTCACCGGCCCCATGCCCGCATCCGGTTCCGCCGCCTCGACATCCGCGTCCACCCCCGCCCCCACCTCCGCTTCCTCCCGCCGCAAAGGCCGTGTCCTCCTCACCGCCGCGGGCGTGGCCGTCGTCCTCGTGGCCGCCGGTGTCACCGTCGCTCTGCTGGGCGACCAGGGCGACGCCGAGGCCGGGGCACGGCCCAAGGCGTCGTCCGTCACCTCCGAGGCCACCTCCTCCTCGGCTGCCGACCGTACCGACGCCCAACGCTCGGACACCCCCCAGCCCTCCGAACGGAAAGACGGGAAGAGCCCGGCCCCGACGAAGACGTCCGGAGCCGCCAAGAACGAGACGGAGCCCGCCGAGCGGGGGACCGCCTTACCACCGGCCAAGCCCTCGGGCGCGAGCACCACCGGAGGCGACGCCCCGTCGGGCGGAGGCGGCACAGGTGGCGACTCGGCCTCGTCGGCCCCGTCCTGCCACTCCATCGGCAAAGGCAGGTTCAACTGCCAGGTCTGGCGCACCGCCAAGTCCTACACCGCCTCCGGCACCGAGGCCGGTGTCCTCAACGCGGGCACCAACTACTTCTACTGCCAGCAGAACCTGGGCCGCCGCGAGACATACGGCCAGTGGACCAACGTCTGGTGGGCGAAGACGGACGACGACAGCGGCAACACGAACGTCTACGTCAGCGACGTCTACCTCAAGGGCGGCGACAACGACGCCCCGGTCCCCGGACTCCCCGTCTGCTGAACGCCATCGGCACGCCCCGCTCGTCCCGCCGCCCTGTTCACGGGGCGCCGGAAGCCGGCCCCTTCCCTCAGCTTCCGGCCCCCGGGTACCGCTCCAGCCCCGAAGCCGTCACCAGCTTCTCGTCCTTGAACAGCCGGGTGCCCCGCTCGCACAGCCGTCGGTCGGCCCGTGCCCGGGCGCAGAACTCCTCGGGAGTGACCCCGAAGAGCTTCCTCAACCGGACCGAGCCGACGAGGAGTTCGGTGAGCAGCGGGCGCTGACCCGGGTGGGTGCGGGGCTTGCCGGTGCCGTCGTGCAGGACGCCGTGGCGGTTGACGTACACGTACGCGCCCGGGAGAACCACGCCCGGCGCCGGTTCGATGCGCACGTCGGGCGCGGGCAGCCAGGCGCGGCGGTAGTTGCCGTCGGGCAGCGGTACGCCTTCGCTCGCGTCGATCACCGCGAGCTGCTCGTCGTCCAGCCACGTGACGAACAACTCCCGCACGGTTCCCGGCGCTTCAACGGGTGAGGCGGACACGTATCCGAGGCGGCTGACGTGCGCGGAGACACCCACGTCGAGGCCGGTGACCCGGGCCTTGACCATCGGGATCGGCGACCTGATCCCGGACTCCGTCATCTTGTGCCGCAGTTGGGCCGGGGAGGCGTTGGAGCCCACGGCCAGGACGGGCGTGCGGCCCGGGTGGACGAGGACGTCGAGGGGCAGCATCCGGTCACCGTCGAGAAGCCCGGACTCCCGCGGCCACGCGCCCGGATAGAGCAGCGGGTGATCGCGCGGCGCCTCGGCCAGGCCCAGTGTTTCCAGGGTGAGGTGTTCCATGGGCCGCTCAGTCCGCCGGCGGCAGCTCGCCCGAGCCGCGGGTGATCAGCCGGGTCGGCAGCACGATCCGCTCCGGCATGAGCAGGGTGCCGTCCAGCTGGCGGAAGAGGCGCTCGGCGGCCGTACGGCCGAGGGCCGCCGCGTCCTGGGCGACGACGGTGACGCCCGGCTGCAGCAGATCGGCCAGCTCGAAGTCGTCGAAGCCGACGAGGGCGACGGGGCGCGGCTGTTCGGCCAGGACCCGGATCACGGTGACCGTCACCCGGTTGTTGCCCGTGAAGATCGCGGTCACGGGGGAGGGGCCGGTGAGCATTCCCTCCGCCGCCCGGCGCACCCGCTCGGGATCGGTGACGCCCAGCGACATCCAGGCGTCCTCCACCGCTATGCCCG
Organism: Streptomyces violaceoruber; assembly: GCA_000720805.1. Classification (GTDB taxonomy): domain Bacteria; phylum Actinomycetota; class Actinomycetes; order Streptomycetales; family Streptomycetaceae; genus Streptomyces; species Streptomyces cellulosae_A. Next base: position 78,856 of record JODI01000001.1, read on the forward strand.
CGCCGTCCATGGCGGCCCGGTAACCGCGCAGGCGCTCGGCGGCGGTGTGGATGCGCGGCATGTCGCCGATGAAGCCGATCCTGCGGTGCCCGTGGGCGATCAGGTGGGCCACGCCGTCGCGCGCGCCGCCGTGGTTGTCCGAGACGACCACGTCGGCGGCGATGTGCCCGGCCGGGCGGTCCACGAACACCGTCGCCACGCCCGCCTTCAGCTCGGGCTCCAGATACCGGTGGTCGTCCCCGGCCGGAATCACCACCAGCCCGTCCACCCGCCGGGCGCACAGCGCGAGCACCAGCTCCTGCTCGCGTTCCGGGTCCTCCGCGCTGGACCCGTTGATGAGCAGCGCTCCGTGCGCACGGGCCACCTCCTCGACCGCGCGGCTGAGGGGGCCGTAGAACGGGTCGGAGAGGTCCTCCAGGACCAGGCCGATGCTGGCGGTGCGGCCCTTGCGCAGCACCCGCGCGCTGTCGTTGCGGCGGAAGCCGAGGGCGTCGATGGCCTCCTGGACGCGGCGCTCGGTCTCCGGTGTGACGCCGGGCTCACCGTTGACCACCCGCGAGACCGTTTTCAGTCCGACACCGGCCCGGGCGGCCACGTCCTTCATGGTCGGACGGTTGCCGTAGCGGCTTCCCGCGAGGCGCTCGGCGCGGCGGTGGGTCTCGGGCACGGTGCGGTGTCCTGTCCTGTCGTACACGGGGATGCGGTGGTCGATGATGTGTATGAGGATGTGGCGTCGAGCATAGAGCCTGGACAACGTTGTCAGATGCGGGAGACACTGTCCACCGCAATCTCCGCCCTGCGCCCCCACCGCGAGAGCGGCATGCGCGTCCTCACGGTTGTCCGCAAGCTCTTCATGAAGCTCTTCATGGTTGTTCCGATGTCTGACGGGGAGATCCGACTCTGATGCACACCGACCTCGTGGCCGCGCTCGACATCGGCGGCACCAAGATCGCCGGAGCGCTGGTGGACGGCCACGGCCGGATCCAGGCCCGCGCACAGCGCCCCACGCCCGCCCGGGAGAACGGCGAGACCATCATGCGGGCCGTCGAGCAGGTGCTCGCCGAGCTCACAGCCTCCCCGCTGTGGGCGCACGCCACGGCCCTCGGTATCGGCAGCGCGGGCCCGGTGGACGCCTCCACGGGCACGGTGAGCCCGGTGAACGTGCCCGGCTGGCGCGACTTTCCGCTGGTCCAGCGTGTGCGGGAGGCTGTCGGCGGGCTGCCCGTCGAACTGATCGGCGACGGTGTGGCGATCACGGCCGCCGAGCACTGGCAGGGCGCCGCGCGAGGCCATGACAACGCGCTGTGCATGGTGGTGTCGACCGGCGTCGGCGGCGGTCTGGTCCTGGGCGGCCGGCTGCATCCCGGGCCGACCGGCAACGCGGGCCACATCGGCCACATCAGCGTGGATCTCGACGGAGATCCGTGCCCGTGCGGTGCGCGCGGCTGCGTGGAGCGCATCGCCAGCGGACCCAACATCGCCCGCCGGGCGATCGAGAACGGCTGGCAGGCCGGTCCCGACGGTGACACCTCCGCCGCCGCGGTGGCCGATGCCGCGCGGTCCGGCGACCCGGTCGCCATCGCCTCCTTCGAGCGGGCCGCCCAGGCGCTGGCCGCCGGTATCGCCGCCACCGCGACCCTGGTCGAGATCGACATCGCCGTCATCGGCGGCGGGGTCGGCAAGGCCGGCGACGTACTGTTCACGCCCCTGCGCAAGGCCCTGGGTGACTACGCGACCTTGTCCTTCGTGCAGCGGCTGACCGTGGAGCCCGCGCAGATGGGAACGGACGCGGGACTGGTCGGGGCGGCCGCGGCGGTCCTCGCCCGCCGGGCGGACCCGGCTGCGGCGGGGGTCTGACGGCCCAGGCAGGAACGTTTTCCCGGACTTCCCCGACTTCCCCGACTTCCTTGATTTCTGCGAGGTCTTTCTCGAAGACCCTGACGTCTCCGACTTCCTCGAAGGCCTCGGCCGGTTCCGATGGGACCGGCCGAGGCCTTCCGTCATACCGCGACCCACCCACGACCTCCCTCACTTTTGAACAAGTTCAAATATCTGCGCTAGGCTTGCCCCACACAGAGGGGGAGCCCATGAAGATCGTGATACCTGGGGGAACCGGGCAGGTGGGAACGATCCTGAACCGTGCCCTGACCGCGGCGGGACACGAGGTCGTCGTCCTGACCAGGCGGCCGCGGCGCGCAGGCGAGGTCGCCTGGGACGGCGAGACTCCGGGCCCCTGGACCGCGGAGATCGACGGCAGCGACGTCGTCGTCAACCTGGCCGGGCGCAGCGTCAGCTGCCGGTACACCGAGGCCAATCTGAAAGCCATGATGGACTCGCGGGTGCGTTCCACCGAGGTCGTGGGCGAGGCGATCGCGGCCGCGGCCCGGCCGCCCCGGGTCTGGCTGCAGATGAGTACGGCCACCGTCTACGCCCACCGGTTCGACGCACCGAACGACGAGAAGTCGGGCCTGATCGGCGGCACCGAGCCCGGTGTTCCGGACTACTGGGCCTACAGCGTCGAGATCGCCACCCGCTGGGAGCGTGCCCAGGAGCGGGCCGCGACCCCGCACACCCGCAAGGTCGCCCTGCGCTCGGCCATGGTGATGAGCCCCGACCGGGGCGGAGTGTTCGACGTCCTGTCGTGGCTGGCGCGACTCGGACTCGGCGGCCCGGTCGCGGGCGGCGCGCAGTACGTGTCCTGGATCCACGACCGGGACTTCGTGCGCGCGGTGGAGTTCCTCGTCGAGCGGGACGACCTCGCCGGCCCCGTGAACCTCGCCGCCCCCGCGCCCCTGCCGCAGCGGGCCTTCATGCGCGCCCTGCGCTCCGCCTGGGGCGTTCCGACGGGCCTCCCGGCGACCCGCTGGATGGCGGAACTCGGTGCTCTCGTGCTGCGTTCCGACACCGAGCTCCTCCTGAAGAGCCGTCGTGTCGTCCCCGGTCGTCTGCTCGACGCGGGCTTCGCCTTCGAGTGCGCCGAGTGGCCGATGGCCGCCGCCGACCTGGTCCGACGGCGGTGCGGCGACCGTGCCGGCGGGGGACGAGCCGCTCGTCCGCCGTTTTCGGCGCTGTCACGCTCACCCGGACGCCGGGCGTGACCCCGGCGCCGTTCGTCAGTTGAACCTGGCATGAAGAAGCGCAGCATGCTCGCCATCGCCTCCCTCGCCACCGGCTTCGTCGTCGCGGCCGTCACCCCGTCCCACGCCCTGGGGGAGGAGCTGGGCAACCTCGACGTCGACAAGACCCTCAGCACCCTGGACCACGCGGCCCCCGCCGGCGACAGCCTCGCTGCCGACGAGGGTGCCCTCGGGCAGAACGGCTGACGGGGCCCGATCACGGCACCTGGCGCCGGTGTCCCCGACCGAAGGGGGCGCCGGCGTCCGTCTGTGCGCCCTCAACTGCGCCTGGTTTCCATGGCAGGGTGGAGCGGGCAAGCCACAGGGGGCCATCAGAAGAGGGGGCAACGTGATCGTCTGGATCAACGGCGCGTTCGGTGCGGGGAAGACCACCACCGCACGGGAGCTGATCGAACTGATCCCGAACAGCACGCTCTTCGACCCCGAGGTCATCGGCGCGGGGCTCACGCATCTGCTTCCGCCCAAACGCCTCGCCGAGGTGGGCGACTTCCAGGACCTTCCGATCTGGCGCCGACTCGTGATCGACACGGCGGCCGCGATGCTCGCCGAGCTGGGCGGGACCCTGGTGGTCCCGATGACCCTGCTGCGCCAGGACTACCGGGACGAGATCTTCGGTGGCCTGGCCGCGCGCCGGATCGCTGTCCAGCATGTCCTCCTCGCCCCGGCGGAAACGATCCTGCGGGAGCGAATAGCCGGGCGCGAGGTCCCGCCGGACCTCCCCGACGGTGAGCTGCGGATACGGCAGTGGGCATACGACCACATAGAGCCGTACCGGTCCGCCCTCGCCTCCTGGCTGACCGCGGACGCCTACCCGATCGACAACGGGGCCCTCACGCCGTACGAGACCGCCTCCCGGATCGCCGAGGCCGTCAGCGGGGGCAGCGTGCCGGTCTGCGACATCGTGCAGACGCCCGAGCCGACCGCCGAGACGCTCGCGGCGGGTGTCCTGCTCTTCGACGAGCAGGACCGGGTGCTGCTCGTCGACCCGACGTACAAGGCCGGCTGGGAGTTCCCGGGCGGGGTCGTCGAGCCCGGTGAGGCTCCGGCCCGGGCCGGTATCCGCGAGGTCGCCGAGGAGACCGGCATCCACCTCGACGACGTACCCGGCCTCCTCGTCGTCGACTGGGAACCTCCCGCTCCTCCCGGCTACGGCGGTCTGCGGCTCCTCTTCGACGGAGGCCGGCTGGACTCCGCCGAGGCCGGGCGGCTCCTGCTGCCGGGACCCGAGCTGCGCGACTGGTGCTTCGCCACCGAGGAGGAAGCCGCCGACCTGCTCCCTCCGGTGCGCTACGAACGGCTGCGCTGGGCCCTGCGGGCGCGGGAACGCGGCGCGGCGCTCTATCTGGAGGCCGGGGTCCCGGTCGGCTGAACCGACGGCGAACCGGCAGCCGGGATTCGATCGGCCGCTGAAGGGCATCGAAGTCCCCGCCGCACCCCATGCCGACCTGCGCCGAGCTCTCGCCGCCGTGCCGGTCCTGGATGCGACGGGGACTTCGCCGTCATGCCCATACGCACGGAGTCTGCCGCGTACGGGCCGCACGGCGCCGACGTGCACCGCGAACCGGCCAAGAGACCGTCGCCTTACCTCTATGTCAGAACTAACGAACCTTCTCGCTCTCGTCAACTCTTGGCAACCTGCGCAAACAATCACTTTTCCGCCCCTGGAGCGTCTTGACCGGCGTCACGGAGCGTTGCGAAAGTCCGCAGAGTCTTCACGGCGCCGACACCGGACGCCGCCCAGTCTCTCGCCCAGGGGCCCGTCCCCTGTCGCGTCCCTTCACCACGGCGACCGCGGCCACCCCGCGCCAGCCCCAGCTCACCTCCGGGACGTCCGTACGATGACCACGCAGCATCCGCCGGTCCAGAACGCCACCGGCACCATGCCTCCGGGCGCCGACCCGGCCGGGGACCCCCTGGCCGCCGAACCCGTCGTCGCCGGACGCTCACCGGCCCGCATCGCCTGGAACCGGATCAGGCGGGACAAGGTCACCCTGGTCGCGTTCGTGGTGACCGTCCTGTTCATCGTGATCGCGCTGCTGGCTCCGGTGCTCACCGCGCTGACCGGCTGGGGCCCCATCACCCCCGACGGCCGGGCGATCAACCCGGACACCGGCAACTTCCCCCGCGGGTCGCTGGGCGGCATCAGCGCGCACCATCTGCTCGGCGTCGAACCGGGCACCGGATACGACCTGTTCGCCCGCGTCGTCCACGGCCTGCGCACCTCGCTGCTGGTCGGCTTCGCGTCGGCCGTGCTGTCCACCGTCGTCGGCGTGGTGGCGGGACTCGCGGCGGGTTACTCCGGCGGCTGGGTCGACTCGGTGCTGTCCCGGACCATGGACGTGATGCTGGCCTTCCCGCAGCTGCTGTTCATCATCGCGCTCACCCCGGTGATCCAGAACGCGCTGCAGACCAACAGCCACGGCGGCACCGACGAGAACCTGCGGCTGCTGGTCCTCGTCCTCAACATCGCGGTGTTCGCCTGGGCCTACACCGCCCGCCTGGTCCGCGGCCAGGTACTGTCCCTGCGCGAACGGGAGTTCGTCGACGCCGCGCGGCTCATGAGCGCCGGCCGGGCCCACATCCTCTTCCGCCAGCTGCTGCCCAACCTGTGGGCGCCGATCCTGATCTCCTTCGCGCTCGCCGTCCCGCAGAACATCACCACCGAGGCGGCCCTGTCGTACCTGGGCGTCGGCGTCGTGCCGCCCAACCCCGACTGGGGCTCCCTCCTGTCGGACGCCTCCCAGTACTTCCTGCAGGACCCGATGTACCTGTTCATCCCCGGCGTCCTGCTCCTGGTCCTCGTCCTGGCACTCAACCTCCTCGGAGACGGAGTCCGCGACGCCCTCGATCCCCGCGCGGCACGCACCTGACGCGTTCCCCCCGAACACCGCTCGGACGGTCCACGCCGGACCCCCGAAGCGGAGCACGTACAAGATCGGAGTGTTTCCTGATGACGCGCAGAACGCGCATGTTCGCCCTCACGGCCACCACCGTGGTGATAGCGCTGGGGGCCACCGCCTGCGGGGGCTCCTCCAGCACCACCGGCAGCGGTTCCCCGACCAAGGGCGGCACGCTGACGATCCTCAACGACGCGGACTACAACCACATCGACCCTCAGCGGACGTACACCACCGAGGGTTCGAGCATGGACTACGAAATCGTCCGCACCCTCACCGGTTGGGACGAGACGGGAGCGCAACCCAAGCTCGTCGGCGACTTGGCCACCGACACCGGAACGCCCAGCAAGGGCGCCACGGTGTGGACCTTCCACCTGCGTCACGGAGTCAAGTGGCAGGACGGCACGGACGTCACCGCCCAGGACGTCAAGTACGGCGTCGAGCGGTTCTTCTCCCCCGACATCAACGGCGGCCCGCCGTACGCGAGTCAGTGGCTGGTCGGTGGCTCCTCGTACAAGGGCCCCTTCAAGGGGAAGCAACTGGACTCGATTCAGACACCCGACAAGTACACCCTCGTCTTCCATCTCAACCAGCCGGTCGCCGACTTCAACGAGACCACGACGATGACCGGGTGGTCGGCGGTGCCCAAGGCCCACGACACGGGTGCCACCTACGACCTGCACGTGTGGTCCGACGGGCCGTACATGATCAAGTCGTACAGCCATGGCAAGGAACTGGTCCTCGTCAGGAACAAGTACTGGAGCCGGTCGACCGACCCGATCCGCGAACAGAACGTCAACGAGTTCGACGCGAAGTTCGGCCAGGACCAGTCCGCGATCGACCAGCAGATCAAGTCCGACGCCGGCACCGGCCAGACCGCGATCACACAGACTCCGATCGCCGGCTCCGACCTGACGACGATCGCCAACGACCCCTCGCTCAAGTCGCGCTTCTACAAGATCCCGGCGCCGGGCATCAACTACATGGCGATCAACACCGGCCGGGTCAAGGACATCAGGGTCCGCGAGGCGATCGAGGACGCCGTCGACAAGACCACCGTCCGCGGTGCCTTCGGCGGCTCGGCCTACGGGGACTACGCGACATCGGTGCTGGCTCCCGGCATCGACGGTCACAAGAGCTTCAACCTGTACAGCACCAACCCCGCCGGTGACCTCGCCAAGGCCAAGGCCCTGATGAAGCAGGCCGGAAACCCGAAGCTCACCATGTCGCTGTCGGTGGAGAACGTCCCCACGCACGAGCACTTCGCCGACGCGGTGAAGACCGCGCTCGCGAAGATCGGCATTACGGTGAACATCAGCCCGCTCGACAAGAACAACTACTTCAGCATCGTGGACAACGTGAAGAACCAGTACGACCTGACCTGGGGCGACTGGATCGCGGACTGGCCGAACGCCTCCACCATTCTGCCCATCCTGTTCGACGGACGGCAGATGAAGACCCTGCCGCAGTCCAACAACAACCTGGCGTACCTCAACGACCCGAAGGTCAACGCGCAGATCGACAAGGCGGCCAAGATGACGGACATCAACCAGGCCAACGCCGCCTACGGAGCCCTGGACGAGCAGGTCATGAAGGACGCCGCCGTGGTCCCGCTGATGTACATGAACTTCAGTGACCTGGGCGGATCCAAGATCGGCGGTGTCATCGACGACACGATCATGGCCGAGCCCAGCCTGGTGCACGTGTACGTCAAGAGCTGACACATCCCTCTCCGGCCCGCCGGCGCTCCCCGGCCGGCGGGCACCCCACTCACGTCAGGGTCCAGCACGACATGCTTCGCTACCTCGTCCGACGCCTGCTGGCAGCGGCCATGATCCTGCTGGTGATCACCGCGATCACCTTCGTCATCTTCTACGCGCTGCCGTCCAACCCCGCACTCCTGGCCTGCGGGAAGACCTGTTCCCCGTCCCGGCTGACGGAGATCAGGCACTCGCTGGGCCTCGACCAATCGTTCCTCACCCAGTTCTGGGAGTTCTTCAAGGGCCTGTTCGTAGGCCGTGACTACGGCGACCAGAGCGTGCGCGTGCACTGCGGCGCGCCGTGCCTGGGGCTCTCCTTCCAGACCGACACACCGGTCCTCACCACCTTGCTGAGCGACTTCCCGGCGGACCTGTCACTCGGTCTCGGCGCCGCGGTGGTCTTCCTGGTCCTGGGCGTCGGCCTCGGCATGGTGGCCGCGGTCCGCCGGGGCCGGGCCGCCGACAAGGCGGCGGTCGGACTGGCGCTGGTCGGTGTCTCCGTGCAGATCTACTTCATCGGCCTGCTGCTGCTGTTCCTGTTCGTCGACAAGTGGCAGATCCTGCCCGCGTCCGGCTACACCCCCTTCACCCAGGACCCGTCCGCCTGGTTCCAGGGCCTGCTGCTGCCCTGGGCCACCCTGGTCATCGTCTACCTCGCGATGTACACCCGGCTCACCCGCTCCTCCATGCTGGAGGTCTTCGCCGAGGACTACATGCGCACCGCCCGCGCCAAGGGACTGCCGGCCGGCAAGGTCGTCCTCAAGCACGGGCTGCGGGCCGCGATCACCCCGATCATCACCATCTTCGGCATGGACGTCGGCTCCCTCATCGGCGGCTCCGCGGTGATCACCGAGTCGGTGTTCGGCATCAACGGCATCGGCAAGCTGGCGGTGGACTCGGTGCAGAACTCCGACCTGCCGGTCATCCTCGGCACCACGCTCTTCGCCGCCACCTTCGTCGTGCTCGCCAACGTGGTCGTCGATGTCGTGTACGGCCTCGTCGACCCCCGTGTCCGCCTCGCCTGAGCCCCGACCGCCGCGTAAGGAACGCCCCCGTGTCCCTGCAGACCTCTCCCCGACCCGCGGACCTCACGCCCGCCCCCTCGCCCTTCCTCGACGTACGGGACCTGCGGGTGCACTTCCCCACCGAGGACGGCGTCGTCAAGTCCGTCGACGGTGTCTCCTTCACGCTGGAGAAGGGCAGCACCCTCGGCATCGTCGGCGAGTCCGGCTCGGGGAAGTCGGTGACCTCGCTGGCCCTGCTCGGCCTGCACAAGGGCACGCGCGCCCAGGTCTCCGGCGAGATCTGGCTGGAGGGGCGCGAACTGGTAGCCCTGCCGGAGCACGGGATGCGCGGGCTGCGCGGGCGTACCGTCTCCATGATCTTCCAGGACCCGCTGTCCGCCCTGCACCCGTACTTCACCGTCGGCGCCCAGATCGCCGAGGCCTACCGGGTGCACCACAAGGTCTCCAAGAAGGAGGCCCGGGACCGCGCGGTGGAGATGCTCAAGCGGGTCGGCATCCCCCAGCCCGAGCGGCGGGCGAAGGACTACCCGCACCAGTTCTCCGGCGGTATGCGGCAGCGCGCCATGATCGCCATGGCCCTGGTCTGCGACCCCGAACTGCTCATCGCCGACGAGCCCACCACCGCCCTCGACGTCACCGTCCAGGCACAGATCCTGGACCTGATCCGCGACCTGCAGGAGGAGTTCGGCTCCGCCGTCATCCTCATCACGCACGACCTCGGCGTGGTGGCCGACATCGCCGACGACATCCTGGTGATGTACGGCGGCCGCCGCATCGAGTACGGCAGCGTGCGCGACGTCCTCAAGCGGCCCGAACACCCCTACACCTGGGGCCTGCTGGAGTCGATGCCGCACATCACCGGTGACGTGGACCGCCGGCTGAACCCGATCGCCGGCTCCCCGCCGAGTCTGATCAACCCTCCGGGCGGCTGCGCCTTCCACCCCCGCTGCACCTTCAAGGGCTGGGTGCCCGAGGGGCGTTGCGCGGTGGACCGGCCCGAACTGCTGGCCGTCGCCGACCCGGGCAAGCACCTCGTCGCCTGCCATCTCACCCCGGAGACCAAGAACGAGATCCGTGGCCGCAGGGCCGCCCAGTGAAGGCCGCGGACGAACAGGAGCACGCCGTGAGCAGCACCCAGCCCCTTCCCGGGCAGCAGTCCGCCCCCGCCGGGCAGCCCCCGGCCGGTGAGAACCTCCTCGAGGTCAGCGGTCTGCGCAAGCACTTCCCCATCCGGCACGGCATCGTCTTCCAACGGCAGATCGGGGCCGTGCACGCGGTCGACGGCGTCGACTTCACGGTCGGGGCCGGCCGGACGCTGGGTCTGGTCGGCGAGTCGGGATGCGGCAAGTCGACGACGGGCCGCCTGGTCACCCGGCTGCTGGAACCCAGCGCCGGCACGGTCGTCTTCGACGGCGAGGACATCACCCACACGCCCGTGACCCGGATGAAGGAGGCCCGCCGCAACCTCCAGATGATCTTCCAGGACCCGTACTCCTCACTGAATCCCCGGCACACCGTCGGCACCATCGTCGAGACCCCGATGCGTCTCAACGGGATCAACCCGCCCCAGGGCCACAAGCGGCGGGCCCAGGAGCTGCTGGAGACGGTGGGCCTCAACCCCGAGCACTACAACCGCTATCCGAACGAGTTCTCCGGAGGGCAGCGCCAGCGCATCGGCATAGCCCGCGCCCTCGCCCTGAGGCCCAAGCTGATCGTCGCCGACGAACCGGTGTCGGCGCTGGACGTGTCCATCCAGGCGCAGATCGTCAACCTGCTCCAGGACCTCCAGCGGGAGTTCGGCATCGCGTTCGTGTTCATCGCCCACGACCTCGCCGTCGTACGCCACTTCTGCGAGCGGGTGGCCGTGATGTACCTCGGGAAGATCGTCGAGATCGCCGACCGGCAGACCCTCTACACCCGCCCCCGGCACCCGTACACCCACGCGTTGCTGTCCGCGGTCCCCGAGGCGGACCCGGACGGCATCCGGCGACGCGAACGCATCCGCCTCGCCGGGGACGTCCCCTCCCCGGTCGACCCGCCCTCCGGCTGCCGCTTCCGCACCCGATGCTGGAAGGCGCGGGAGCGGTGCGTGACCGAGGAGCCGCCGCTGGTCCGCCTCGGCGGCAGCCCCGACGGTCACCTGACGGCCTGTCACTTCCCTGAGGAGCCGACGATCGAGGCGCGCGAGGAGGACATCGTGCTCGACCCGGCGGTCACGGGGCGTGAGGAGACGGCGGCGGGTACGGCGTGAGCCTGCTCTCTTCCTGAAACCGCCGATTGAACTCGCCCATCACGACGGCCTCTCGGGCGTGCCGCGCGATGACATCGGCGGCCGCCTCCGGGATCCCGTCCGGACGCTCACCGCCGGCGCACCCGCGGATGAAGGCGTCCCGCTCCTGCCCGCGGTACCCGTACAGGGCGGTCACGAGCCAGACGACCAGGTACGAGCGGGTGTAGGCGCGGTCGTAGTGGCGGTGCCGGCCGACGAAGTCGCGTTCCTCGGGCGTCAGACGGTAGCGCGCGGAGAGCGAGAGGCCGTAGTCGGTGAGGTAGAGCCGGTGGCCGTCGGTGAGGATGTTTTCGAAGTGCGCGTCGAGGTGCAGGAGTTCGCGGGTGTGCAGGAAGGAGAGGACCGCTTCCAGTCCCTGCTCGACGAAGGGCACGGCGGTGTCCGCGGCACCGGCTTCCAGGCGGGTTTCGAGCCAGTCGTGAACGGTGTGCGGGATGTACTCCAGGAACAGCGCCAGGTTCGCTGACGCCGTCCGTCGGCCCTCGATGCGTTCGCGCACCTGCGGGGTGCCGCCCCAGTAGGCGACGGCCCGTTCCACGTCGGCCAGTTCGTCCGGCAGAGGGCGCGGGATGTCCGGCAGCACCCGCCAGTGGTGCAGCAGCGGGAAACCGGAGAACCGGTCGGAGAGGACCCAGTTCGTGGTCATCGTGTGCGCGGCGAGTTCCCGCCAGGCGCCGAGACCGGGACTGGCCACGAGCCCGATGCCGTAGTGGAAGAAGGGCGGCAGGGCGAAGACGTTGGCCGTGGAGCGGACGTGCTCGGGCAGCCTCTCGGTGTCGGTGAGCGGCACCCGCTTCACGAAGACCCGGACACCGCCGACCTCGATCAGGGTCGAACGTCCGCCGACCCCCTGGCCGTTCGGCGTGCCCGACGCCACCAGGTCCGCCAGTTCCCGGTCGCTGAGGAGGGAGAGGGCGGTGGCGATGTCGGTGTGGCGGGCGATGCGCGGGCGGCGGGGCATGAGCCCATCATCGGTGATCACGGTCGTAGGTGTCCGCCGCTCTGCGAAGCGCCGCCGAGGCCCGGGCGGTCACCGGGTCGCCGTGGCCGAAACAGGCCAGGTCCGCCCTCAGGTCCGCCAACCGGTGGAAGGAGGCGACCGCTTGGGCCCGATCGAGGTTGAGCACCCCGAGGATCACGGTCCCGTCTACCGGGGACGCGGCGACGGCGTCCCCTGTGAACAGCACGCCGTGCTCCGGAAGGTGGACGGCGACACTGCCGTGCGTGTGCCCGGGAATGTGGAGGACGTGAGCCCCGCCGCCGAAGTCGAGTGCCTCCCCGCCGGACACCTCGGTGATCTGCGGCGGGCGCGCGAAGTCGCCCTGCGGCAGGTGCCGCAGGGCCTCCGCGTGGAGGGGGCGCTCCCAGTCCTCGAACACCGGTGGCGGGCCCGGGATCTCACCCCGTACGACGGGTGCGTCCAGGCGGTGGGCCAGGACCTCGGCGCCGGTCGCCGCGGCCAACTCGCCCGCCCCGCCCACGTGGTCCTCGTGGAAGTGGGTGAGCACGATCCGCCGTAACCGCCCCAGGGGCGCGGCGAGGGCGGCGATCGGCGCTCCGGAGCCCGCCGGTCCCGCGTCGATCAGCGTCAACTCGTGGTCGTCGCGCCACAGATATGCCTGGCCGACGGGGAAACGCAGCAGGTGCAGGCGCGGGAGGAGCTCGATGACGTCCATGGGACGACCGTAGGAGGGCCCCCGCCCGGAGACGAGGGCCCTTGGCTCTCGGCAGAAGCCGTCAGCTCGCCGCGTAGGTGCGCAGGAACAGCGCCTCCGCCACCGACAGGCGCTCCAGCTCCTCGGGGGAGACGCTCTCGTTCACCGCGTGGATCTGCGCCTCCGGCTCGCTCAGGCCGATGAGGAGGATCTCCGCGCGTGGGTAGAGGGCGGCGAGGGTGTTGCACAGCGGGATGGAGCCGCCCTGGCCGGCGTACTGCATCTCCTGGCCCGGGTAGGCGACCGCCATCGCCTCGGCCATCGCCGCGTACGCCGGGCTGGTCGTGTCCGCGCTGAACGCCTGGCCCTGCCCGACCTGCTCGATGCGTACCCGCGCACCCCAGGGCGTGTGCGCCTCCAGATGGGCCTGGAGCAGCCGGGTCGCCTCCACCGCGTCCACGCCCGGCGGCACCCGCAGGCTGACCAGCGCGCGGGCGCTCGCCTGCACGGACGGGGTGGCGCCGACGACCGGCGGGCAGTCGATGCCGAGCACCGTGACGGAGGGGCGGGCCCAGATCCGGTCGGCGACCGTGCCGGAGCCGATCAGCTCGACCCCGTCGAGGACCTTGGCGTCCCGGCGGAACTGCTCCTCGGCGTACTGCAACCCCTCCCACCGGGACTCGGGGGCGAGCCCGTCGACCGTCGTCGAGCCGTCCTTCGCGCGCAGCGAGTCCAGTACGCGGATCAGCGCGGCCAGCGCGTCGGGGGCGGCGCCGCCGAACTGGCCGGAGTGCAGGTTCCCTTCGAGCGTGTCGATCTGTATGCGGACCAGGGTCATGCCGCGCAGTGTGGAGGTGACCGTCGGCAGGCCGACCCGGAAGTTGCCCGCGTCGCCGATCACGATCGTGTCGGCCGCCAGCAGGTCGGGATGCTCCTCGGCGTACCGCTCCAGACCGCCGGTGCCCTGTTCCTCCGAGCCCTCGGCGATGACCTTGACGTGGACCGGGATGCCGCCGTTGGCCTTCAGCGCCCGCAGCGCCAGCAGGTGCAAGATCACGCCGCCCTTGCAGTCGGCGGCCCCGCGTCCGTACCAGCGGCCGTCGCGCTCGGTCAGCTCGAACGGCGGGGTGGTCCAGGCGGCCTCGTCCAGCGGCGGCTGCACGTCGTAGTGGGCGTACAGCAGGACCGTTTTCGCCCCCTCGGGTCCGGGCAGGTGGCCGTACACCGACTGGGTGCCGTCGGGGGTGTCGAGCAGGGCCACGTCCTGGAAGCCCTCGGCGGCGAGCGCGTCCGCGACCCATCGGGCGGCGCCCTCGCTCTCGCTCCTCGGAAACTGGTCGAAGTCCGCCACCGACCTGAAGGCCACCAGCTCGGTGAGCTCCGCCTTCGCCCTGGGCATCAGCGAGGCGACGGTCTCGGCGACCGGATGCGAGGACATGGGCACGCTCCTTGTGGGTGCGACGTTGTACCGGTGAGTGCCGTAGATCCTCCCACAGTGGCCTGCGGCGATGTCCGCCGTAGGATGCGGGGGACAGGTGCGGCAGCGGCTTGATCGGGAGCAGTAGACCATCGTGAGCAGCGAGAACTCTTCGGCGGACGATACTTCGGCGGACGACGTGCAGCGGGTGTGGGACGTCGTGGTGGTGGGCGCGGGACCCGCGGGCGCCTCGGCGGCCTACGCGGCGGCGGTGGCGGGGCGGCGCGTGCTGCTGCTGGAGAAGGCCGAACTTCCCCGGTACAAGACCTGCGGCGGCGGCATCATCGGGCCCTCCCGCGACTGTCTGCCACCCGGCTTCGAACTGCCGTTGAGGGACCGGGTGCACGCGGTGACGTTCTCGCACAACGGCCGCTTCAGCCGCACCCGTCGCGCCAAGCACATGCTGTTCGGGCTGATCAACCGGCCCGAGTTCGACCAGCAGCTGGTCGAGCACGCCCAGAAGGCGGGTGCGGAACTGCGCACGGGCGTCACCGTCCAGCGGGTCGAGCAGCACGGATCCTCCGTGCCGGACCGGCGCACGGTCGCGGTGGTCCTGCAGGGCGGCGAGACGGTACTGGCGCGGGCCGTGGTCGGCGCGGACGGCAGCGCCAGCCGCATAGGGGCGCACGTCGGTGTCAAGCTCGACCAGGTGGACCTCGGCCTGGAGGCGGAGATCCCGGTGCCGGAGACGGTCGCCGAGGACTGGAAGGGGCGGGTGCTCATCGACTGGGGGCCGATGCCCGGCAGTTACGGCTGGGTGTTCCCCAAGGGCGACACGCTCACCGTCGGGGTGATCTCGGCCCGCGGTGAGGGGGCGGCCACCAAGCGGTACCTGGAGGAGTTCATCGGGCGGCTGGGTCTCGCCGGCTTCGAACCGAGCATCTCCTCCGGCCACCTGACCCGGTGCCGGGCCGACGACTCGCCGCTGTCCCGCGGGCGGGTGGTGGTGTGCGGGGACGCGGCCGGGCTGCTGGAGCCGTGGACCCGTGAGGGCATCTCGTTCGCGCTGCGCTCGGGCCGGCTCGCGGGGGAGTGGGCGGTCAGGATCGCGGAGGCGCACGACGCGGTGGACGCCCGGCGCCAGGCCCTGAACTACGCGTTCGCCATCAAGGCGGGGCTCGGCGTCGAGATGGCCGTCGGCAAGAGCATGCTGACGGTGTTCGAGCGGCGGCCGGGCCTGTTCCACGCGGCGCTCACCGGTTTCCGGCCGGCCTGGAAGGCGTTCGCGGACATCACTCGCGGCGCGACCTCGCTGGGCGAGCTCGTCCGCTCGCATCCCTTCGCCCAGCGGGCGCTGACCGCTCTGGACCGCCGGCCCGTGGAGCCCGCGGCAGGCGAGGTCACTGGGTGACGGTGATCCGGAAGACCGGGTGGTCGGGGGCGATGCGGCGCAGGTCGGCGTCGGAGGAGTCGGGGCCGACGCCGTTGAAGAAGACCCCGACCTCGGCCTTCCAGCGCTTGAGGTAGGCGCGCAGCAGCGGGACCTTGTCGTCGTCGGCCACCTCGGTCGCGGTGAACACCTCCACGGTTTTGCCGAGGCGAAGCTGCCCGCCGTCGGCCGCGCGCATGTTGTGCGTCCACTGGACATGGCCGCGTGGAGCGACCAGGTAGTGCTGTCCGTCCACGGTCAGCAGGTTCACGGGCGTGGTCCGCCACTCACCGCTCTTGCGGCCGCGGACCGCCAGCACACGGGATCCCCAGACGCTGACGCCGCGGCGGGTCATCCATGCGACGGCGCGGTTGAGGACGTTGACGGTGAACCAGCCGGGCTTCTGGACGTGCGTGGACATGGAACCCCCAGGATGAGAGAGAGCGTCGCTCGCTTTTGTGAGCACTGCTCTCGTTCGATGTGTTCAGTGTGCCCATGTCGGCGCCGCAAAGCAAGAGCAGTGCTCTCCTTTGTGTGCAGTGCTCTTGTTTTCATGGAACACTGATCCCATGAGCAGCACCGCACCCGGCGCCCGCGCGCGAGCCAGGATGGAAGTCACCGCGGCCATCAAGGACGAGGCCCGCAGACAGCTGGCGGCCGAAGGTGCCGCCAAACTCTCGCTGCGCGCCGTGGCCCGCGAACTCGGCATGGTCTCCTCCGCGCTGTACCGCTATTTCCCCAGCCGCGACGACCTGCTGACCGCTCTGATCATCGATGCCTTCGACTCCATGGGTCAGAGCGCGGAAGCCGCCCACGAAGCGCACGCCGGCGCCGGTCCCACGCAGCGCTGGATCGCCGTCTGCGAGGCCGTGCGCGGCTGGGCACTGGCCCAACCGCACGAGTACGCGCTGATCTACGGGTCGCCCGTGCCCGGGTACATCGCACCGGACGCCACACTCCCGGCCGCCTCCCGTGTCGGCCTCGTCTTCATCGGCATCATCCGCGCCGCGCACGAGGGCCACCACCTGGCGGCCGGGCCCCCGCTGCCGGCGGAGTTGCGTGCCGAGGCGACGCGCATGGCCGCCGACCATGCCCCCGACCTCCCGCCCGAGACGGTCACGGCCCTCGTGGCGGCCTGGGCCGAGCTGTACGGGCTGATCGGGTTCGAACTGTTCGGCCAGTTCAACCGGGTCGTGGAGGACCGCGAGCCGTTCTTCCGGCACGCGGTGACCCGGCTCGCGCACAGCGTGGGGCTGGAAGTCCCCGCGCAGGCGTGACCCGCCCGGAACCGTCGGCACCGGCAGTCGGCGCCGTGCCGGGCGTACTTCACGGGGAGTACGCCTGCTCACCGCGTCCGGCGGACGCGGCGGGGTGCGGTCGGCGTCTAGCGTGGCCGTCATGGACGAGGACGAGCAGCGCGGACGCGGAGGCGGCCCGCCCCGGTGGTGGCGGAACGGGCCGCCCTGGTCGAACCGCCGGGACGCGGGGCGACGGGCCCACTGGCCCTGGCTGTCCACCGTGCTGCTCACCGTGTTCGTGCTCGGCGGCTCCAACTTCGCGGCACACGCGCAGGAGGGCCATCGCGAGCCTCTCGACACCTTCGCCCGCGTGCTCCTGGTGGCGGGGTCGGGCCTGCTGCTGTGGCGGCTGCGGTATCCGGTGGCCGTCGCGTTCGGTACGGCGGCTGCCGCCATGGTCTATCTCGGCGCCGGATACCCGTACGGACCGGTCTTCCTGACCGTCGCCCTGGCCTGCTTCAGCGCCGTCGTCGCGGGGCATCGCCGGGCCGCGTGGGCGGCGCTGGGGATGCTCTGGGCGGGGCAGGTGCTGCTGGCGCACTGGCTGTACCGGTGGCTGCCGCCGTCCGGGGACACGGCCGCCTCCTGGGGGCAGGAGCTCGTAGTCGCCACCTGGACGGTGGCGATCGTCGCGGTCTCCGAACTCGCCCGCACCCGACGGGAGCAGTGGGCCCGTGAGCGGGCCGAGCGCGCGCAGGCCGCGCGGCGGCGCGCGGACGAGGAACGGCTGCGCATCGCCCGCGAACTGCACGACGTCCTCGCCCACAGCATCTCCGTGATCAACGTGCAGGCCGGTGTCGGCCTCGCCCTCCTCGACACGGACCCCGAACAGGCGCGCACCGCGCTCACCACCATCAAGGCCGCCAGCAAGGAAGCCCTCGGCGAGGTCCGCCAGGTCCTCGACGCCCTCCGCACCCCCGGCGCGGCGCCCCGCGCTCCGGCCCCCGGCCTCGACCGGCTGCCCGAACTGGTGGAGCAGGCGGCGGGCGCGGGCCTCACCGTCGAGGTGGAAGGGGCCCCGCCCCGGCTCGCCCCCGGCACGGACCTCGCGGCCTTCCGCATCGTCCAGGAGGCCCTCACCAACGTCGTACGGCACTCCGGATCACGCAACGCGCGCGTACGGCTCGATCACGAGGCCGGCGCGCTACGGCTCCGTATCGACGACGACGGACCCGCGACCGGCGACGACGCGGGCGGCAGCGGCAACGGGCTGGCCGGAATGCGGGAGCGGGCGGCCGCGCTGGGTGGCACGATCGAGGCGGGACCGCGTGCCGACGGAGGGTTCCGGGTGCTGGCCGTGCTGCCGCTGAAGGTGAAGCCGAAGCCGAAGGAGGACGACCGGTGATCCGGGTACTGCTCGCCGACGATCAGTCACTGGTACGGGCCGGCTTCCGGGCGCTGCTCGACGCCCAGCCGGACATCGAGGTGGCCGGGGAGGCCTCCGACGGCGAGGAGGCGCTGCGCGCGGCGCGCGAACTGCGCCCCGACGTCGTCCTGATGGACATCCGGATGCCACTGCTCGACGGCCTCGCCGCGACCCGGCGGATCACGGACGACCCCGCCCTGACCGAGGTCAAGGTGGTCATGCTCACCACCTTCGAACTCGACGAGTACGTCTTCGAAGCGATCCGTTCGGGCGCCTCCGGCTTCCTCGTCAAGGACACCGAGCCCGAGGAACTCCTGCGCGCCGTACGCGCGGTGGTCGGCGGCGACGCGCTGCTCTCGCCGGGTGTGACCCGACGCCTGATCGCCGAGTTCGCCGCCCGCTCCAAGGAACCGGCCGCCGCCGGCACCCTCGCCGAACTCACCGAACGGGAACGGGAGGTGATGGCCCTGGTCGGCATCGGCCTGTCGAACGACGAGATCGCCCGCCGCCTGGTCGTCAGCCCGCTCACCGCGAAAACCCACGTCAGCCGTACCATGGTCAAACTGGGCGTGCGGGACCGGGCCCAACTCGTGGTGCTGGCCTACGAGTCGGGGCTGGTGCGGCCCGGCTGGCTGGGCTGAGGTCGCCGGAAGCGGACCAGGACGCTCACGACACGGGCGAGGAAGATGACCGGTGCGAGGACCAGCCCGGTGAGCCGCAGCAACCACTCGGCGACGTCCGGAAGTTCGAACAGCAGGGCCGGGCCGGCGACGGCCCCGAGGACCACCGCCGCCGCGAACACCGCACTGCACAGCGCGTACCCGATCTCCACGGTCATCGCGTCCCGCTCCGCCTGGCCGCGCCGTCCCCCGTACGTCTCCATCCCGGAAGTCTCACAGCCGGGTACCCCGCGGGACAAGCCCGGACGCTTCACAGCCGTGCGCCCGGCGGGGCAAGCGGGCCCCGCCGGGCGCACGATGTCGGAGGCGTCCCCCTGAGTCGCGCTAGTCGCGTACGGACACGCGCTCCGCCTCCTGGGCGGTGGACTTGGCGACCACGACGGACGACTGCGCGCGACGCGTCGGCCGCAGACCGGTGAGCGTGATCAGGAGACCGGCAGCGGCGACCACGGTCACCACGACCAGCCCGGGCCGGTAGCTGTCGAGGACGGCCTGCGGGGTGGCGTTCTCGGGGGCGCCCGCGGTCACCACCGCCGTCACGACGGCCAGGAAGATCGCGCCGCCGACCTGGACCGAGGTGTTCAGCAGCCCCGACACCATGCCCTGCTCGTGGTCCTCGACGCCGTTGGTGGCCTGGATGTTGAGCGACGGGAAGACCAGGGCGCAGGCGGCGCCGATGAGCAGCATCGACGGCAGGATGACGGCCGCGTAGACCGGGTCGAGGTCGACCCGGAGGAACAGCGCGTACCCGACGACCATCAGCGCGAAGCCGGTCGCGATCAGGCGCTGGGTGCCGTACCGGTCGACGATCGAGCCGACCTTCGTCGAGGACAGCGCCACCAGCGCGCCCGCGGGCAGGAAGGCGAGGGCCGTGTGCAGCGCCGACCAGCCGAGCAGGGACTGCATGTAGAGGGTGACCAGGAACTGGAAGCCGACGTACGACCCGAAGAAGGCCATCGCGCCGAGCTGGGCGCGGATCTGTGTGCCGGACCGCAGGACGCCGAGCCGGATCAGCGGGCCGGGAGAACGCCGTTCGACCAGCACGAACACCGTGAGCATCACGGCGACGGCGAGGAAGGACAGCAGAGTGCGCGCCGAGGCCCAGCCGACCTCAGGGGCCTGTACGACGGTGAAGACCAGCAGCAGCATCGAGGCGGTGCCGAGAACGGCGCCGGGGATGTCGTAGCCGTTGTGGTCCTTCTCGCGGGCGCTGCGCGGCAGCAGCTTGAGTCCGGCGACGAGCGCGAGCAGGGCGATGGGCGCGGGCAGCAGCATGGTCAGCCGCCAACTGGCCTCGGTGAGCAGGCCGGACAGCACCAGGCCCATGGAGAAGCCGGTGGCGGCGCAGGTGGTGTAGATGGACAGGGCGCGGTTGCGCAGCGGGCCCTGAGGGAAGGTCGTGGTGATGATCGACAGGCCGGCGGGGGCGGTGAAGGCCGCGCTCAGGCCCTTGATGAAGCGGCTGGCGATCAGCAGCGGGCCCGAGTCGACGAGCCCGCCGAGCAGTGAGGCGACCGCGAAGACTCCCAGGGCGATCAGGAAGACCTGACGGCGGCCCAGCAGGTCGGCGGCCCGGCCCCCGAGCAGCAACAGGCCGCCGTAGCCGAGGATGTAGCCGCTGACGATCCATTGCAGGCTCGAGGTCGACAGGCCGAGGTCGGCGCCGATGGACGGCAGGGCGACGCCGACCATCGACACGTCCAGCGCGTCCAGGAACATGGCGGCGCACAGCACCAGCAGGGTGCCCCACAGGCGGGGCGTCCAGCGAACCGCTGGGGACGGGGCCGCGGAGACGGTGAGCGGAGAGGTCATGGCGAGGACACTACATGCGTATGCATCGAATGCAAGCGCATTTAATTCCGATGCAACAAATCTTCGTCTCTGTTACGGTGCGCTCATGGCGGCGAAGAAGGCCGAGCAGGCGCTCGCGGAACGGTGGCGGGAGATCCTCGCGCTCCATGCGCGCACCCAGTGCGAACTCGATCGCGCACTGCACCGACACGGCCTGTGCGCCAGTGACTTCGAGGTGCTGGACGTCCTGTCGGAGGGACGCTCCGCGGACGGCACCTGCTCGTACCGCGTCCAGGAGATCTCCGAACGGGTCCACCTCAGCCAGAGCGCGCTGTCGCGGCTGATCGCCCGGTTGGAGAAGGACGGACTCCTCGAGCGCGGCATGTGTGCCGAGGACCGGCGGGGCGTCCGGGTGGCGCTCACGGAGAAGGGGCGCACGCTGCACGGCGACGTACTGCCGGTGCAGCGCGCGGTCCTGACGAGAACGCTGACCTCGGACTGAGCCGGACCCGGTCTCAGATCACGGCGGACTTCTCCCGCCACAGTTCGGCGACCGAGGCGTCCCCCGTCACCGCCGGGAACGGCAGCCGGTTCCACAGCGACAGATACAACTGCGCGGCGGACCCGGCCACTTCGCAGTCGGCGTCCCCCGTATCGCCCCGCTCGGCCGCCGGCGACTCCTCGGACAGTCGTACGGTCCACACCGCGCCGTCCGTGTCCGTCGCCCGCACCCGCAGTACCAGGGGCTTGTCCGTGCGCACCCGGCTCTTCTCGCGGGCGTGGAAGCCGAGCAGCAACTCGTCGATGCCGTCCACCGCGAAGGCGCCGGCGATCCCGCTCGGGGCGCCGCTCCAGGCCGACTCCGCGTCGAACCGGTGCACCGTCGTCTCGTGCGCCTGACGCCGGGCCCAGAACGCGAGCGGAGAGGGCGCGGGCAGGAAGTGCCAGCACTGGACGTCGGACGGGGCGGAACGCAGGGTCTCGACCAATTGCCGATGTCCTTCCCGGAACCAGGCCAGCAGTTCGGCGCCGTCGAGGTCGGGCAGCCCCGCGTCCGGGTGGTAGGAGGTGTGCCCCTCGGCGACGAACGCCGCCGCCCAGCGATGCACCATCCCCGTGTGCCGCACCAGGTCCGCGACCTGCCACTCCGGGCAGGTCGGCACCTTGGCGCCGGTGCCCGCCTCCTCGGCGGCCGCGGCCAGCAGCCGGCCCTCCTGGTCGAGAATCGCTACGAACTCGGCAGTCTCCATGGGGATGAGTGTGCCGGACGGAGTGCGTTGCGAGGGGATGCATTTCGGTGCGGCGTCCGCACCACCGCGGCTGCTCTCAGCTCAGGGAACGGTAGAAGGCCAGATGGCGTCGGGCCGGGGTGTGATCGCGTACGCGAAGCCGCCTCTGAGGCAAATCGGGGCTCGAAGGCCGGGTTGGGCTCTGAGGTTCCTCAAGTCGCTTGGCACGCACGGCACATGACCGTCACGGTGATCCACATGACAGGAATCGCGGGACTGAACAGAAAACACGACGCCGTTCTGGTCATCCGGGACGCCGACCTCGTCGCGGCCGCGCTGCGTCACGCGCTGGCCGAGGCGTCGCCCGAGGAGCGGCCGGGACTGGAGCGCGCCGCCGCACTCGTCGAGTCCACCGCCGCCGCCACCGAGACCCAGCTGCGCGCCCGCTGGGTCCGGTCCCGGCTGGCCGCCGTCGGCTTCACGGGGGACATCGCCTCGGTCGCGGCGGTGAGGGCGCTGCGCCGGGCGGAGCCGAAGCTGAGCCTGCTGGCGGCGGTGCAACTGCAGAAGGACGCGGTGGCTCATCGGGAGTGATGAGGTGGCCCACCCGGAGGAACCGGAGACTGTCGCAGCGACACCCCTCACGGCTACCGAGCCCCGTCGGTCGCTCCCCGCGCGGTTGTCACAGCCGATTCGGGCTCGTCCGGCGCGGGCCGGGCCACCGCCGGAGTCCGAGCGGACGCGGGCCCGGAAGGCTCGCTTCCCCTCGCGTCCGGATGCGCCGCGGCTCCCTGTCCCCGCTCGATCATGTCCAGCGCCGCCCCGACGATGATGATCAAGCCGCCCGTCACCTGGACGAGCGTGATCGACTCCCCGTCGATCACGCCGGCGCCCAGGACGCCGAAGACCGGGACCAGATCGAGGATGTTGACCGCGACGCTCGACGCCATCCCGCGCGGGCCGTGGTGGGAGAGCAGGAAGCCGCCGACCTGACACGCCCCCGGCCAGCCGCACGGTCGGCGTCGCCCAGGCCCCGTCCGAGACGGTCAGGAACCGGGCGATCGGACCTGTCGGCGGAGGCTGCTCCGGATCAGGATGCCGGCCGTGTACGCGTGACGCATCCGATGACGGCTGCCGTGGCGGCCAGTGCCGCGACACTGGTCAGGGCGACCGGAAGGGAGAACCAGTCCGCCATGAACCCGATGGCGGGCGGTCCCAGGAGCATGCCGCCGTAGCCGAGGGTGGAAGCGATGGCGACTCCGTCGGGGCCGGCCAGCGCGCCGGCGCGCTCCACGGCGACGGGGAAGAGGTTGGCGAGCCCGAGCCCGGTGATCACGAATCCGAGGAACGCTGCCCACAGTGAGGGGGCGAGGGCGCCGAGGAGCATGCCGAGCGCGGCGATCGTGCCGCCGGACACCAAGGTGCGGGTCTGACCCAGGCGTTCGAGCAGCCTCGTGCCCGTGAGCCGGCCGATGGTCATGGCGAGCGCGAAGCAGGAGTAGCCGACTGCCGCGGCGCCCGCTGAGGCGTCCAGGTCCTGCTCGATGTGCAGGGCGCTCCAGTCGGCCAGGGCTCCCTCGCCGTAGGCCGTGCACAGGGCGATCAGTCCGAAGGTGATGACGAGCCCGCGCGTGCGGGTGTCCAGGCGGCGGGGTGCGGCGTCCTCCCGCGGTGTGCTCTCCGGTGGCGCCGGGGGCGGGATGCGCAGCAGGGGACGGCCTGCCAGCGCGGTGACGAGCAGCCCGATGAGAGTGAGGCCGAGCAGATGGCGGGCCGGAGACAGCTGACCGGCGACCAGCCCGCCGAGCCCGGCGCCGATCATGCCGCCCAGGCTGAACGCGGCGTGGAAGCTCGGCATGATGGGCCGTTGCAGCGCCCTCACCAGGTCGACGGCCGCGCTGTTGAACGCCACGTTCAGTCCGCCGTACGCGCTGCCGAAGACCAGGAGCACGGCCCCCAGCGCGAGCGGCGAGTGGGTCAGAGGTGGCAGGGCCACGCTGAGGGAGAGGAGAGCGGCGCAGACGACGGTGACACGGTGGTTGCCGTAGCGGCGGCAGAGCCGACCGGTGAGGATCATCGTCACGACCGCGCCGGCGGAGACGCCGAGGAGGGCGAGGCCGAGGGTGCCGGCGGAGGCGCCGGTCTGCTGCTTGATGGCGGGGATGCGGACGACCCAGCCGGCGAAGACGAAGCCGTCGAGGGCGAAGAAGACGGTGAGGACGACGCGGAGCCGGGGGAGGGTGCTGCCCGGCACGACGTTGTGCGTTCGGGCTTTGTTTATTGGCGGCACAAACTCAGGCTAGGTGGGGTGAGTGGTGGGGGCAAGGGCGTGGGTGTGTGGGGCGGGGGCTCCGAGTGGAGCGGCGGGACCCGTTCTCGCGCCGTCGACGGCAGGCCGTCTTGAGCCGCCAGGGTGGACGTGATGCCGGTCCGGCTGCGTGACGCCCCCTTGCTGATGGCCGCCGGATCCCGGCAGCCTGACCCGTCACGGCCCAACCGGTCGCCACTGCCCTGTGCCGGCTCGGATCCGCCGGGTCTGTTTGGCGGACGCGCTGCCGACCAGTGCTGAGGCGGGCGACTTGGCCGCCGTGACCGCGCAGCGGCGGCCGAGGTCGGGCAGGACGGCCGGCGGGCCCCTCAGGGTCATGACGGTGCCGAGCCGCAGCGGAGCGCGCAGGCCCCAGGGCCGATCTTGACAGCGCCGAGCCAGGAGCCCGGAGATGACGCCGAGGGAGCAGAACGAGGAGTGGACGGTGTTCGCCGGCGGGCCGGCGTTGTCGGTGCCCTGGACGCGGGTCGCCGTGGCCGGGTAGATGGTGAGGTCGAGGAGGCCGATGCCCAGCACGCGGATGACGGCGGGGATTCAGGAAGGTCGGTGAAGGGCGCGAAGCCGCTGCGGAACAGCAGGTCGAGCACAAAGGTGACTACGAGCACGGGAACGGTATTCGGGTCGGCGAAGCCGCCGACGAGGGTGGTGACACCGATAAGGGTCGGACCACTGGACTGCTGCGGGGAGCCGGAACCGGCACCGGCACCTGCCGTCGCCTAAGCTCGGGCTTGTCGTCGTCCCCCGGAGTCTGGCACGATCGCTGCTTCCTGTGGCTCACGGCAACGGGTGGTGGTCGTCGAGGAGGTCCGGTGCACAGACGGTGGCTGTTCCTGGCGGCGGCCGCGGTGCTTGTCGTCGTCTCCCTGACCCTGGTGCTCCTACCCGATCACAAGGGCGACGGCGGACACGCCGAGGCGACTCCGGTCGTCGGTACCCCGGCGAAGTCCCCCTCCGCCACGGGATCCACCGGAGCCACCCGATCGCCGTCCCCGTCCCCGCGCCCGACCCGCGCCTCGGTGAAGCCGTCGGCCACACGCACCTCGCCGAAGGCGTCCCCCAGCGCGGCGGCCTCGTCCAAGAAGCCCTCGGCCCCGGCCACATCGCAAAAGGTGTCCGGCGCCGCTCCGTTGGCGGGACGCATTCGGCCCGGAGTCACCTATCGGGGGACCGCCACCTTCTACGACGCGGACGGCGGCGGTGCCTGCCTGTACGACCCGAGCGGCGACGTCATGACGGGGGCGATGAACAGCACCGACTACGAGTCGTCCAAGGCGTGCGGCGCGTATGTGCTCGTCCGCGGGGCCGACGGGGCCTCCGTCACGGTCCGCATCACCAACGAATGCCCGGGGGAGTGCGCACCCGGACAGATCGACCTCAGCGCGGAGGCCTTCGCCAAGCTGGCCGCCCCCTCCCGCGGGCAGATCCCGATCACCTGGGAACTGGCGAGCCCCAGTTCCGTCGGCACGCTCTCGATCCGCTACAAGACCGGGTCCAGCCGGTACTGGTGCGGCATCCAGGTCATAGGTCACCGCAACCCGGTGGCCCGGCTCGAGGTCCGTGCCGGCGGCGGCTGGCGTCAGCTGGCGCGTACCGACTACAACTACTTCATCTCCGAGGACGGCAGCGGCTGCGGCGGCGCGATCAGGGTCACCGACATTTTCGGAGAACGTCTCACGGTCGACGGGATCGCCGTACGGCCGAACGTCGTGCAGTCGACCCAGGTCCAGTTCGCACAGCGCTGACCGAGCCGGTCAGACAACGGCCGGGTCCTTCGGCCCGGACGATGCCCGGGCACCGACCATCCAACAGGCCCCGGTGAAGCGGACTTCGGTGCCGTGCACATAGGGGGCGAAGGCGGCGCGGACCGTCTCGACGATCCGTGCGCGGGTCCGTTCGTCCGCCTCGCCCAGGAGGAGGCCGACCGGACCGAACCGGGTGAAGTAGGGGACCAGCGCGCTTTCGGGCAGACCGCAGGCCACGTCGATCGGCCGGACGTCGATTCCCGCCCACCCGCTGTCGGCCAGGACGCGGTGGATCCTGTCCGGGTCCGCGAAGGCGAACTGGCCCGGCTCGTCCGGTCGGCGGGCCGGGAGGTTCGGCAGGAAGGGCGCCGCGGCGCGTTCGGCCGTCGTCATGAACGGATTCTCGGCAGGCGCGCGCCAGGTGACGAACCGGAGCCCGGCCTGGTCCTTCGCGGCACGCCGCAGATTGGCGAAGGCCCGCACGGAGTCGTTGAAGAACATGACGCCGAAGCGCGAGACGATCGCGTCGAAGGCGGCCGGTTCGAACGGGTGCTCCTGTGCGTCGGCGCGGATGAACGACGCCGGTGTGCCCTCGCGTTCGGCGCGTGCCCGGGCGGCGGTGATCATCGGTTCGGAGATGTCGACGCCGACGCAGCGGCCCGCCGGCCCGAGCCGTCGTGCGAGGGCCAGCGTGGTGCTGCCGGTGCCGCAGCCGACGTCGAGCACCCGACCTCCGTGTTCGACGGACACCTCTTCGAGGAGGACGTCTTCGAAGGGCCGGAGTATCCCGTCCAACAGTGCCTGCGCCTCCACCCAGGCGTGGCCGGCGGGCCCGTTCCAGCGGGCGGCCTGTTCGTCGTCGGTCCTGCGTGTGACATCCATCGTCTTCTCCTCTGCTGCGCTCCGTCTTGCCTTCGTCGGGCCCGAGGTGAAAGCGTGCGACTTCAAGTCGACTTGAGGTCAAGAGGATGACAGATCTGGACATCGCCGAGGTCGCGCAACGCGCCGGGGTCCCCGCCTCGACGCTGCGGTTCTACGAGGAAAAAGGGCTGATCGCGTCGAACGGCAGGCGGGGCCTGCGCCGTCAGTACGATGCCGGCGTACTGGAACGCCTGGCGCTGATCGCGCTGGGACGCACCGCCGGGTTCTCGCTCGACGAGATCGCGCAGATGTTCGTGCCGGACGGGCCGCCCCGTATCGACCGTCAGGTCCTCGCTGCCAAGGCGGAGGAACTGGACAGGAGCATCCGGGAACTGGGCGCACTGCGCGACTCCCTGCGGCACGCCGCGGCCTGCTCCGCGCCGAGCCACCTGGAATGCCCCACCTTCCGCCGCCTTCTCGAGGGCGCGGTGTCCGGCGCGGTCGCACGTCCGGCGAAGCGGGCTCCGAGGTCACCGTGAAACCTCTGCCGGTCCGGGCGGGTCCGCGCACGCGGCGCCCACTCGGACCACCCGTTCACGGCGCGACGTTCCCCTCCGACCCCGGTGTTTCCGTGGGCCGGCCGTCCGAACCCGCAGGGAGCCGTGCGGAGTTCCGCTCACGGGTTCGGGCCGGTAGGGAATGATGGCGGCCGTGCCACCTGATCATGTGACCGGACGCGACGTGCGTGACGTGTGCGCCGGAGTGGGCCGGGCCAGTCGCGCGGGAGCGTGTGCGCGGGCCGGGCTGTTCGCCGTGCTCGGGACCGTGCTGGCGACCTTCGGGCATCACGCCGTCGCCGAAGGCACGGTGCCCTGGCGCCTGATGGCCGTGCTGGCCGGGGCGCAGTTCGCGGCGGTGTGGCCGCTGGCCCGGCGCCGCTACGTGTCCCGTGCGACGGTCGGGTTCACGCCGGCGGTGCAGGGCGTGCTGCATGTCGTCCTGTCCTGGGCGGACGGTGACCCTACGATGGCGCCGCGACCGCGTGCCACGCACGCCGGGCACCTGCCCGTCGCCTTCGGGGACGGGCATGCGTGGCATCACGCCGGGGCGGCGATGACCACCGTGCACACCGTGGCCGCCTTGGCGACGGCCTGGCTGCTGCACCGGGCCGACGTCAGGATGACGGCGGCCCGGGCGACGCTGCGCACCCTGGCCAGGGCCGCGGTGGCCGGCCTGGCCCGGGTACGGCCGCCACGGCTGGTGGCCGACCCGGCCGGGGCTTTGCCCACGCTGCCGGACGGGCGGGGGACGGGCGCGTTCGCGGTGGCCGGGCGGGGGCGGGAGGACCTACTGGAGCACGTGATGGCGCGCAGGGGGCCACCGCGGGGGGAGCGCCTTCCCTCCCGTCACCGGCCCCGGTTCCCGCCGGGCCGGATTCTCCCGTTCCTGCAAGGAGTTTCCCTGTGTCCCTCTCCACCCACCTGGTGGTCCATGGCGGTCGCCGTGTCGCCCTCGTCGCGGCTGCCGCGCTGACCGCCACGCTCACCCTGGCCTCTCCGGCCGCCGCCCATGCGGAGGTCGAGGCCGATCATCCGCAGGCCCTCGCCCAGAACGTCACGCTCACCTTCGTCTCCGAGGCCGAGTCCGCCGACGCGGGCTTCCGGGAGCTGCGTGTCGTCCTGCCCAAGGGCATCGCCCCCGAGGACGTCACCCTGGACGAAGCCCCCGAGGGCTGGAAACTGAAGCCCACCGGCGACGGTTACACGGTGGCCGGGCCGGCGTTGAAGGCCGGCGTCGACGCCGAGCACAGCATCAAGGTCCGGCAGCTGCCCGACGAGAAGGAACTCGCCTTCAAGACCGTCGAGACCTACAGCGACGGCGAGGTCTCCCGCTGGATCGAACTGCCCACCGCCGACAAGGAGCCGGAGCAGCCCGCCCCGGTGCTGAAGCTGAAGGCCGCGGCCCCGGGCGCCACGCCGGTCGACGCGAGCCCGAGTCCGAGCCCGACGCAGAGCGCCGCGGCGCCGACTCCCTCCGCCGAAGCGTCCGACGCGGGCGCCTCACCGGCGGCGGAGGACTCGGCCGCCGACGAGGACGACGGCATCTCCTCCGGCGTCGTCATCGGCGTGATCGTCGTCGCGCTGCTCCTGCTCGGCGGCGGGGCCTGGTGGCTGGCCAGGCGCCGGGCGGCCTCGTCCGAGAGCTGAGCCGAGGCCTGCCGCCGTCGCCCCGGAGCGCGACCGCTCCCGGGCGGCGGCCGGCAGGCCGCCGTGATCACACCGCCCGGTGGTCGATGCCCAGCAGACTCGCGGCGGCCCGGAAGTCGGCGGTGTGGTGGCCGATCGCGAGGGACCAGTGGTGGCCGACGCCCGTGGCGCTCCACGCGTCGACCCACTCGCCGGGGTCGCGGCCGAAGTCGACACGGCTGGTGGTGTTGCCGATCTCCAGCAGCGGGCCGGGGACGACGGTGCCCTCCGAGGTGAGGAAGGACAGGGTGCCGTCGGCGTCCTGGCCGAGGCCGAGGAGGGTGACGGGGCCGTGCTGGACGTCGAACTCCACACTGACGCCGAAGCCGCGCTTGCCGTGGTACACACCCAGGCCGCGCAGCAACGGGTCGCGGGAACTGACGGCGAGGTGGGCGGGACCGTCGTGGCCCATCTCCACCACCCCGTCCTCGAAGTCGAGGGCCTGGATCTCCGTGAAGGAACCTCCGGCGCCGATGCTCTGCGAGGCCAACTGGGCGACGCTGGTGCGCAGCTCGTACTCACCGGCCGCGGGCACGCCCCGGGCGGTGAGCAGGGAGGCGCCCAGGATCATGCCGGCGCCGAGGCGCTCGTGCAGTTCCCCGTCCAGGCCGCGGTGGTAGTAGGCCAGGGTGTCGAGGCCGAAGTCCTCCACGAGCCGGTCGAGTGCGACCGACACGGTCGCTCCCCACGCGAAGTCCTCGTCGGCCACGCTGTCGTCGAGGGTGAAGACCTGGCGGGCCAGGGCCATGCGGTCCCGGGTCTCCGCCTCGGTCACCTGCTCCACCCGGTGACGCAGATCGTCGAACTCCAGCACTTCGACATGCGAGCCGAACGTCGTCGGAAGCAGCGTCAGATCGGTCGACACGTCGAGCATGCCCGGGTACAGATGGCCCATCAGTCCGTGCCGGGCGTGCCGTAGCGCGGCGCGGACGTGCGCGGCCCGGACCCACTGCTCGATGCGCCGCCACGCCGACTCCTGGCGCAGCCAGCCCGACACCGACCGGAAGGGGATGCCCGCGCGCCGGAAGACGTTGCCGACCTCGGGCACGGGGCACTGCCCGCAGTACGCCAGCCAGGCACCCGTGTCGAAGGAGGCGTGGTCCATCCGTTCGGACGGCTGGAGGTCGATCACCAGGACGGGGGTGTGCGAGCGCTGGGCGATCGGCAGCACCATCGACGAGGTCAGATACGTCGTCAGGAACAGCACGATCAGATCGCAGTCCGCCCGGCGCAACTCCTCGGCGGCGACCGCCCCCTCCTGAGCGTCGGAGATGAAACCGACGTCGGTCACCTCCGCGTCCATCTGCCGCAAGCGCTCGGTGACGTACCCGGCCGACTCCCGCAACTGGGGGAGCAGCCCCGGGAACTGTGGCCAGTACGTGCCGAGGCCGCCCGCGACCAGCCCGATCCGGGTACGACGGCGGGGCGCCGGGGGGAGCAGCTCGCGCAGCGTGGCGGCGCGGTCCGCGGTCACGGTGATGGGTTCGGTCGTTGCCATGGTCGTTGATCCTTCCGAGGTCCGGTTCGGATTCACGCCCGGGCCACTCCCACGTTCGCCGGGGCGTCGGCGGCATCAGGGGAACCGGCGACGAGGACACGGACGATGTACACGCCCGCGACCCCCGACGCCGCCATGCAGAGGGTGATCGACCAGAGCAGGAGGGACACGCTGTACTCCATCAGGGCGGGCGTGACGAACGCGACGCCCGCGAAGACGCCCCGCGACAGGGCGTAGGTGAGGCCCTGGGTGGTGCCGCGGGTGTCCGGGGGAAGCGAGAGCTGCGACCACACCTTGTAACTGGCCTCGCCGGCGAAGGGGTTGGAGATCTGGTAGAGCACGAAGAAGACGAGCATGCCGACGAGGGCGCCGGCCGTGAGGGACGCGACGCAGAAGGCGACGACCTGCACGACCGTGAACACGTAGAACAGTCGGTCGCGCCAGGGGGTGTCGGCGATCCGGACGAAGACGAAGGTCAGCACCAGCGCGATCGGGAGGAAGGCCAGGTTGATCCCGGTGGCCAGGGTCTGCGAGGCACCGCTGACCGTGACCAGCAGATAGGTGCCGAACTGGCCGAAGGTGTTGGCTCCGATGCCCCAGGTGACGTAGTAGGCGAAGGTCGCGACCATCGGCAGCAACGCGGCACGGTTCCACACGTTCTTGAGCGCGGTGCCGCGTGGCGCGGCGGCCGCGGCTGCCGCCGCCGCCTCCTCCAGCGCCTGGTCCGACGGCTCGTCGACCAGCTTCAGACGGGCGCGGAGCTGCCAGGTGGCCAGCGCGGCGACGGCCAGATGGCCGGTGATGATGCGCGCCCCCGTCATGCCGGTGTCCGACAGAACGTAGCCGAGGAAGATGACGACGACGATGCCCAGTACCCACATGACCTGTGTGAAGGACACGAGACGCGCCCGGCCGTGGGCGGGCGCCGCGTCCGAGACCACGGCCAGGGACGTCGGCAGGTCGGCACCGGCCGCCAGCCCCGCCACGAGCACGCCGATCAGGAGCACGATGTCGTTCGGCGCCAGGGTGATGACGATCGCGCCCAGCGCGAAGCAGAGGATGTCCAGGTTGTAGACACGGCGGCGCCCGAACATGTCGGCCAGCCGTCCGCCGACGAGCGAGCCGACCGCGATGCAGCCGGTGACGATCGCGCTGATCGCGCCCGCCATCCACACGCCCATGTCGTAACTGTCGCGGTAGATGGCCAGATTGACGGAGATGCTGACGATGAGGGCGGCGTCGAGGTAGGAGGCCATGCCCGACAGGGCGGCGACCTTCCACAAGTGTTTGGGGACGGGCGGCTGGTCCGGGGGAACCGGGGAGGTCGAGGTGCGGGCCATGATGCGACTCCGTCGTCTGGGGATGGGCCGAGCGGAGGGGGATGTCGCGGCTCTGGGGCCGGGTCGCAGTGAATATAGAGTTCGAAAAACGTTCCAACAAGCCCTCTTGCACAGACGCGCCGGAAGAACTTCCAAAGTCTTCTCGGGCCCCGGATTCGGTGCGAACATTCCAGGTGGCCTGCCTTCGAGAGTCGTATAAAACGTTTTCAGAACCCTGAGGTGTCCGAGCCGTACTGGGAAGGACCGCATCCGTGATCTCCCCTGGACTGCAGCAGCTGTTCGACGATCCGCCCCGCGACTTCGGGCCCACGCCGCTGTGGTGGTGGTCCGGCGCGAAGGTCACCCGCGAGCGTCTCGCCTGGCAGATGCGCAGGTTCGCCGAGGGCGGCGTCCACAACCTCGTGGTGATCAATCTGGCGCCGGCCGGCCCGACGTTCGGCGCCCGGACCGACGATCCGGCGTGGTTCGGTGAGGAGTGGTGGGACCGCTTCACCGACGCCTGCCACATCGCCGAGGACCTCGGCACGCGCCTGTGGTTCTACGACCAGATCGGGTTCTCCGGCGCCAACCTCCAGGGCGGCGTGACCCGCCGTCATCCTGAGGCCCGAGGTCAGGCGCTGCGTTGCCGCAGCGCGACCGTGCGCGGGGGCACCGTCCCGCTCCCGGGCTCCGAGACCCTGGTGGCCGCGTACGAGGTGACCGGTCGGCGTCTGTCCGCGGTCCCGGATTCCGCCGCCGGCAACACGCGGTCCGGGGCCGGTCCCGCCAGGTCCGGTCCCGGCGCCGCCCGGATCGCGGCCCCCGACGGCACGGACGTGCACCTCGTCGTCGCCGTTCCCACGGCGTTCGACTACCTGGACCCGCACGCCGTCGGCCTGCTCCTTGACACCGTCCATCATGAATACGACCGACGCGTCCCGCAGTACCTGGGCAACGTCATCGCCGGGAGCTTCCAGGACGAGCTGCCCGGCACCAACTCCTGGAGCCACCGCTTCCCCGACGAGTTCCGCGCCCGCCGCGGCTACGACCTGCTCGACCACCTGCCCGCCCTGTTCGGCCCGGCGACCGCCCGAGCGGCGAATATCCGCGCCGACTACTACGCGGTCCGCACCGAACTCACCGAAGAAGCCCTGTTCAGGCCGCTCGCCGCCTGGCACGAGGAGCGCGGCATGCTCATCGGGGCCGACCAGAGCCACCCCGCCCGCGCGGGCTTCCCCGCCCAGTCGACGCAGATCTACACCGACTACTTCCGCACCCACCGCTGGTACGGCGCCGCCGGCAGCGACCATCACGGCGACTCCAAGGTCCACTCCTCCATGGCCCACCTCTACGGCCACGAGCGCGTCTGGATCGAGGCGTTCCACTCCTCCGGCTGGGGCGGCACCCTGGAGGACACCTACGACTGGCTCCTGCCGTTCCTGCGCAGCGGAGCCAACCTGTACAACCCGCACGCCAGCTACTTCGGTACCGCGGGCGGCTGGTTCGAGTGGGCGCCGCCGTCCACCGACTGGCGCCAGCCCTACTGGCGGCAGTACCCGTCGTTCTCCCGGGCCGTGGCCCGGATCTGCTCGATCATGTCCTGGGGGACCTACAGCGCCGACGTCGCGGTCCTGCACCCCACCGCCACCATGCAGTCCCTCCTCCCGTTGGACGCACCCGTGCAGCACTTCGGCGACGGACGCCTCGGCGACGGCCACGCCGACGTCGACGAGACCCAGCGGCACTACCTGGACCTGTGCGGCACCAACAACTGGCTCCGGCCCGCCGTCGGCGCCCTCGACCGCCACGGTGTCTCCTACGACGTGATCGACGACTCCTCCGTGCAGCGGGCCAAGGCCGCCGACGGCGCCCTGCGCGTCAAGGACCTGGCCTACGCCGTGGTGCTGCTGCCGTCGGCGAGCGTCCTGGAGGAGGAGACGGCACGCCGGCTGACGGACCTCCTCGACGCCGGCGGCCGGGTGGTGGTCGTCGGCCGTCCACCCGCGACGGCGGCCGGGCTGGCCGGTGACGACCGTGTCGTCGCCGCGCTGCTCGACCATCCGCGACTGGAGCGGGCGGGCGACGCCGAGGCCGCGGCGGCCGCGGTGGCCGACGCCGCCGGACACGCGACGGGCGAGGTGCCGCTGCTCGTCAGGAGGCACGGCGACGAGGCGGTGGCCCTGGTCACGGGCGCCTTCCCCGATGCCCGCAGGCATCCCCCGCAGGACAACCACGCGATCGACCCCGCCCGCTACGCCCGGACGTCCTCCGTCACCGCGCGCGCCGTGGTCACCGAGGCCGAGATCTGGAACCCGGCGACGGGGTCCCGCCGTTCCGCACGCGTCACCGTCTCCGACGGCCTCTCGACCATCGACGTGCCACTGGACGGCGCCCCCGCCGTCCTCGTCGTATGGCGCGAAGGCCCCCCGCCACCCGGGACGACCACACCAACCCCGCAGGTCTCCGTGAAGACGCTGGACGTGTCGACCGGTTGGGTGGGCCACCTGGTGCCCACCATGGACAACACCTGGGGCGACCTTGCCCTGCCCGCGGGAGCGTCCGTGGCGGAACCGCAGATCTGGACCATGGGGTGGAGCGAGAGCGACCACCCTTGGGAGCGGACGCGTGTGACCTACGGCAACCGGGTGCGCGTCCTGCCGCCGGTGCCCTCCGCCCAGGCCCCCGATCCGTTGGACGGCGCCCGCGTCGAACGGATCCTGGCCGGGGAGCTGCCCCTGGCGCCCCGGGAGTGGGAGGTCGGGCTGTACTCGTCGAGCCGCGGGATCCCCGACCCGGACGGTCTGCTCGGCAACAAGGGGCTGGTGCCCGAGGAGTTCGTGCGCGTCCCGGTGCCGGGGGCCGGCACCGTCGCACGGGTCCGGGCCATCGTGGAGTGCGATCACCGAGGCCCCGCCGACCTGCACATCGGCGCGTCGGCGGCCAAGCGTGTGTGGTGGAACGGCGAGCGGCTGCGGACGAGCGACGGCTGTCTGGCGTCCGCCCGCGTGGACGTGGCACGGTCCCGCAATGTGCTCGAGTACGAACTGACCGACGCCCAGGACCGGCCGTTGCTCATCTCGGGCGCCGCCGGCACCCCCTTGGGCAGCTACTTCTGCCTCTCCCGCCCGGACGGGTTCGCGCGGCGGCCGCGGTTCATGTGCCTGCCCGACGGTGTACGCCCGGACGGCACGGTGACCTACCGCGGCCGGCTGCGTCTCCCGCGCGACGGAACGCAGGCAGTGCTGGTCGTGGGTGCCGCGGCCGGCGTCGGGGTGCTGCTCGACGGTGCGGTCGTGGCGCGGCAGGAGAAGGTGGAGTACTACGAGTCGGACTGGGGCGCGGTGCCGATGTTCTTCCGCCATCAGCTGACGCTCGGGGCGGGCGAGCACGTCCTGGAGGTCGTGGCCGACACCGTCCACGCGCGGGACGCGGTGTTCGTGGACCTCGTGGCGGGCGCCGGGCAGGCCGCGTTGGTCAGTGGCCCCGGCTGGGAGGCCGAGACCGGCGGGTGGCACGGACGTACGGTCGAACACGAGGGCCGGTGGGGCGAGTTGCAGCACTGCCACGCCGCGCAGCGGCCGCACCCCCTGCCGGACACCGAGTGGCTGACCGGCGCGCCGGTGCTCGGTACCGCCGTACTGCCGCTGCGCTGCACGGACGACGTCCGCGAGAGCGTGCAACGCTTCCGTTTCACCGTGCCGCCGGGCACCGTGTCGGTGGACCTGCCACTGGAGCTTCCGGCGCGGGTGCGGGTCGGGACGGAGGCTGAACGCCCCTTCGACGGGGGAGAGTTGATGCTTGATCAACCCCTTTTGGAAGCCACGGAGTTCGAGATCGTCACCGCCCCCACGGCTGTGCTGCGGGGCGGCTCCGCCTGGCGGGGGCCGGCGCGCGTCCGTACCGTACCGGCGCCGCTGCCCTTGGGGGACTGGCGGGAGGTCGGGCTGGGCGGCTGGAGCGGGGGCGTGACCTATGTGCGGGACCTGGATGTGCCCGCCGGGCCGGACCCGGTGCTGGATCTGGGCCGGGTCCGGGGCAGCGTCGAGGTGTTCCTCGACGGGGAACGGGTCGGGGAGGCGTTCTGTGCTCCATACCGTTTCGAACTTCCCGGTGCGGCCGGGCGTACCGTGCGGCTCGCCGTGACCGTCCGCAACACGCTGGCCCCCTATCTGGCCGAAGCCACGCCCACCGCCTGGGCCTTCCCGGACCAGTGCGTCTCGGGTCTGCTGGGGCCGGTGACGCTGCGGTTGCGGGACTCAGGTGGCGCAGGGTGAGCGCGTGGAGTCGCGCAGAACGAGGTCGGGTGCGAACACCCTGGTCTCGTGGGCGTGTTCGGCGCGGGCCTCCACCTCGTCGAGCAGCATCTCGACGGCCGCCCTGCCGAGCTCCTCGACGGGCTGCCTGACCGTCGTCAGGGGCGTCCCCACGAAGCTGGCGATGTCGAGGTCGCCGTAACCGACCACCTGCACCTCCTCGGCGATCCGCACACCCCGCTCGCCCAGTCCGCGGCACAGTCCCGCGGCGAGGAAGTCGTTGGTGCAGAAGACCCCGTCGGGCAGGTCGTCGAGCCGGCGGGCGATCTCCACGCCGTAGGCCACCGTCATCTCCTTGGCGACGACCTGGTCCAGCCGCGCCTCACGCCGGCTGCGTACGGCCTGGCGGGCGCCCTGGTACCGGTCGGCGCACTGCCGGATCGCGCGTTCCCCGTTCACGACGAGGATGTCGCGTGCCCCGCGCTCCAGGAGGTGCTGCACGGCGATCCGGCCGCCCGCGATGTCGTCGACGGAGACGGAGCAGCCGTCCTGCGCCGATATCGCACGGTCCGCGAGGACCAGGGGAATGCCGCGCTCGCGCAGCCGCGTCAGCCGGGTGGGGTCGGCGCTCAGCGGAACCACCACGACCCCGACCGCACGCTGCTCGACGAGCATGGTGAGGTAGCCCTGCTCCCGTTCCGGCGCGTCCCCGCTGTCGCAGAGCACCAGGGCGTAGCCGTGCTCGTACGCCGCGTCCGCGGCCCCCCGCGCGATGCGGGAGTAGAAGGAGTTGGCCACGTCGGGCAGTACCAGGCCGATCGAGGACGAGTGCCCGGTGCGCAGGCCGGCGGCTCCCGGGTGGGGTACGTAGTCGAGCGCGGCCACCGCGTCCCGTACCCGCTCGGCGGTGCGGGCGTTGACGCGCTCGGGCCGGTTCAGGACGTTCGACACCGTGGACACCGAGACTCCCGCGGCGGCCGCGACGTCCTGGATACGGGCGGGGCGAACCGGCATGGGCGTCCACCCCCCTCGCTGTGACAGCCGTGCGACCAGGCACGACGCGGTCCTCACTGAGCGGCGCAAGTCTACCCCGAGCGCGCCTGAAACGTTTTTCGAAGCCCGGTGGATCCCCGGGCCGCCGCTGTCCGGGCCGTGCCCGGTCTATGCCTCTCCCTATCAGCTAACATAGAATAATTAGATAGACGAATAGACCGGTACGGGCGAGGAGTGGCCGTGGACTTCGGGTTGACCGACGAGCAGGACCTGTTGCGCGCGACGGCACGGCAGTTCGTCGCCGACGTGTGCCCGGCCGAGAAGGCCAAGGAGTGGGACGAGCAGGGCGTCGTACCGCCCGAGCTGTTCCGCGGAATGGCCGAGCTGGGGTGGTTCTCCCTCCCGTTCGGCGAGGAGGAGGGCGGCGACGGCGGCGGACCGCTGGAGCTCATCCTGATCGCCGAGGAGCTCGGGCGGGCCAGTTTCGACGTCGCGATGTGCTACATCGGGGTGCTCATCCCCGGGATCACGGTGTTCCGGTGGGGCAGCGAGGCACAGCGCGACTTCATCCGCGAGCAGGTCATGACGGGACGCCACCGGCTCGCCGTCGGCCTCAGCGAGCCGGACAGCGGCTCCGACGCCGCGGCGCTGCGCACCACCGCCGAGGAGCACGGGGACCACTTCCTGGTCCGTGGACAGAAGGCCTGGTGCACGGGCGGCGGCCTGCCCGACACGACCATCGCCACCTACGTGCGTACCGGGCCCCGCGAGCCCAAGCACGGCGGCATCAGCCTGCTGCTGGTCGATCCGTCGACGGAGGGCGTCGAGGTGCGCCGGACCCCGACGCTGGCCCGGCACATCCTCGGCACCAACGAGGTCTTCTTCAACGACGCCCTGGTACCGAGGGAGAACCTCGTCGGCCCGCGCGACGAGGGCTGGAAGGTGATGCTCTCCAACATAGAGCTGGAGAAGGTGATCATCACCGGCGGTTATCTGGGCGCGGCGCAGGCCACGCTGGACGAGATGCTGGAGTACGCCCGTACCCGGCACGCCTTCGGCCGTCCGATCGGAAACTTCCAGGCGCTCGCCCACGCCATGGCCGACCTGCAGACCGAGATCGACTCGGCCCGGCTGCTCGCCTACCGCGCCGCCTGGCTGCTCGCCCAGGGCAAGCCGTGCACGCGCGAGGGTTCGATGGCGAAGCTGAAGGGGTCGGAGACGTATGTGGCGGCCGCGCGGCTCGGGATGCAGGTCTGTGCCGGCCACGGGTTCTCCACCGAGAGCGTGATGAGCTTCCGTTACCGGGAGTCGATCGTCGCCACGATCTCCGGGGGCACCAGCCAGATCCAGCGCAACGGCATCGCCCGCAGCATGGGGCTGAGGTCCTACTGAGCCCTGCCGGACTCGGGTCCTGCGAAGTTCCGCGGGCTCGGGTCCGGCGGAGTCCTGCCGGGCCCGAGGGCCTGCTGAGCCCTGCCTTGCCCGGGCCGAGGTCGTGCTGTGCCCTGCCCGGACCCGGGTCCTGCGGAGTCCCGCCGGGTCGGGGGGGGGTGACTGTGCCCGTCCCGTCGGGTCAGGGGTGACTGTGCCCCGTCAGGTCGAGGGTTGAGTGTGCGCCGTCGGGCTGAGGGTTGGGTGTGCCCCGTCGGGCTGGGGGTTGGGTGTGCCCCTTCGGGTCGAGGGGCGAGGGTGCCCCGCCGGGCGGAGGGCCGACTGCGCCCCGCCGGGCCGAGGTCCTACCGAGCCCCGCCGCCCGTGTCCTGTTCGGCCAGCCACTCCTTGTGCCGGGCGAAGTGGCCCTGGTCCCGGGTCACCCAGATCCCGGAGACCCGGGCCAGCACGGCCCGGGTCGGCAGTAGCACCATCTCGCCGGCGATGTACCAGCGCCGGCCCTCCCGCTTCTCCACCCAGGCCCGGACCTCCAGCGGCCGTTCCACCGGGACAGGTTTCACGAAGCTCACGGTCAGCTCCGCCGTCACGCTCAACACCCGGTGCAGCAGCGGAAGATGGCCGAGGCAGTCGTCGAGGACGGCCGCGGTCCAGCCGCCGTGCGCGACATCGGGCCCGCCCTCCTGGTCACGCGGGCAGGACAGCTCGAACCGCGCCGACCCGTCCTCGTCGAGCCGTTCGTGCTCCACTCCCAGCCGGCAGGAACCGGCGGCGCGGCACGCCCCGCACAGGGCCACCCCGCCGGGCGTGCGGGGCGGTTCCTGGAAGTCCGCGCCCGCCCAGGGTCCCGTCGGTGGCGTCGTGGACATGGTGTGGCTCCTCTTGTCGGGCGTCGGAATGTCAGGCACCGGAGTGTCAGACATCGGCAAGCAACGGGCGCAGCTTCCCGGCGATGAGCTGGACCTGGCGGGCCACCGTCTCCTCGGGCATCCCGGCCAGCGAGGCCCACAGGAACACCCCTTCCACCGGCAACCCTGCCACGTACGCTCTGATGGCATCGGCGACGTCCTGCGGGGTGCCGTAGAGGAACTGGCCGACGCCGGTGGCGCTCAGCCCGGTCTCCCGCCACTTCTCGGGGTTGATGGGGCGGGGAGCGGGCTGGTCGGTGCCCTCGACCATGTAACGGCGGTAACTGTCCCACTGGTACGACAGGTGCTTGCGGACCAGCGGCCAGTCGCCCTCCGGGTCCTCGGTGACGAACGTGGTGAACGAGCCCTGCATCCGGCCCGCCGACACGTCGTACCCGCTCTCCGCGAGCCCTTCCCGGTACGGCGTCAGCAGTGCCGGGTTGAGCGACAGCAGCCCGGTGCCGAGCCGGCCGGCCCGGCGGGCGCCCTGCGGGCCCTGGTAGCCGAGCCAGATCGGCAGCGGGTCCTGGACCGGGCCGGGGGTGACCAGGGACTCGGCCCACAGGCCGCGGATCTCCCGTACGCGCTGGTCGGTCGTGGTGTAGCGCTTGGCGAGGTCGGCTCCGTAGAGCCGGTACTCGGGCACCCGGTAGCCGGTGCCGAGACCGAGGTCCAGCCGGCCGTCGCTGATGATGTCGACGAGCGCGGCCTGTTCGGCGATCTCGGGGGCCGCGTGCAGCGGTGCGGGGATGACCGCGGTGCCGAGGCGGACCCGGCGGGTGCGGGCGGCGGCAGCGGCGGCCATCGTGAGCGGCTGGGGGAGATAGCCGTCCTCGAAGCCGTGGTGTTCGGAGAACCAGACCGAGTCGAGGCCGAGGCGGTCCGCCTCCTCGCACATCTCCAGGGCGAACCCGTAGACCCTGGACCAACTCTGTTGCCACGGCGGAGGATTGCGCAGGTCGAAGTAGATGCCGACTCTCATGAGCGGGGGCCTTTCGTGGTGTTGTCGGCCAGTCGGATCGTCGAGTGGGCGACGGCCACCCCGTCCCCGGGTGGCAGCAGCCGTACCGGGCGCAGTTCCAGCGCCTCGATGTCGGGCAGGTCCTCGACCATCGCCGAGATCCGCAGGACGGTCTCCTCCAGCGCCGCCAGATCCACGCCCGGGCCGCCCACCCGGCCGTCCAGCAACGGGGCCGCCCGCAACGAGCGGACCATCTCCCGGGCGTCGCGGTCGCTGAGCGGGGTGACGCGGTGGGCGACGTCCGCCATGAGGTCGGCGTAGTCTCCGGTGAGCCCGAAGGCGACCACCGGGCCGAAGACCGGGTCGGCGCGGACGGAGAGGAACGCGTCCGGGCCGGGGCCCGGTCCGGTGTCGTGCACGGCGATTCCGTACGCGGCGAGCAACTCGGCGGCGACCGCCGCGGGGACCGGGCCGGGTGCCTGGTCTGCCATCACCGCTCGGGCGTGCTCGGCGTCGACTCCCGCGAGGTCCGGGATGACGCCCGCGGCGGTGCCGCGCCAGGCCTGGTAGGCCGCCGCATGGCCGAGCGAGACGGCCGCCGCCTCGGGGAACGTGTACGTCGGCACCACCAGGTCGCCCCGGTGCAGGAGGTCGGCGACGCCCGCGCCGCCCAGGAAACTGGCCAGCACCGGTTTGTCGGGCCGGGCCGCCGCCGCGTCGAGGATCGCCGACGCGACCTCGTCGGGCTTGTCCGCCAGCGGGGGCATGAACAGGACGACGGCCGCGTCGATGTCGTCGTCGGCCAGGACGGCGTCCAGCGCCTGCCGGTAGTGCGCGGCGGTGGCCGTCGGGGTCAGGTCGACCGGGTTGGCGACGTCCGCCCGCGGCGCGAGAGCCGCACGCAGCGTCTGCCGGGTGCGCTCACCGAGGGCGGGTACGCACAGTCCGCTCGCCGCGCACGCCCCGACCGTCAGTGCCGCCGGACCGCCCGCGTTGGTGATGACGGCGACCCGGTTGCCGGGCGGGGGAGGCTGGTGGGCGAGCAGCAGGGCGACGTCGAAGAGTTCCTGGAGGCTGCGGGTGCGGATCACGCCGGACTGGGCGAACAGCGAGCTCACCGCCGAGTCGGCGTGGCCCGGATGCACCGCGACGATCGGTTTGCGCGGGGCGATCCGGCGGGCGACCCGGGCGAACCGGCGCGGATTGCCGAAGGTCTCGACGTGCAGCAGAATCACCGAGGTCCCCGGGTCCTCCTCCCACCACTGGAGCAGGTCGTTGGTGGAGACGTCCACGGCGTGTCCCACCGACACGAATCCGGAGAAGCCGAGCCTCAGCCGCCGGGCGAAGTCGAGCACCGCGAGCCCGAGCGGCCCGGACTGGCTGGACATCGCCACCCGGCCCGGCGTCGGCAGGGCGGGCGAGAAGGTCGCGGCCAGCCGTGCCGCGGGGGTCGTGTTGACCACGCCCATGCAGTTCGGGCCGACCAGCCGCATCCCGGAGGCACGGGCGAAGCGGGCCAGCTCCAGCTCGGTGTCCCGGCCCTCGGCTCCCGTCTCCCCGAAGCCGGTCGACACGACGACCACCGCCTTGACGCCGGCCTCCGCGCATTCCCGTACGACCTCGGGGACCGCCGCGGCCCGGACGGCCACCAGGGCCAGGTCCGGCGGCTCGGGCAGGTCCCGCAGGTTCGCGTACGCCGGCACCCCGGCGATCCGTTCGGCCCGCGGGTTGACCGGGAACACGCTGCCGCCGAAGCCGCCCCGCAGCAGGTTGGCCACGATCTCGTGGCCGATCGTCAGCGGATCGCGGTTGGCGCCGATCACGGCGACCGAACGCGGTTCGAGCAAGGGCCTCAGCGAGCGCCGTACGGCCGTGTGCTCGCGGCGTTCGGCCCGGGCCACGGCCTGGGCCTGCGGGTCGATGGCGATCTCGAAGTGGATGATCTGGCCGGGCGGTCCGCTCTCGATCCGGTAGCCGGAGCCGAGGAACACGTTGATCATCCGGGTGTTGTCGGCGAGGACGTCGGCCTCCAGCACCCGGATGCCCCGGGCGCGGGCCGCGGCGGCGATGTGCTCAAGCAGCAGCCGGCCGAATCCCTCGCTCTGATGGTCGTCCCGGATGGTGAACGTGACCTCGGCGTGCTCCGGCTCCTCGGGATCGCGGACGTAACGCACCAGACCGGCGATCTCGTCCCCGGCCAGGGCGACGAGCGCCAGCTCGTTGAGGTAGTCCACGTGGACGCCGCGCCGGATGACGTCGTCACGGGCGCGGACCACCGGACCGAGCGAGCGGTAGGCCAGGGTGGCCCGGGACAGGCCGCCGACGAACGCGACCAGACGGTCGGCGTCCTCGGGCCGGACGGGCCGGACGAAGGTCGACCGCCCGGTCCTGACGAGTCCGGGCCGTTCCAGGTCCTCGGGATACGGAGGAGTGGTCACCGCAGCGGTTTCGCCGTCGACGCCGCTCAGACGGCCGCCTCCTGGGGAGTCTGCTCCGGCAGGCCGAACAGCTCGTTGAAGGTGCCGCGCGTGACGCGGTCGCGGATGTCGTCGGACACGCCGTCGAACAGGTCGTGCAGCGTGGACTGGGTGTGGCCGTAGGTGCCTTCCAGGTGGGGGTAGTCGTCGCCCCACATCACGTTGCGGTAGCCCGTCGACTCGACGATCTCCACCGAGCTCTTGTCGTGCTGGAAGGAGGCGTACACCTGCTGGCGGATGATCTCGCTGGGCAGCCGGCTCAGCTTCGGCCGGACGAACATGCCGTGCTGGCGGTAGGCCTCGTCCATCCGGTCGCCGATGGCCGGCATCCAGCCGGCGCCGCCCTCGGCGATGAGGATCTTCAGGTCCGGGTGACGGTCCAGGGCGCCGCCGGCGACCATGTGGGACACCACCCGCATGCCCGGGTAGGTCGTCTCCATGTAGTTGACGACCGCGCCGCCGGGTCCGCGGAAGACGACGTTCTGGCCGCCCGTGCCGATGTGGAAGCCGAGCACCAGACCGGACCGCTCGACCGCCGTCCACAGCGGCTCCCAGCGGTCGAG
This sequence comes from Streptomyces violaceoruber, assembly GCA_000720805.1. GTDB lineage: Bacteria > Actinomycetota > Actinomycetes > Streptomycetales > Streptomycetaceae > Streptomyces > Streptomyces cellulosae_A. The sequence continues at coordinate 122,369 of JODI01000001.1, forward strand.
CGCGTACTCCTCGCCATCCCGGGTGGAACACGGCAGGAAGATCGCCTTGAAGCCCAGCTCCGCCACCCGCTCCACCTCGGCGACCGCGTCGTCGATGTCGGCCGTCGAGACGCAGGCGGTCGTGATGACCCGCTTGTTCTTGCTGAGGATCTCCTCGTGGGCCCAGTCGTTCCAGGCCCGGACGGTCTCCCGGGCGAGCTCCCGGTCGGTGATCGACACCAGCCAGAACCCCATGGAGGGGAAGGCCAGCTGGGACCACACGCCCTCCTGGTCGAGGTCCTTGAGGCGGACCTTCAGGTCCCAGGCGCCCGGCGGACGCATGGCGTCCATGAAGTCGCCGAGCTGGCGGTCGATGCGCTCGCCGTCGATGTAGAGCATCTCGTACTTCTCGCCGCGCTCGCTGCGCGGGGCGCGGGCGCCGAGTCGTGCTGGCAGCCTCTCGGTCCACACGTCGGCGGGTTCCATCACATGGGAGTCCCCGGAGTTGACCCAGATCTTCGTCATGACGCCCCTTCGGATGAATGGATGCAATCAGTTAGCGATTTTAGTTGTATGGGTAGCCGAATGGAAGGCCGGGAGGAGGGGAGATCAGCTCCGGTGCCGCTCGATCTCGTCCACCAGCTGCGGCAGCACCTGGAAGAGGTCACCGACCACGCCGTGGTCGGCCAGCTCGAAGATCGGTGCGTCCGCGTCCTTGTTGACGGCCACGATGGTCTTGGAGGTCTGCATGCCCGCGCGGTGCTGGATCGCCCCGGAGATGCCGGCGGCCAGGTAGAGCTGCGGGGAGACCTGGGTGCCGGTCTGGCCGACCTGGTGGCTGTGCGGGTACCAGCCCGCGTCCACGGCGGCCCGGGACGCCCCGACCGCCGCGCCCAGCGCGTCGGCGACCCGCTCGATGAGGGCGAAGTTCTCGGCACCGTTCACGCCACGGCCGCCGGAGACGACGATGTCGGCCTCGGTCAGCTCGGGCCGGTCGCCGCGCTCGCGAGGTGTGCGGGACAGGATCCGGACGGCCGTGGAGGCCGGGCCGAAGGTGACGTCCTGCTTCTCGACGAGGGGGTCGGAGGGGGCGGTCTCGGGAGCGACGGCGTTCGGCTTGACCGTGATCACCGGCACGCCCTGGGTGACGTGCGCGGTGACCTGGTAGGTCGCGGCGAACGCCGACTGCTCGGTGACCGGGCCGTCCGGACCGGCGGTGACGTCGACGGCGTCGGTGATCAGCCCGGAACCGAGCCGGAGCGCGACCCGGGCGGCGGTCTCCTTGCCGTCCGGTCCGGAGGGCAGCAGGATCGCCGCCGGGCCGGTGCGCTCGGCGATCTGGGTGAGGGCGTCGACGGCCGGGGTGACGAGGTACTCATCGATCTCCGGGGCGTCCACGACGTAGACCTTTTGCGCGCCGTACCGGCCGAGGACCTCGGTCGCGGAGTCCGCGCCCGGCCCCAGGAAGACGGCGGAGGGCTCACCCAACCGGCGGGCCAGGGTGAGCAGTTCGAGAGTCGGCTTGCGTACGGCACCGTCGACGTGGTCGACGAGGACGAGGATCTCGGCCACGGTGATGCAACTCCTTCAGGTCTTCGGGACGGGACGCGGTCAGATGAACTTCTTGGTGGTGAGGAACGCGGCCAGTGAGGTGCCGCCCGTCCCCTCGTCGGCGACGATCTCGCCCTTGGTCCGCGGCGGACGCCGGGTCGCGGTGTCCACGGCCGACCGGGCGCCGGCCGGACCGACCTGCGAGGCCTCGATACCGAGGTCGGCCAGGTCCAGGGTCTCCAGCGGCTTCTTCTTGGCGGCCATGATCCCCTTGAAGGAGGGGTAGCGGGCGTCCCCGGAGCGGTCCGTCACCGAGACGACGGCCGGCAGGGCGCCCTCGATCCGTACGGTCGCGCCGTCGCCCTCGCGCCGGCCCGTCACCGTTCCGTCCTGGACCGCCAGGTCCTCCAGGTGGGTGACGGCGGGGACGCCCAGCCGTTCGGCCAGCATCGCCGGTACGACGCCCATGGTGCCGTCCGTCGAGGCCATCCCGCACAGTACGAGGTCGAACCCGTGCCGCTCGATCGCCCGGGCCAGCACGAGCGACGTACCGAAGGCGTCACTGCCCTCGATGTCGTCGTCGCTGACATGGATCGCGGAGTCACCGCCCATGGCCAGCGCCTTGCGCAGGGCGTCGCGGGCGTCGTCGGGGCCGACGGTGAGGTAGCTGACCTCGGCGTCGGCGTCCGACTCGGCGAGGCGCAGGGCCTGCTCGACGGCGTACTCGTCGAGTTCGGACAGCAGTGAGTCGACCGACGCCCGGTCGGTGGTGCCGTCCTCGGTGAAGGTGCGGTCCGCCGTGGCGTCGGGGACGTGCTTCACACAGACAATGATCTTCACGGCGCCCTCCTGTGGTTCAATGAGTGTTAATAGTTAACTATATAGATCGGCGCAACGCGAGGTCTCGCGTTTAATCCGTCGAATTGGTTGACTGATTGCGCTGATAGCTGGAAGATCTGGGCACTGAGCCGCGAGGAGGCGCCATGGTCGGTGACAGGGACACCGCTGACAGGTACTTCGAGCCCCAGGTGGAGACCATGCCCCGCGAACAGTTGCGCGCGCGGCAGGAGGAAAAGGTCCTGGAGCTCGTCGAGTACGTCTACGCCAACTCGGCCTTCTACCGCGAGCTGTGGGACGAGCACGGGGCCCACCCGCGTGACATCCGCTCCCTGGAGGACTTCCGGGCCCGGATTCCGTTCATCACCAAGGACATGATCCGCGCCTACCGGGCCCGCACCGGCGATCCCTTCGCCGGCCTGCTCTGCGTCCCGGTCGAGGAGCTGACCTCGGTCTCGTCCAGCTCCGGTACCACCGGAGACCCGGAGTTCTTCGCCGAGATCTGGCAGGACGCCCCGCCCCTGGTGACCGCGCAGGTGCGTGACCTGTGGGAACTGGGCCTTCGGCCCGGGGACCGGGTGCTGAGCCCGCCCGGCACCTTCCGCAACTTCATGGACGCCGGCTTCCAGGCGCTGGGCGCGGTGGTCATCGAGGTGGACACCTGGATGGGGAACATGCCCGGGGTCGTCGAGGCCCTGCGCACCTACCGCCCCGCCTACCTGCAGATGATGTATCCGCAGATGGTGGAGCTGGAGCACCTGGCCGAGAAGACCGATCTGAGGGAAGCCTTCTCCTCCCTCAAGGGCGCCTCCTGCGCCGGCCAGCCCTTGAGCCGGAAGATGCGCGATCGGATCCGCGACGACTGGGGGATCGACGTGTACGAGTACACCAGCGCCGCCGACACCGGCACCGCCTGGGAGTGCCGCGAGCACGACGGCTTCCACCTCTGGGAGGACACCGTCTTCGCCGAGTGCGTCGAGGTCGACGAGCACGGCTGGCGTGACGTTCCCGAGAGCGACCTGGGTGAACTGGTCGCCACCGACCTGGACAACCGGGCCGCGCCGTTGATCCGTTACCGCAGTGAGGACCTGGTCCGCCTCTCCAGGGACACCTGCGGCTGCGGCCGCACCCACGCCCGCATGTGGGTGGCCGGACGGCGCGGCGACGAGACGGTGGTCCAGGGACGCTCCGTGGTCCTGCGGGACGTCTGGCAGGCGGTGGAGGACCAGCCGGAGACCGTCGCGGGGGTCTTCCAGATCGTCCGGGACCGGCGTGAGGTCGACGAACTGCGGCTGCGCGTCGGCTACGACCCCCATCTCACCGGCGACGTCGACGCCCTGGCCGGGCGTTTGGGCGAGGCCGTGCGCGAGCGGACCGGAGTCAAGCCGGTGCTCGACATGCGCCCCGAGGAGGACCTGTTGAAGACCATGACGAGCGTCGCAAAGTTCCCCCGGGTGGTGAAGCGCTGATGGCCCGCGCCGACACCCTGGCCCGGGCCAGGACACTGGACCGCCCCGAACTCGCCTACCTCCTGCGCTTCCCCACCGCCGACGGCATGCGGGACCTGGAACTGACCTGGGCGGAACTCGCCCGGGACACCGAGTGGGTCACCGCACGGCTGCGGGAGCACGGTCTCGCCGCCGGGCAACGGGCCCTGCTGACCGCCTCCGGCTTCGAGGGCTTCTGGGGCCACGCGGTGATCGGCGCCCTGCGCACGCTGAAGGTGCCGTACGGCATCGCCGAGGCCATGGGCTGGGACCACCGCCGCACCGCGGTCTTCCACCGCGAGCTGAACCCGCACGCGGTGATCGGCCTGTCGGCTCAGACGCTGGAGGGGCTGGCCGGCACGGCGGACGTCGGTGAGATGTTCCGCGCCACGTCGGTGGTGCTGGCCCGGCCGGCCGCCGTACCGCTGCTGCGCGGGGTGGGGGTGACGGCCTCCGTGATCTCGGCCGTGGGACCGGCCCTCGCCCTGGAGTGCCCCGAGCGGACCGGCGCGCACGTCAACGCCGCCGAGTGGCGGGTCGGCGAGCGGGACGGACAGCTGACCGTGGCGGCGGGGGAGGGGCGCGTGTCGTCGCTCGACGAGACACCGCTCTCCATCGCGGGCCGCGTCGTCGCGGGCCGGTGCGCCTGCGGCAGCGAGGACCCGCGGGTGCTGCTCGCCGAGGCCGACCGGCCCTCCTGACAGGCCCGATGGACCCCGATGGGCCCTGATGGGCCCCGATGAACCCGGACAGACCCGATGGATCCGATGGACCCGATGGACCCGATGGACCCGATGGACCCGATAGAGGAGTTGAGCATGACCGAAGGAGTGGTCGACGGCCGGGTCGTGGTCGTCACCGGCGCCGGCAACGGGATCGGCCGGGCACACGCCCTGGCGTTCGCCGCGCACGGGGCGAAGGTCGTGGTCAACGACCTGGGCGGCGGGCGCGACGGGGCGGGCGCCTCGGCCGGGCCGGCGCAGACCGTGGTCGACGAGATCGTCGCGGCCGGCGGCGAGGCGGTGGCCAACACGGACGACATCTCGACCTGGGAGGGCTCCGCGCGCCTCGTCCAGCAGGCCGTGGACACCTACGGCGGCCTGGACGTGCTGGTCAACAACGCCGGCATCCTGCGTGACCGGATGATCGTGTCGATGACCGAGCGGGACTGGGACAGTGTGATCGCCGTCCACCTCAAGGGCAGCTTCGCCACCCTGCACCACGCCGCCGCGTACTGGCGGGAGCGTGCCAAGGCCGGCCACGGCAACGACGCCCGGGTGATCAACACGACGTCTCCGTCCGGCATCTTCGGCAACCCCGGTCAGTCCAACTACGGCTCCGCCAAGGCCGGCATCGGCAGCCTCACGATCATCGCCGCGGCCGAACTCGCCCGCTACGGCGTGACGGTGAACGCCATCGCGCCCACCGCGCTGACGCGGCTGACCGAGGACATCGAGATGATGAAGCAGGCCGCCGAGAGCCAGGACCTGACTCCCGAGGCCATCTCGCCGCTCGTGGTGTGGCTGGGCTCGGCCGCCTCGCGGGAGGTCACCGGCCGGGTCTTCGGAGTCGTCGGCAACCGGATCACCGTACTGGAGGGCTGGGTCAACGGCCCCGGCGCGAGCGCCGACACCCGCTGGACCCCGGACGAGCTGTCCTCCGTCGTCCCCAACCTGGTGGCCAAGGCGGCTCCGAACGCCGACGCCCTGGGCAACCGGAACGGAGCCTGAGCGATGACGAGGACACAACGACCGGTCGCCGAGGGTCTGTTCACCTGGCCCCCCGCCGCGGGCCCGCTCCGACTGATCGGCTCGCAGTGCGCGGTGTGCCACCTGGTGAGCTTCCCGGCCGCCGCGACCTGTGTCCGGTGCGGGAGCGACGAGTCGAAGGAACGGCTCCTGGCGGACCGCGGCACGCTGTGGACGTACACGACCCAGGACTTCCGCCCGCCGTCCCCGCCGTACGACGGCCCGGAGGCATTCGAGCCCTACGCCGTCGGGTACATCGAACTTCCCGGCGAGCTGCTGGTCGAGGCCCGGCTCACCGAACCCGACCCCGAGAAGCTGAAGATCGGGCAGGACATGCGACTCACGCTGGTGCCGTACACCGTGCAGGACGACGGCACCGAGGTCATGACGTTCGCGTTCGCCCCGGCCGAGGAGGAGACACCGTGACCGAGGCCGTCATCATCGGGGTGGGACTGCACCCCTTCGGCCGGTTCCCCGGCAAGCCCGCGCTGGACATGGGCGCGGACGCGGTACGGCTGGCACTGGCCGACGCCGGCGTGAACTGGCCGCAGATCCAGGGCGGTTACATCGGCAGCTACGAGGTCGCCAACCCGGACGCGATCGTCGGCCGGCTCGGTCTGACCGGCGTACCCCTGCGCGGTGTCTTCAACGGCTGCGCGACGGCCGGTACGGCGGTGGCGCTGGCCGCCCGCGCCATCGAGAGCGGTGAGCACGACCTGACCATCGCGATCGGCCTGGACAAGCACCCGCGCGGCGCGTTCGCCGCCGACCCGTCCGTGGCGGGCATCCCCTCCTGGTACGGGCAGACCGGACTCTTCCTCACCACCCACTTCTTCGGCATGAAGATCAACCGCTATATGCACGAGCACGGCATCTCCCACGAGACGCTCGCCCGCGTGGCCTCGAAGAACTTCCGCAACGCGGCGGGGAATGAGAAGGCCTGGCGCCGGACGCCCCTCACGCCCGAGGAGGTCCTCGCCTCCCCGGTCCTCAACTACCCCCTGCGCCAGTTCATGTACTGCGGCCCGAACGAGGGCGCCGCGGCCGTCGTGATGTGCCGGGCCGACCAGGCCCACAAGTACACCTCCACCCCTGTACGGGTCCGCGCCACCGCCCTGCGCAGCCGCAGGCTCGGCGCGTTCGAGGTGCAGAGTCCGTCGTTCCCGGTCGGAGAGCCCGTGGACAGCCCGAGCGTGGACGCCTCACGGGAGGCGTACGAACGGGCGGGCATCGGCCCCGAGGATGTCGACGTCGCCCAGCTCCAGGACACCGACGCCGGATCGGAGATCATCCACATGGCGGAGAACGGCCTGTGCAAGGACGGCGAGCAGGAACGCCTCATCGCCGAGGGCGCCACGGAGATCGGCGGGCGGCTCCCGGTCAACACCGACGGGGGCTTGCTCGGCAACGGGGAGCCGATCGGCGCGTCCGGGCTGCGCCAGATCCACGAGATCGTGCTCCAACTGCGCGGTGCGGCGGGCACGCGCCAGATCCCCCGCACACCGCGCGTCGGCTACACCCACCTGTACGGCGCGCCCGGCGCGTCGGCGGTGACGATCCTCTCGACCTGACATCGAGATCGACCTGAGATCGACCCGAGAGCAGCAGGGACCCGCGATGGAACAGGACATGCAGGACTTCGCCGCCGAGGCGCGCCGCTTCCTCGACGCCCATGTGGCGAAGGCCCCCGACCGCACCGCCGTCACCTGGGGCGAGGGCGACGACTCGATGGCGTACTTCAGCAGCCTCCCGCCCGACGAGGAGCGGGAGTTCGTGCAACGCGCCCGGGAGTGGCAGCGGATCCGCTACGAGAACGGCTTCGGCTGGGTCACCGGACCGGTGGAGTACGGCGGCCGGGGCCTGACCCCCGTCCACGACCTGCTCTACGACGCCGTCGAGTCGGAGTACGACGTCGCCGACACCGGTGTGCTCGGTGTGATCGGCCTGGGCATGATCGGGCCGACGATCCTGGCCCACGCCCAGCCCCACATCAAGGACCGCTGGCTGCCGGCGATGTACCGCGGGGACGCCATCGCCTGCCAGCTGTTCAGCGAACCCGGCGCCGGATCCGACCTGGCCAGCGTGGCCACCCGGGCCGTCCGGGAGGGCGACGACTGGGTGCTCAACGGGCAGAAGGTGTGGACGTCGGTCGCCCAGCACAGCCAGATCGGCCTCGCCCTGACCCGTACGAACCCGGACGCGCCCAAGCACCGCGGCATCACCGCCTTCCTGGTCCCCATGGACGCCCCAGGCGTCGAGGTACGGCCGCTGCGGCAGATGACCGGCGGCGCCGACTTCAACGAGGTGTTCCTCACCGACGTCCGCATCCCCGACGACCACCGGCTCGGCGAGGTCGACGGCGGCTGGACGGTCGCCCTGACCACGTTGATGAACGAGCGCGCGACCGTCGGCAGCGAGGGAGTCGGGCCGGTGGCCGCCGCCCTGTCCCCGGACCACCTCTCGGCGCTCATGCGGGCCACCTGGACCTGGGACGACCGCGCCCTGCGCGCCCGTCTCGCGGAACTCCTGGTGGACGTCCTGGCCACCGGTCACCTCAACGCCCGCGCCCTGCGCAAGCTGCGCGCCGGGGTCGCGCCGGGCCCCGAGATGTCCGTCTCGAAGCTGATGTACGGCCAGAACCTCACCCGGGCGGCGCACTTCGTGTCCGACGTGCTCGGCCCCCGCATCATCGCCGACACCGGCCGGTGGGGCACCTACGCCTGGACCGAACTGCTCCTGGCCACCCCGGCGTTGCGCATCCTCGGCGGCACCGAGGAGATCATGAAGAACATCCTCGCGGAACGCGTCCTCGGCCTGCCCAAGGAACCGGTGACCACCGCTGCCAAGGAGGTGCGGTCGTGACCGCCGACGAGAGCGAACTGCGGGAACTGCGGGCCTCCGTCAGGGAGTTCCTGGAGGCCAAGTCGCCCGAGGAAGCGGTGCGCAAGCTGATGGAGAGCGAGCCGCGCTTCGACCCGGCGGTGTGGTCCCAGGCGGCCGACCAACTGCGCCTGCCGGGCCTGGCGATCCCGGAGGAGTACGGCGGCGACGGCTTCGGTCTGGTCGAACTCGGCGTCGTCCTGGAGGAGATGGGCCGTGCGCTGTTCTGCGCCCCCTTCTTCGCCACCGTCCTCCTGGCGGCCCAGGCCCTGCTGGCCTCGGGGGACCAGGAGGCCTGTGCGCGCCATCTTCCCGGCATCGCGGCCGGACGGACCACGGCCACCCTCGCCGTCGCCGAGGACCACGGCTCCTGGGACCCCGCCATGGTCTCGGCGCGCGCCGTGCCGGACGGCGACGGCGGCTGGACGCTACGCGGCCGCAAGTGCTTCGTCGTCGACGGTACGACGGCCGACCTGATTCTCGTCGTCGCCCGTACCGTCGCCGGACCCACCCTCTTCGCCGTGGAGCGGGACACCACGGGACTCGCGGCGGAGCCGATGGAGACCCTGGACGCCACCCGGGCCATGGCCCGGCTGACCTTCGACGCCGCGCCCGCGACCCTCGTCGGGGCGCAGGGAGCGGGCGGGCGCATCATGGCCAAGGTCCTCGACATCGCCTCGGTGGGACTGGCCGCCGAGCAAGCGGGCGGGGCGCGCCGGTGCCTGGAGGCGAGCGCGGAATACGCCCGGGTCCGTCATCAGTTCGGCCGGCCGATCGGCTCCTTCCAGGCGGTCAAGCACAAGTGCGCCGACATGCTCGTCCAGGTGGAGTTGGCGGAGGCGGCGAGCCGGGAGGCCGCGCTGCTCGCCGACGAGGGCTCGGACGAGTTCCCGGTCGCCGCCGCGGTGGCACACGCCTGCTGTTCCAAGGCGTACATGGCCGCGGCCATGGAGAACATCCAGGTCCACGGCGGTATCGGCTTCACCTGGGAGCACCCCGCCCACCTGTACTTCCGGCGGGCGAAGTCCTCGCAACTCCTCTTCGGCGGCCCGGCGGTGTACCACGAGCGGCTGTTGGACCGGCTCGGTATCTGACGTCGCCCGAGCGGTTCGGCGCGCGATCGTCATCGACCCGCTGCTGTGCTCACCCCTTCACCGCGCCGGACAGCATTCCGGAGATGAAGTGCCGCTGCAGGAAGACGTACAGGACGACGACCGGCAGGGCGACGATGACGGAGGCCGCGGCCAGCAGGGAGTACTGCGTGGTGTGCGCGCTCTGGAAGAACGCCAGGCCCAGGGGCGCGGTGCGCTTCGCCTCGTCGGTGATCATGACGAGCGGAAGCAGGAACTCGTTCCAGGTCCACATGAAGACGAGCATCGCCATGGTGAGCAGCGCGGGCCGGCTGATGGGCACGAGGATCTGCCACAGCACCCGCCAGTCCGACGCCCCGTCGAGACGCGCCGCCTCGATGACGGCGGACGGTACGGAGCGGAAGAAGTTGCGCATCCAGAACACGCCGAAGGCCAGCGACTGGGCGGTCTGCGGGAGGATCAGCGACCAGTACGAGTCGGTGAGACCGACGTCGCGCAGGTTGAAGTAGAGAGGGATGACGAACGCCTCGGGCGGGACCATGAGCCCGACCAGGGTGACGTAGAACAGCAGCGAGCGGCCGGGGTAGTCGAAGCGCGCGAAGGAGTACCCGGCGAGGATCGCCAGGACACCCGTGATCAGGACGACGCTCACCGCGACGAACAGGCTGGAGCGCAGGTACGTCGCGAAGTGGCCCTGCGCCCACGCCGTGGAGAAGTTGCTCCAGTCCAGGTGGTCCGGCCAGGTGAACGTCGGGGAGGACTGCGCGCGCGGCGTCAGCGAGGAGGCCACCACCCCGACCAGCGGAACGAGGGCCAGCGCGGCGAAGACCGTGAGGACGGCGTAGTTCAGTGCGCGTTCGCGCCGGGAGATCATGACTCGTCATCCTCGGGCTGGAGCTTGGTGATCAGGAAGGTGAGGAGCAGGATCACCCCGGTCAGGACGACGGCGATCGCGCAGGCCGAACCGACCTGGCCGGTGTTGAAGGCCCGGTTGTAGACCTCGAAGGCCGGCAGGCTGGTGGCGTTGCCCGGTCCGCCGTGGGTGGCGACGTACACCAGGTCGAAGGTGCGCAGCGCCGCGATGACGGTGAGGGTGAGCGCCACCGTGATCTGGCCGCGCAGCCCCGGCAGGGTGACCGCGAAGAACTCCCGGACCGCCCCGGCACCGTCGACCTTGGCCGCCTCGTACAGCTCACGGGGGATCTGGCCGATGCCGGCGATGAACAGCACCAGGCACAGGCCGATCTCCAGCCAGGTGCCGATGAGTCCGACGGCGGGCAGCGCGGTACCGAAGTCGCCGAGCCAGGAGCGGCCGACGCTCTCCAGACCGATGGCGTTCAGTGCCTGGTTGAGCACGCCTTCGGGTGCGTAGACGGCCGTCCAGGCGGTGGCGGTGACGACCATGGCGACGACCTGGGGCAGGAAGATCACCGCCCGGAAGACGGACACCCCGCGCAGCCTGGCGGCGCGGGTGGTGACGGCGGCGAGGACCAGGGCGAGAGCGATCGGGACGAGAGCGAAGAAGAAGATGAGCACGAAGGAGTGGCCGAAAGAGGCCCGCAGCCGCGGATCGCGGGCGATCTCGGTGTAGTTGGCCGGTCCCGCCCAGGTGGAGGCGGACAGGCCGTCCCAGTGGTAGAGGGAGATCCGCACGAGCTGACCGAGTGGGACGAGCAGGAAGACCGCGAGGACGGTCAGGGCGGGGAGGGCGTAGAGATAGCCCTTCCACTGGACGCGGTCACGGCGCCCGGCCGCGCGCCTGTGGGAGGCGTCGGCCGGGCGTTTGCGCGTGGTCGGGCGGGGTGCGGTGGCAGTCATGGGTCGCGTGGCCCTATTTGCTCTGCTGGAAGGAGGAGTAGTCGCTCTGCAGCGTCTCGCCGAACTTCCGGGGCGTCAGCTGTCCGGCCGTCAACTCCTGTATGGCGGCGGTGAGCGTGTCGTAGAAGGTGGGGGTGGTGTAGTCGAGGTACGGCAGCAGGCCGTCCTTCTGACTGACGGCCTTCCACTGGTCGAGGACGTCGGCTTGGACGGTGCCGGCGGCGGGCTTGTAGTCGGCGGGCGGAAGGGCGGGGAGGTTGCCGTTGTCGGCGGACACCTGCATGCCGTTGTGGTCGACGAGGAAGTTGATGTAGGCGGCGGCCACGTCGGGGTGCTCGGACTTGGAGGTGACGGCCCAGGCGAGGCCTTCGCCGCCCTGGGTGAGCGGGGACGCTCCGGCGCTCGGACTGAGCGCGGTGAAGCCGGCGTTCTTGCCCATCTTGGGGGCGAGGGTGGCGGCCTGCCAGGTGCCGTCCACCAGGAACAGGGACTTGCCCTGGGCGAAGGCCGCTGCCGCCTGGTCGCCGCTCTGGCCGTTGAAGCCGGGGCTCAGGTAGCCCTTGGTGGCCCAGTCGCGCAGGGTCTGGCCGGCCTTGACGGTCCCCGCGTCGGTCCACTTCGCGCCGCCGTCGTTGAAGACGAGCTTGCGGACCTCGTCCTTGCCGGCGGTGGCGGCCTGCACGACGCCGAAGATGTGGATGCCGGGGCTTTTGTCGGAGTCGCCGTAGGAGATGGGCAGCAGGCCGGAGGCCTTGGCCTTGGCGAGCGCGGTCTCGAACTGGGCGAGGGTGGTGGGCGCGGTGAGGCCGAGGGACTTCAGCTTGGCCCTGTTGTAGTAGACACCGACGATCTCGCCGGTCTGTGAGACGCCGTAGAGGCTGCCGGTCTTCCAGGTCTTTCCGTCGGTGGAGAACTTGTTGAGGTCGAGCAGCTGGGACGGGAAGGCGGTGTTCCAGCCGTAGGCCTTGGCGTAGCGGTCGACGGGCTGGAGGAGCTGGGCCTTCACGAAGGCGCCCATGTCGGGATAGCCCTGGTTGGCCTGGACGACGTCCGGGGGGCTGTCCGAGGACAGCGCGAGTTTCAGCGTGGTCTTGAGGTCGGAGAAGGAGCGGGAGACGCGCTTGATGGTGACGTTCGGGTACTTCTTCATGAACGCCTTGTTGAGCGCCGCGGTGGAGGCGTTGGTGCCCGTGTCGGTGTTCTGGTCCCACTCGGTGAGGGTGACCTTGCCTGCCGTGGCGGGGTCGGTGGAGACCGGGCTCGCATTGCTCTTCGCGGTGCTTTTCGGCGAGCCGCTGCTGGGCCCGGGCGCGCAGGCCGCCGCTGTGGCAAGACAGGCGACGGCGAGTACGGCGGTGGCGAGGTGGCGGGGCCGCGCGGGGCGCGTTCTGTCGCTCATGGGCTGTTCTCCTGGTGCTGGCGGGCCGGCCGGAGGAGTTCAAGTGCTCAACTGTGAGCATTTTTGCAGCCCACTGACAAGGTTTGGTCAGTAAAATGATTGTTTTCGATCGATCATGACTGAAGTTGCTCATCGAGTGCTACTTTCGCTGCGTGAAATCGAGCGAGCGGCGCGCGCGTCCCTGCGTCTGCGCGCGCTGTCCGACATCGATGTCCTGATCACCACCGGTGGCGCCGACCCCCGGGCGCTCCGACTCTGACGTCGGACGGGCGGACAGGTCTTGGTCGCCCGACTGGGCTGACACGCCGTCACCGCGCCCGCCCGGACCTCTTCCCCCGGGTCTCACCACCTGATCCACACATCGGCACCCCGGCATCACCCTCTGGCAAGGAGTATGCGAAATGCCCGAACGGATCCGAAGACTCCGCATGACAGCAGGCAGCACCGCCTGCGCCGCGATCCTCTGCCTGTTGGGCGCCGCGGCGCCCGCCCAGGCCGTGACCGGCTCCACCCCCGGTGACGCGGCAAGCAGCCGCGCCAAGGCAACGGCGGCCGTGGACGCGATGATGGGCTTCTACGACCGGAACACCGGGCGCTGGGACCCGGACTCTCCGTGGTGGCAGTCGGGAAACGCCCTCCAGGCGCTGCTCGACTACATGGCGAAGACCGGCTCCCGCACGTACATGCCGGAGGTCAGGAACACCATCGCGCTCCAGCGCCGGCCTCTGGACTGGTGGCCCCAGGGCGGTGGCGAGTTCCGGGCGGACTCCACCGACGACACCGGCTGGTGGGCACTCGCCATGGTGCGCATGTACGACCTCACCCACGACAAGCAGTACCTGGACATCGCGCGGACCGACGAGGCCTACATGCGCCAGAACGGGGACGACACCTGTGGCGGCGGCATCTGGTGGGACCTGCCCGGAAAGACGTACAAGAACGCCATCAGCAACGAGCTGTACTTCAAACTCGTCGCATCCCTGCACAACCGGATTCCGCGGGACACCGTGTATCTGGACCGCGCCCGCCAGTCGTGGAAGTGGTTCGGCAACAGTGGAATGATCAACGACGACCACCTCGTCAACGATGGTCTGAACACGCAGAGCGGTGGCTGTGCCAACAACGGTGGCACCACCTGGACCTACAACCAGGGCGTGGTCCTGGGCGGACTCGCCGAGCTGTACCGGGGCACCCACGATCGTCAACTGCTCACCGAGGGCCGGAAGATCACTGACGCGGTGATCGCCAGTCCGGCGCTGTCCCCGAACGGGATCCTGACGGAGACCTGCGAGCCGGCCGGTGGCTGCAACGCCGACCAGTCCTCGTTCAAGGGTGTCTTCGCGCGCAACCTCGCCGAGCTGGACGCCCTGCTTCCCGGACGCCCCTACCGGGCCTACCTCGACGCGCAGGCCCGCTCGGCCTACGCGCACGATCGCAACAGCGCCGACCAGTACGGGTTGAGCTGGGCAGGGCCCTTCGACAGCGCAGCCATCGGCCGTCAGGAGTCCGCGGTGTCGCTGCTCACCGCGGTCCTGTGAGCACGACCTGCACGACGGGACACCCCTTGGCACGTCCTGCGTCCGGCACGGTTCGAACGCAGGACGTCCCGTTCCTCAGGCCCGCGCAGCCTCCCCCAGCAGCGCTTTCGCGATGATGACCTGCTGGACCTGGCTGGTGCCCTCGTAGATACGGAACAGCCGGGCGTCACGGTAGAAACGCTCGACGGCGACGCCGCGCATATAGCCCGCACCCCCGTGGACCTGTACCGCCCGGTCCGCGACCCGCCACACCATCTCGCTCGCGAAGTACTTCGTGCAGGACGGACCGATCTTCGTGTCCTCGCCCGAGTCGAAGCGCCGGGCCGCCTCCAGGACCGTGGCGCGTCCGGCGTAGTAGTCGGTCATCGAGTCGGCGATCAGCCCCTGGACGAGCTGGAAGGAGCCGATGAGCTTTCCCGACTGCTTGCGGGTGCTCGCGTACGCCACGGACTCGTCGACCAGTCGCTCGGCCATGCCGACCATCAGAGCCGAGATGTGCACCCGCCCGTGCGCGATGCAGCCCATCGCCGTGGAGAAGCCGCGGTTGAGGCCGTCCGCACCGCCGACGAGGGCCTCGGCCGGCACCCGGACGTCGTCGAAGTACACGTCCGCCGTCCAGGCGCCGAACTGGCCCATCTTGTGGTCCCGGGGAGCCACGGTGAGTCCGGGGGTGCCGGCCGGGACCAGGAAGGTGGAGATGCCGCGGGTGCGCGGGGCGTCCGGGTCGGTGCGGGCGAAGACCATGAAGACGTCGGCCAGCGGGGCGTTGGTGATGTAGCGCTTGGCGCCGTTGATCACCCATGTGTCGCCGTCACGCCGGGCGCGTGTGGTCAGCGTCGACGGGTCCGAGCCGGCCTCGGGTTCGGTCAGCGCGAACGACGCCAGTACGTCACCGGAGGCGATCCTCGGCAGCCACTGAGCCTTCTGCTCCTCCGTACCGCCGACCATGAGGACATGGCCCGCGATGCCGTTGTTCGTGCCGAACATCGAACGCAGCGACGGGGTCGTGTAACCCAGCTCGAACATCAGCTGGGCCTCCTCGAGCATCGACAGACCCAGCCCGCCGTACTCCTCGGGCAGCGCGAAGCCGAACAGCCCCATCTTCTTCGCTGCCTCGCGGATGTCCGCGGGCATCTCGTCCTTCTCGTCGATCTCCGCCTCGAGCGGCACGACGCGGTCCCGGACGAAACGCCGGACCTCGGACAGCACCGCGCTGAAGTCAGCCGCGTCCATGTCGACTCCCTGATAGTCCTGATTGCACTCAGTGATGTGTTTCGGTCTCGTCCTGCTTCTGCCGCGGCCGGTAGCACATTGCCAGCAGCGCGGCCGCGCTCGCGGTGCCGACTCCGGCAGCCAGCAACGCGTGGCGGGGGCCCGCGTTTCGGCGGCGCAGCAGGCCGTCGAGCGAGTACCGGCCGTTGCCCAGGGCCGCCAGCGCGACGGCCGCGCCGCCCACGACACCGGCGTACTCCCAGCCGCCCTTGAAGACGAAGAAGCCCTTGCCGCGGTGGTCCGTCCGCGCGGCCACGGTCATCAGGCCGACGGCCGCCGCCGCGGGGAGCGGGTTGGCCGCGCCGAGCGCGATGCCCACCCCGGCGGCCATCTCGGTGCCGGCGGCCATACGGGCGTGCACCTCGGCCGGCCGGAGACCGAGCGCCTCGAACCAGCCCGTGGTGCCCTTGAGCCCGCCCGGTCCGGCGACCTTGTTCCAGCCGTGCGCGAAGAGCATCGGGCCGAGGGTCGCGCGCAGCACGAGGGCGGCGGTGTCGTGGCCCTTCACTGGCCGGCTCCCGTCGCCCGGCCGGCGGGGACAGCGCCGTACAACTGCGGTACCGCGTCGACGAGTTCGTCGTAGGTGAGGGCCTGCCCGGACTGGCTCGGGTGGACGGCGGCGACCGTCCAGCCCTGCAGCCGGTTCAGCCGGTTGCCCTCGATGCGCAGGACCTGGCCGGTCAGCCAGGCCGCGCTGTCGGAGGCCAGGTAGACGACAACCCCGGAGGCGTTGGCGGGATCGCGCGGGTCGAAGCCCTCGACGGCCTGGAGGGACTCGCCGACGGCCAGCCCGTCCGTCATCCGCGTGGCCGCGATCGGTGAGATGGCGTTCGCGGTGACACCGTACCGGCGCATCTCCAGGGCGGTGAGGACGGTGAGCCCGGCGATCCCGGCCTTCGCGGCCCCGTAGTTGGACTGGCCCTGGTTGCCGAACAGGCCGGTCCCGGACGTCGTGTTGATCACGCGGCCGGCGACCGGCTCGCCCCGCTTCGACGCCTCGCGCCAGTATGCGCACGCGTGCCGGGTGAGGGCGAAGGTGCCCTTCAGGTGCACCGCGATGACGGTGTCGAACTCGGCCTCCGTCATGGAGAACAGCATGCGGTCGCGCACGATGCCCGCGTTGTTCACCACGATGTCGAGGCGGCCGAATTCGGCGACGGTGTCCGCGACCATGGTCTCGGTCGCCGCCCAGTCCGTCACCGAGGAGTGGTTGGCGATCGCCCGGCCGCCGAGCTTGGTGATCTCGGCGACGACCTCGTCGGCGGGGGAGTCACCGGTCTGCTCGCCGTGTATGCCCGAGCCGAGGTCGTTCACCACCACGGTCGCGCCGGCCTCGGCGAGCGCCAGACAGTGCGCCCGGCCAAGGCCTCTGCCGCCGCCGGTGACGATGGCGACCTTGTCGTCGAGGATGCCCACGCCGTACCTCCAGATGTAAGGGTTCAGTTGAGTTCGCGGAGCACTTCTTCGGTGTGCTCGCCGAGCGTCGGCGCGCCGCCTCGCGGCTTCTCGTCGACGCCCCAGAAGGCGACCGGAGTCGCCACCGTCCGCAACGGCGGCGCGTCACCCATACCGGGCTGTTCGACGAACGCCCCGACCGCCTCCGCCTGCGGATCGGCCGCCACCTCCGCCAGGCTCTGCACGGGCGCCCACCACACGCCCTCGGCGTCGAAGCGCTCGGCCCACTCCGCCAGCGGCCGCTTCGCGAACTCCTCGTCGAACACCGCGATCAGCTCACGTACGTGACCGCGCCGGGCCTTGCCGGTGGCGAACCGCTCGTCCGTCTCCAGGTCCTCCCGGCCGAGCGCCTTGACGACACCGGGCCAGTGCCGGTTGCCCTCCAGGCCGACCAGCCAGAACCAGCGGTCGTCGGCGGCCCGGTAGGAGTTGTAGAGCGGCGACTCGTGCTCGGTGCGGTGGCGGGTGCGGCCGCGCTTGCCGAAGAAGTTCTGCAGGGCGAGGTCGTTCCCGTTGGCGTAGGTGCCGGACCGCAGCAGCGATACGTCCACCACCCCGCCCTCGCCGGTGCGTTCGCGGCGCAGCAGCGCGGCCAGTACCCCGGCGACCAGGTTGGCCGCCGCCGTACGGTCCCCGAGGCCGGGCCGGATGCCGGGCGGCGGCTCCCCGGCCGGGTTGAGCATGGCGGCGATGCCGGGCCGGGCCCAGAACGCGGAGACGTCGTACCCGGCGCGGTCGCGCTCGGCGCCCGCCCAGCCGTATCCCGTCAATGTGCCGACGACCAGGCGGGGATGGCGGGAGCGCAGCGCGTCCGGGGACAGCCCCAGCCGTTCCAGGGCGCCCGGGCGCAGGTTGGTGACGAACACGTCGGCCCGTTCCAGCAGCCGCTCCAGCACGTCCTTGCCGTCCTGCGAGCGCAGGTCGAGGACGATCCCGCGCTTGCCGCGGTTGTCGGTCTCGAACGGCGGAGCGCTGTCGATGTCCTGGCCGACGTGCTTGAGCGTGTACCGGTTGGGGTCCCCGGTCGGCGCCTCCACCTTCACCACGTCCGCGCCCCAGTCGGCGAGCATGGTGGCCGCGGCCGGTGCCGCCACCCACATGCCCAGCTCGACCACGGCAATGCCCTCCAGTGGCCGCACGGCCCACCTCCAGTTCTGTCGGGACGTCTGCTGCCCGCCTGCCACACGCTTGCCGTACGCCTGCTACACGCCGCGGAAGTCGCCCGGTCGGCGTTCCCGGAAGGCCTTGAGTCCCTCGGCCCGGTCCTCGGTGGAGAACAGCACCGAGACGGTCTCGCGCTCGTACGCGATGGCCGCCTCCAGGTCCATGCCGAGCCCGTAGTCGATCAGTCGCTTGCCCGCCGCGAGGGCCAGCGGAGCCCCGGCGGCCAGCCGCGCCGCCAACTCCTCCGCGGCCTTGAGCGCGCCGCCGGGCTCGGCCAGTTCGTTGACCAGCCCGAGCGCGTGGGCGCGCTCCGCGCCGATCGGCTCGCCGGTGAGGATCATCTGCTTCGCGACCGCCGGAGGCACCAGGCGCGGCAGCCGCTGTGTGCCGCCCGCGCCCGGCAGCACGCCGAGCTTCATCTCGGGCAGGCCGAGCCGTGTGCCCCGCTCCGCCACCCGCAGGTCGCAGGCGAGGGCCAGCTCCAGACCGCCGCCGAAGGCGAACCCGTGGACGGCGGCGACCGAGGGCTTGGGGAAGTCCTCCAGGACCGCGAACGCGTCGGTCAGGCGCCCCACGAAGGCACGGAACTGCCCGGGCGCCGTGAACGACTCGATCTCACCGAGGTCGGCACCGGCCGAGAAGGCCCGTCCCGCGCCCGTCAGGACCAGGGCCCGTACGTCGTCGTTGTCGCGGACCTCGGCGAGGACCTGGGTCAGCCGGTCCACGGTCTCGGAACCGATCGCGTTGAGCTGCCCCGGCCGGTCGAGGGTCAACACGGCGATCCGGTCCCGGAGTTCGACACGCAGCACGCAGCTCACCTCAGACCATCGTGAGGCCGCCGCTGACCGAGAGCGTCTGCCCGGTCATGTAGGCGGCGTCGTCGGACGCGAGGAAGGCCACCACACCGGCGATGTCGGCGGGCTGGGCGACGCGGCGCAGCGGGATGGCCCGCACGGTCGCGTCGTACATCTTCTGGCTGTACTCGGCGACCTGCCCGAGGAGAGCCGTGTCGGTCGGCCCCGGACAGACGCTGTTCACGGTGATGCCGTACCGGGCGACCTCGCGGGCCAGCGCCTTGCCGAAGGCGATGACCCCGCCCTTGGTCGCGGAGTACACCACCTCGCCGGACGAGCCGACCCGGCCGGCGTCGGAGGCGATGTGGATGATCCGGCCGCCGCCGCGTTCGGTCATCGAGTCGAGCACGACCCGGGTCATCGTGATCGTGCCGCGCAGATTGACGGCGATGATCCGGTCCCAGGTGTCCTCGGTGCTGTCGACGAAGCGGCCGATGACATCGACGGCCGCGTTGTTGACCAGCACGTCCACCGGACCGAGCTCGAGGGCCACCCGCTCCACGGCCGCGTGGACCGCGGCGCTGTCGGAGATGTCCGCGCCGACCCCCGTCGCCCGCACCCCGTAGCGTTCCACGAGCCGGCCCGCGACCTTGGTGGCGGCCTCGGGGTCCAGGTCACAGACGGCGACCGCGGCCCCGTGGGCGGCGAGCCGGTCGGCGATCGCCTCGCCGATGCCGCGTCCCGCTCCGGTGACGAGTGCCACCTTGTCCCGTACGCTCACGCGCCCTCCCTCGCCCAGGTCCCGATACAGCGCTATCGTATAACTACTTCAGCTAAATAAGCGAGATGCGTGAGTGGAGTCGAGCATGCGCCGTACGATCTTCACCGAGGAACACGAGCTGTTCCGCGAGACCGCCCGCACGTTCTACCTGCGCGAATGCGCCCCGTATGCCGAGCAGTGGGAGCGCGACGGCCAGGTGAGCCGGGCCGCCTGGGCGGCAGCGGGCAAGGCTGGACTCATCGGCTGGGAATTCCCGGAGGAGTACGGCGGCCAGGGCATCCGGGACTTCCGCTACAACGCCATCATGGCGGAGGAGATGGCGGCCACCAGCTCCGTCGGCATCGGCCTGGGGCTGCAGAACGACGTCATCCCGCCCTACCTGATGAACCTCACCACGCCGGAGCAGAAGGCCCGCTGGCTGCCCGGGGTGATCGGCGGCGAGACGATCTGCGCGCTCGCGCTGTCGGAGCCGTCCGCCGGGTCCGACCTCAAGGGCATCCGCACCACCGCCCGCCGCGACGGCGACGAGTGGGTGATCGACGGCTCCAAGACCTTCATCACCAACGGCATCCTGGCGGACCTGGTCGTCGTCGCCTGCAAGACCGATCCGGAGGCCGGGCACAAGGGCATCAGCCTGATCGTCGTCGAGCGCGGCACCGAGGGCTTCGAGCGCGGGCGCAAGCTCGACAAGGTCGGGATGAAGGCCCAGGACACCGCCGAGCTCTTCTTCCACGAGGTCCGGGTGCCGGCCGAGAACCTCATCGGGCAGGAGGGGCGCGGCTTCTACCACATGATGGGCAACCTCCCGACGGAGCGGCTCGCCATCGCGGTCTCGTCGCTCGCGGCGGCCGAGCGGGCCTACGCGCTGGCGCTGGAGTACGCCAAGACCCGCACCGCCTTCGGGCAGCCCATCGGAGAGTTCCAGGCCAACAGGTTCGCGCTCGCCGACATCAGGGCCAGGCTGAACGTCGCCCGGGTCTACGTGGACGGCTGCATCATGGCCCTGGTCCAGGGCGAGCTGACGGCCGACGAGGCCGCGGCCGCCAAGTACTGGACCTCGGAGACCGGCTGGGAGGTCATCGACCGCTGCATGCAGCTCTTCGGCGGCTACGGCTACGTCAACGAGTACGAGATCGCGCGGATCTGGCGCGACAGCCGGGTGCAGCGGGTCTTCGGCGGAACCTCGGAGATCATGCTGGAGATCATCGGGCGGTCGCTGGGTCTGTGAGGTCACGGTCCGGGAGTTCTCGGTCCGGGAGTTCTCGGTCCGGGGTGTCCGGAACTTATTGACTACCTTGGATAAATAGGTTAGCTATTTAACCTGATGTGCGCAGTGTTGCGCGGTCTCGAGGAGGCACCCCGTGGTCACGGTCGATGTGAAGCTGCACCAGGACAGAGCCGAGCACGATCTGCCGCAGCCGCGGCTGGTCATCGGCGGCAAGGACGTCACTGACACCAGCGGCGGCGTCTACGAGCACCGCAACCCCGCCACCGGTCTGGTCCAGGCACACATCCCGCTCGCCGGGCCCACCGAGGTGGACCAGGCCGTCGCGGCCGCACGCCAGGCCTTCGAGGTGTGGGGCACCATGCGCCCGGCCGAGCGCCGCCGGCTGCTCACCCGCTTCGCCGGGCTGCTGCGCGACCACATCCCCGACTTCGCCGCGATCTGTCCGCTGGAGAACGGCGTGTGCGTCGGCGGCTGGGCGGAGAACGTCGGACCGCACGTCGCCGAGTGGACCGAGTACTACGCCGGCTGGGCGGACAAGATCGAGGGCATGGTCGGCGCGGCCTACAGCCCGCACGAGAACGTCGAGTACACCATCGCCGAGCCGTATGGAGTCATCGGCCACATCATCACCTGGAACTCGCCCGCGCTGTCGCTGGCGATGAAGGTCCCGCCGTCGCTCGCCGCCGGCAACACCGTGGTCATCAAACCGGCCGAGTCCACGCCGTTCTCCGCGCTGCTCTTCGCCGACCTGGCCCGCGAGGCGGGTATCCCCGAGGGCGTCATCAACGTCGTCACCGGGCTCGGTGACGCGGGATCGGCCCTGGTCACCCACCCCGGGGTCGACAAGATCTCCTTCACCGGCGGCCCCGCCACCGCGCGCCGCATCATGGCCGACGCGGCGCTGAGCCTCAAGCCGGTCGTGTTCGAGCTCGGCGGCAAGTCCGCCAACCTGCTCTTCGCCGACACCGACCTGGACACCGTCGTCCCGTACTGCGCCGCCTTCGCCATGAGCAACACCGGCCAGGGCTGCGCACTGCCCACCCGGCTGCTGGTGGAGCGCTCGATCTACGACGAGGTCATCGCGCGGGTCACCGGTGTGATCGCCCACCTGCCGGTCGGCGACCCGCTCGACCCGACGACGTACATCGGACCCCTCATCAACGAAGCCGCCCGCGACCGTGTCCGGGGCATGATCGACAAGGCGGTCGAGGACGGTGCCGGCCGGCTCGTGTTCGGCGGCGAACGCATCGACTCCGACGGCTACTTCGTCTCCCCGACCGTCTTCGCGGACGTGGACAACCGCAGCGACCTCGCCCAGCAGGAGGTCTTCGGCCCGGTCCTGGCCATCACCCCCTTCGACACCGAGGACCAGGCCGTCGCCCTGGCCAACGACACCGAGTACGGCCTGTCCGCCTACATCCAGTCCCGTGACATCACGCGCGTCAACCGCCTGGTGCCGCGCCTGAAAGCCGGAACGGTCTACGTCAACCCCGGCCCGAACCCGATCACTTCGCCTGCGACACCCTTCGGCGGCGTGGGCATCAGCGGGTTCGGCCGGGAGGGCGGCAAGGCCGGTCTGGACGAGTTCATCAACGTCAAGGGTGTCGGCATCGGCCGCGTCTGACGACCCCTCCACCTTTCGAAGCCTTCGAAGCTTTTGGAGCCAACAGCATGCATTCCGCCCGCCGCCTGACGTTCGGCGACATCATCCGTGAGCATCGAAGGTCCTTCCCCGACGGCGTCGCCCTCGTCGACGGCGACGTCCGGCTGACCTGGCCCCAGGTGGACGAGCGCACCAACCGGCTCGCCCACGCCCTCGCGGACGCGGGCGTCGGCCCCGGGGACCGGATCCTGTGGCTCGGTCAGAACTCCTACCGGATCTGGGAGCTCCTCGGCGCCGCAGCGAAGGTCGGCGCCATGGTGTGTCCCGGCTACTGGCGCTGGGCCGCCCCCGAGATGGCCTTCGCGGTCGAGGACTTCGACCCCAAGGTCGTCGTCTGGCAGGACGAGGAGATCGGCGACACGGTCGCCAAGGCACGGGCCGAACTCGGCAGCGACCACCGGGCGCTGTGGCTGCGGCACGACGCCGAGGGACCCGGCTCGTACGAGTCCTTCCTGGCGGCCGGCTCGTCCGAGGACCCCGTCGCCGACATCGACCCCGACTCCGCGCTCCTGGTCATCTACACCGCCGCGATCTCCGGCCGGCAGTCCGGCTCCATGCTCTCGCACCGCAACCTGATCGCCATGGGCGCGAGCGCCGCCTGGATGGGGGACATCGGCACGGAGACCGCCTTCCTCGGCGCCGGACCCATGTTCCACATCGGCAACTACCAGTTCTGGGGCGTCCCGGCCTTCGTCCACGGCGGCAAGAACGTGATCGTCCGCCGCGTGGTCGCCGAGGAACTGCTCCCGCTGCTCGCGGCCGAGCAGTGCACCCACGCCTACCTGATGCCCCCGACCATCGCGCAACTGGTCGAGCTGAACCGCGAGGCCGGCCACGACCTCTCGCACCTGCGCGCCAGCGTCGCAGCACCGCTGTGGCAGGGCACCGTCCCCACCGACACCAGCCGCTTCACCCGCAACGGCGGCGGCGAGGGCCGCGGGTACGGTCAGACCGAGGTGACGGGCTTCGCCGTGACCGGCGCCTACGGCGGCGCGGGCACCGGCAACGCGGGCCGCCCCGGCCCCTTCACCGCCGTACGCGTCCTGGACGGCACCGGCACGGAGTGCGCGGCCGGCGAGGCCGGCGAGATCTGCGTCCGCGGCGACCTCGTGCACCTCGGCTACTGGAACCGGCCCGAGATCAACGAGGAACGCTTCCGCTTCGGCTGGTGGCACACCACCGACCTCGGCCGGCGCGAGAGCGACGGCACGATCAGCTTCCTCGGAACGACGACCCGCATGCTCAAGTCGGCCGCCGAGAACATCTTCCCCGCCGAGGTGGAGAACTGCATCGAGTCGCATCCGGCGGTGAAGGAGGCCGCCGTGATCGGCGTGCCCAACCAGCGCTGGGCCCAGGACGTCAAGGCCGTCGTCGTGCTCCACCAGGGCGCCGAGCCGGTCACGGCCGCGGACCTCATCGAGCACTGCCGGGCGCGGATCGCCTCGTACAAGAAGCCGAAGACGGTGGAGTTCGTCGAGGCCCTGCCGCGCACGAAGGACTACGCCAAGGACTACGAGTCGCTCGACGAGCGCTTCGGCGGGGGCGGCTATCCCGGTGGCGACACGCTCGGCGCGGGACGGTGACCTCGTGACCGGCCGCCAACCCGTGGTCGTCGGCGTCCACGCCACCGAACAGGCGCTGACCCTCCCCGACCGCGACGCCATGGACCTCGCCCTCGAAGCGGTGCGCGGCGCGATCGCGGACGCCGGGCTCACCCCGGCCGACGTCGACGGCGCCCAGGTCGACTGGCCCGGCCCGGGAGGCGTCCCCGGCGAGGGCAGCTCCTGGGCGCGGATGCTCGGCCGGGACCTGCGCTGGACCAGCGACTCGATGCTCGACAACGCCGGCTCGCGGGGCCTGCTCAAGGCGGCGGCCGCCGTGCGGGCCGGTTTCGCGGACACCGTCGTCGTCGGCGGCTGCAAGCTGGTCTCGCGCGGGACCGGCCCCGTCGGGGCGGGTGTGCCGCTGGAGTTCGCCGACGTGTGGGGCAGCTATGTCGTCGCCCAGTTCGCGCTGGTGGCGGCACGGCACATGCACGAGTACGGGACGACCTCCCGGCAGCTCGCGGAGGTCGCCGCCACCATCCGCAACAACGGCACCACCAACCCGGAGGCGATGATGTACGGCCGCGGCCCGTACACCGCCGACGACGTGCTCGCCTCCCGCATGGTGGCCACGCCCTTCCACCTGCTGGACTGCTGCATCGTCGGCGAGGGCGGCGCCGCGCTCGTCGTGACGACCGCCGAACGGGCCCGCGACCTGCCGCACCCGCCCGTCGCCGTGCTCGGCGGCGGCATGGAGTACCACCAGGCCGCGTACGCCAACCCGGCCCTGCACCGGGAGGTCGGCGGGCTCGGCCGGGACGCCGCCACCCGCGCCTACGCCATGGCCGGCGTCAGCCCGCACGACGTGGACGTCTTCTCCCTCTACGACCCCAACTCCTTTGAGATCATCCGGCAGTTGGAGATCCTCGGACTGTGCGGGGAAGGCGAGGGCGGACCGCTGGCCGCCAGTGGTGCCATCGCTTTGGGCGGCAAACACCCCGTCAACCCGGACGGTGGCTGTCTGTCGTACGCGTGGAACGGAACCCAGCAGATGACCCTCAAAGTCGTCGAGGCCGTACGGCAGCTGCGCGGCACCGCCGTGCACCAGGTCGAGGACGCCGAACTGGCGGTCGTCGGCAACGCCGGATCCGGGGCGCAGCACTACGAGATGAGCGTGCTGGGGAGGATGCGATGAGCCGGCCCGTACCCGTTCCCACCGAGCTGTCCGAACCGTTCTGGGAGGCGGCCCGACGCGGCGACCTGGTCGTCCCGTACTGTCCGGTCTGCGACCTGCGCTTCTTCGTTCCCGAGCCCGCCTGTCCCGGGTGCATGGGCCCGGAATGGTGGTACGTGCCCAGCGCGGGCCGGGGGACCGTCTACTCGGTGACCGTGGTGCACCGCGCACCCGGCCCCGGCTTCGACACGCCCTTCGCGCTCGCCGTGATCGACCTCGACGACGGCGGCACCCTGCTCTCCCACGTCGACGCCGGCGATCCGGACGCCGTCGTCATCGGCCTGCGGGTGCGCGTCGACTTCCGGCTCCTCACGGATGAGATCACGCTGCCGTATTTCGTGCCGGAGCGCTGATCGCACCGCTTGACCCACTTGTTGTGAAAATTTAGTGGTCTAAGTGTATTTAGATAGCGGTATCCATGGATAGCATCGGCGCGTCATCGTGCGGGTCCATCGGAGCGGCCTGTCACTTGAGCATCGCTGGGGACCTCAGTGGCAGTGCACGCGCGTGCGTCGAAAAGGCAAGGCCCAAGGGGCAGCGGAGCCCGGCGACAGCCGTCACTCCGAACGGTCCTGCTCATCCTGGCTCTGGTGCCCAGCGTGACCCTCGTGGCCCTGTGGCTGGCGAGTTCCGCGCAGCTCTACACCGATTGGCAGAAGCAGAAGGACCGCAACGCGGCCTCCAACGCGGCGGCACGTCCGATCATGGCGGCCTTCTTCGACCTCCAGGAGGAACGGCGGCTCAGCGGCGCCGAGTTGGCCGATCCCGCAGGCTACCAGAAGGCGTTGCGCGCGCAGCGCAGCCGCACCGACGCGGACGTCACGACCGTCCAGGAACTGCCCGACAGCGACTGGAGCGCCCCGGACGACATCCGCCGCAACGTCGTCCAGGTGGGCCGGAACCTGCGGAAACTGGCCGACTACCGGGCCGGGGTGGACCAGCGGACCGCCTCGCAGCAGCAGACGTTCGACCACTATACGGCTCTCATCTCCGGCCAGTTGAACGTGTTCACCGTACTGAGCCACGTGGGTCTGCCCAACATCGACTATCTCGCCAGGCCGGCCATCGACTCGGTCTGGGGCATGGAGATGATCTCGCGGGAGAACGCGCTCTTCACCCGCGGCTCCCTGACCGGACGGCTCACCGGCACCGAACGCGGCCAGCTCGCCGGATGGATCGGCTCCCAGCACTTCCTCTACGACGACAAGATCGTGCCCCTGGTCCCGGACGACCAGGCCGCGCTGTACCGGAAGCTGATGGCGGGCACCGCGTGGAAGCAGAAGACGACGGCCGAGCAGAACGTCCTGTCCGGCTCCGCCTCCGGGACCGACGCGGACAAGTTCTCCAAGGCAGTCGGCAAGACGTGGAGCGACAGCGTCGGGCCGGTCGCCACCCAGCTCCAGGAGCTCAACACCGCCTACTCCGTGACCCTGACGGCGTCCACCGAGAAGGAACTGCACTCGATGGTGGAGCGGTTGATCGTCACCAGTGTGATGGGTGCCGTGGCGGTGCTCGTGGTCGTGCTGGTCAGCGCGCTGCTCACCCGGACGCTGCGCCGCCGGATCTCCGCGCTGCGCGTCGCCGCCCTGGACCTGCAGACCCGCATGCCGGACGTGGTCGAACGCCTGCGCGGCGGAGACGTCGTCGACCTGGACGCCGAACTGCCCGTCATCCAGCACGGCGACGATGAACTGGGCCAGCTGGGCCAGGCGCTGAACCTCGCGCGCCACAGCGCGCTGGACACGACGATGGCGCAGGTGTCGCAGTTCCGCGGGTTCGAGAAGCTGCTCCAGCGCATCGCCCGGCGTACCCAGCTGCTCATCGGCCTGCAGATGAAGAAGCTCAGTGAGCTGGAGCGCCGGCACGAGGATCCCGAGGTCCTGGAGGGCCTGTTCGACCTCGACCACCTGACCGCCAGGCTGCGGCGTTACGAGGAGAACCTGGTGATCCTCGGGGGCGGCCAGCCGCAGCGACGCTGGCGCAAGCCCGTCCTGCTGCTGGATGTGCTGCGCTCCGCGCAGAGCGAGGTGCAGGACTACCGGCGGATCCAGATCGACGTCGAGGACCGGGTGTGGCTGGCCGAGCGCGCGGTCGGCCTGGTGATCCACGTACTGGCCGAACTCATGGAGAACGCGGTGGGCTTCTCCAGGCCGCCGACGCCCGTGGAGGTGTACGCCGCCCGGGTGGGACGCGGTCTCGCGGTGGAGATCGAGGACCGCGGCGTGGGCATGGACCCCGAGCAGTACGACGAAGCCAACCGGCTGATGACCGAGCCGCCCCGCATGGACGTCATGTCCCGGGCGGACGACGTCAGGCTCGGCCTCTATGTGGTGGCCCGGCTGGCGCGTGCCCTCGGCATCCAGGTGGAACTGCGGCCCTCCTCGTTCGGCGGTACCCGGGTGGTCGTCCTCATCCCCGACGAACTCGTCGTCGACGCCCCCGAGCGGACCGGGCCCACTCCGGAAGCGGCCGCCGCCTGGCCGCCGCCCCCCGACGCGGCCGTGGCGGACGCGCCCGGCGTGGAGCACGGGACGGCGCCGGACCTGGACACCCTGGTGACCGGCCGCAGTGGTCCGCCCGCAGCCGTGGTCCCTCCTGGTGATGTGTGGACCCGGCCGCCGCGTCCTCAAGGAGTGCCGCAGATGGCCGGCCCACCGCGGGCGGACGGCACCCTGCGTGTGGATGTCGCGCCGGACGTGCAACCCCTGCCCAAGCGGGTGCGCCTGGCCAGTCTGGCCGACGAACTGCGGGACCCGGACGCCGGCCTGCGGGCGCCGTCGGCCGACGAGGAGACACCGGCCCGGCGGTCCGCGCCCGCCCGCTCCGGCGCGACGATCGGCGCCTTCCAACGCCAGTCCCGGATGGTCCGGCGCGATGTCCCCCCGACCGACCACGAGCCCATCGACGTGCTGCCGCAGCGTAGACGGATCCCGACGGAAGACTGACCATGACAATGCGAACGACCGCCACCCATCCGGACCTCGACTGGTTGCTGGACGGCCTGGTCGAACAGGTTCCCGGTACGCAGCACGCCATCGTGCTGTCCGACGACGGACTGGTGGTCAGCCAGTCCCGCACCATCGCCCGCGGCGACGCCGAGCGCCTCGCCGCCATCGCCACCGGCCAGCAGAGTCTGGCCCGCGGGGTCGGACAGCTGTTCGGTGGCGGTTCGGTGCACCAGGTCATCGTCGAGCTGGCCGACCTGTGGCTGTTCATCTCCGCCGCGGGCCGCGGCACGCACTTGGCCGTCGTGGCATCCCAGGAAGTGGACGCCGAGTTGATGACCGTGGCCATGCACACGCTCATGCAGCAGGTGGGCCAGCGCATGAGCACCGAGACGCGCTTCGGGGCGCCCGCCGCCGAGCGCGGTGTACGTGAGTGAGCCACTGGATGGACGGACTGGAAGCGGGGGACGCTGAGGAGCTGTCGGTCAGGCCCTACACGATCACCCAGGGCCGGACGGCACCCGCGCGCGACGACCTCACTCTGATCACCCTCGTGACGACCGTCGAACCGGCACCCGGCCGGGCGGGTCTGCGAGGCCTGCAACCCGAGCACCGCTCGATCCTCCAGCAGTGCCGTACACCCGCCGCGGTGGCCGAGATCGCCGCGGAACTGAACCTGCCCGTGGCGGTCACGAAAATCCTGATCGACGACCTGGTCGCGCTGGGCAGGGCGACAACCCGTCCACCGATCGCTGTAGCAGTAGGAAACACAATGGACATGACACTTCTTCGGGCGGTGAGGGATGGCCTTCGCAGACTCTGACCCCGCGGGCCGGGCCTACGACGGCTCGGCACCCGCGGCGGTCAAGATCCTGGTGGCCGGCGGTTTCGGTGTGGGCAAGACGACCCTGGTCGGGGTGGTGAGCGAGGTGGCGCCGCTGCGCACCGAGGAGTATCTGACCGTCGCGAGCGTGGGCGTCGACGACGTCGAGGGCGTCGAGCGGAAGGCCACCACCACGGTGGCCATGGACTTCGGCCGCATCATGATCAACCCACAGCTGGTGGTCTACCTGTTCGGGACGCCCGGCCAGGAGCGCTTCTGGTTCATGTGGAACGACCTGGTGCACGGTGCGCTCGGAGCGGTGGTCATCGCCGACACCCGCCGGCTGGAGTCCAGCTTCGCGTCCATCGACTTCTTCGAGAGCCGCGGCATTCCCTTCGTGATCGGCGTCAACTGCTTCCACGGCCGCATGGAACGCGACGAGTGGGAGATCCGTGAAGCGCTCGACCTCGGCCCGGAAGTCCCCATGGTGATGGGGGACATGCGGCAGCGGGCGGTGGGCCGCGATCTGCTGCTCGCGCTGGCCGAACATCTCATTGCCGCGAACTCGGTAACCTAGTTCAATCAGTTATCTAGTAGAGTTGGCCGTCTACCCGGTGCTCGGGCTGTGTCCCGCACCTGTGGGTCGGACGGAGGTGGGCCCGGTGACGAGTACGACGGGGCGGCAGGGCGGTGGCGGTGGCCGGGTGAACGGCGTCCATGTCCGGGTCCCCAAGATGGCCGAACTGGTGGCGGCACAGCTGCGCCGCAAGATCGTGCGCGGGGAACTGACGGAGGGAGAGGCGCTGCCGGCCGAGACGGCGCTGATGGCGGAGTTCGCCGTGTCCCGGCCGACCCTGCGCGAGGCCTTCCGGGTGCTGGAGTCGGAGTCACTGATCAGCGTGCGCCGGGGCGCCCGGGGCGGGGCGCGCGTGCAGACCCCGGAAGGTACGGTCGCGGCCCGGTACGCCGGCGTGGTCCTCGAATACCGGGGCACGACCCTCAAGGACGTCTACGACGCCCGTACGGTGATCGAGGCGCCGTGCGCCGGGCTGCTGGCCGAGCGGCGCACGGACGGTGACCTGGAGCGGCTGCGGGCCGCCGTCGCCGAGGCCGAGGGGCTCATGGACGACCCGTCTGCCTTCATCCGCGCCCACATGGAGTTCCACGCCCTGGTCGTCGAACTGGCGGGCAACGAGACGCTGAGCGTCCTCAACGGGATGGTCCGGGACATCATCGACCAGGCGAACTGGTCCCACGTCGACCTGGACGCCGGCACCCCCGAGAACGTACGGGCCAACCGCCGGGGCTTCCGCGCCCACGGCGCGCTCGTCGAACTCGTCGCCGCGCGCCGGACCGAGGCCGCCGAGGAGCTGTGGCGCCTCCACCTCCAGGAGGCCGAGGACTACCTGCTGCAGAACAGGTCCATGACCACCGTCCTGGACCTGCTCGGCTGACGTCCCGGACCTGCCCGGCCGGCCGTCAATCGGGTGTGCGCAGCTCCTGCACGATGGGCTCCCACACCTCGGCGTCGATCTCGTACGCGGTGTAGAAGGACACCCGGTCGACCAGCGCCCCGTACCGGCGCCCGATCTCGCCCGCCACCTGCTCCGGTTCCGCCACGACCGCGAAGGTGTGCAGCACCTCGTCGTCGACGAGCCCGCTCATCACCTCCCACTTGTCCTCACGCCGGGACGTCGACAACGCGTGCAGCTCGTCGCCGAGTTCGCCCCAGCCGTGCAGCTCCAGCACCCCGCGATAAGCGGGCGTGCTGCCGTAGAAGGCGATCTGGGCGCGGGTGCCGTCGATCGCGCGGGTCATCTCCTCCTCGGTCCGGCCGGTCGCGGTCAGGAGGAGATGGGAGACGGAGAAGTCGGCCCGCGTACGGCCGGACGTGGCGAGCCCCGTCTCCACGGTCGGCAGGGTCACCTCCCGCAGATACCGCTCGGTGGTGAAGCCGTGCGCGAGGAGCCCGTCGGCGACCTCGCCCGCCACCCGGGTCATCGCCTCGCCGACCGCGGCCACGAACACGTCGGGCGCGCCGCCGGTGGCGGGCGGGGGGGAGAAGAAGGGCGACATCAGGGTGTGCGAGTAGAAGTCGCCGCGGAAGTCGAGCTTCTCGCCCTCGTTCCAGGCGGCCCAGATGGCGCGCAGTGCGCTCACGTACTCCCGCATGCGGGCCGCGGGCCGGCTCCACGGCATGTCGAAGCGCCGCTCGATGTGCGGCTTGATCTGGCTGCCGAGGCCGAGCGAGAACCGCCCGTCGGCGTAGTTCTGCAGGTCGTGCGCGGTGTACGCGAGCTGCATGGGGGAGCGGGCGAAGGCCACCGCGATGGCCGTGCCGACCTCGAGCCGGTCGGTGTGCTCGGCCGCCAGCACCAGCGGCAGGAAGGGGTCGTGCTTGGACTCCGACACCCACAGGCCGTCGTAGCCGGCCTTCTCGTGGTGCCGGGCCTCCTCCACGACCTCCGTGGTGCTCCACACGTTGAGCTTGCCGTCGACCTTCATGCCGCTCCCTTGTCCGTTTCCATGCCGATTCTCCGTGCGAGCAGTTCCCGGTGGTACGCCGGATCGCCGAACAGCAGCTGTGCCGTCTTGGCCCGCTTCAGATACAGGTGGGCCGGGTGTTCCCAGGTGAAGCCGATGCCGCCGTGCACCTGGATGTTCTGCTCCGTCGCCTGCAGACAGGCGTCGGAGCAGAACGCCTTCGCCAGGCTTGCCACGGCGGGCAGTTCCGGGGCAGTGGTCCGGGCGTTCTCGGTGTTCTCGGCGTGCTCGGCGGCGAGCAGGGCGTAGTGGGCGGCGGCGCGCGCCGACTCCACCTCCAGCAGGACATCGGCCAGAAGATGCTTGACCGCCTGGAAGGAGCCGATGGGCCGTCCGAACTGGTGCCGCACCTTGGCGTACTCCACCGCCATGTCGAGCGCGCGGGAGGCCACCCCGACCTGCTCGGCGGCCAGCGCCACCGCCGCCCTGTCGAGTACCTGAGCGACCAGGTCCCAGCCGTCGCCGTGGGTACGCAGCCGGGTCGCCGGTACGTCCTGGTAGTCGAGGCGGGCCTGGCGGCGGGTCGGGTCCATCGTGGGCAGCGGCTCACGGGTCAGGCCGGCCGCGTCGCCGTCCACCCAGAAGACCCCGATGCCGTTGCCGGTGCCGTCGGTGCCGTCATCGGTGCGGGCGACGGTGAGGACGACATCGGCGGTGGCGCCGTCGAGGACGAACATCTTGTGCCCGGTCAGCAGCCAACTCCCGTTGCTCTCACGGGCGGTGAGCCGGACACCGGCCGCGTCCCAACGGGCCGAGTCCTCGGTCAGGGCCAGGGTCCCGACGAGTTCGCCGGAGGCCAGGCCCGGCAGCAGCCGCTTGCGGGCGTCCTCGTCGGCGCAGCGCAGCAGCGTGGTCGTCGCCAGCACGGCCGAGGCCAGGAACGGCGCGCACAGCAGGGCACGGCCCATCTCCTCCATGACCACGCCCACTTCGACCGGCCCGCACCCGGCACCGCCGTACTCCTCCGGTACGGCCAGCCCCTGCAGCCCGAGCTCCGCACCCATCCGGCGCCACAGCGCCCGGTCGAAGCCCTCCGGCGTCTCCATCAGGCGCCGCACCTCGGCCTCGGGCGAGGTACGTGCGAGGAACGCCCGTACCGTGCGCCCCAGTTCCTCCTGCTCCTCGCTGAACGCGAAGTCCATGCCTCAGCCCTCCCCGCCGGCTTGGCGGCCACCACGGGGCTCGTCGGCCCGGCGGCGCCCGCGCGACGCGATGATCTTCTCGACGGCGGCGATGTGGTCCGGCGCGTGCATGGTCTCCTGTTCGGCGAGCAGGGCGGGTTCCAGCACGGTGGCGAGCGCCTGCTCCAGATGCAGGTTCACCGCCCGTTTGGTCCCGCGCAGCGCCTGCGCGGGCAGCGCGGCCAGCCGTCCGGCCAGGTCCATGGCCTCGTCCAGAAGCTTGTCCTTCGGCACCGCGCGGGTGGCGATGCCCAGCCGGACCGCGTCCTCGGCGCTCACCCGGTCGCCGAGGAACAGCAGTTCCTTCGCGCGGGTCAGGCCGACGAGCAGAGGCAGGACGAGTGCGCCGCCGTCGCCGGCGACGAGCCCGACCTGCACGTGGGGGTCCGCGACATAGGCGTCGTCGGCGATCAGTACCAGGTCGCTGAGCAGTGCCAGGCTGCATCCCAGGCCCACCGCGGGCCCGTTGACCGCCGCGATCACCGGCAGCGGGCAGCGCACCATGCCGGTGATGATCCGCCGGGCCTCGTCGACGTTCTTCTCCCGGAAGACGCGGTCGCGCTGGACCCGGGTCATGATGTCGAAGTTGCCCCCGGCGCTGAACGCCCTGCCGCGCCCGGTGAGCACGACCACCCGGGCCTGAGGGTCGTCGGCGAGCGAGTCCCACAGCGACGCGAGACCGGCGTGCAACTCCTCGCTCATCGCGTTGAGCTGGTCCGGCCGGTTCAGCTCGATCAGCCGGACCGGCCCGACGGCCGTCACCACCAGGTCCGTCATCTCCACCGCCATCAGTCATCCATCGGTCAGGAACGAGTCAGTAGAGTTGAATGCTATAACTAATTAAGCTTTCTGGAAACGGCTCGCTGGAGTGACGGAGGACGCGTATGCCGGAGCAGGAGTACGAGACCGTGCGGGCCGAGGTGGCGGACCGGATCCTCACCGTCACGCTGAACCGGCCCGAGAAACTCAACGCCTTCAACCCCCGGATGATGACCGACCTGCTCGACGTCCTCGACGCGGCCGACGCCGACGACGACGTCCGTGTGATCGTGGTGACCGGCGCCGGACGCGGCTTCTGCGCGGGCGCCGACGTCAGCTCCGGCGGCTCCTCCTTCGACCACCGCAAGGCGGGCGCGTGGCACCGGGACACCGGCGGCCGGGTCGCCCTGCGGATCTTCTCCAGCACCAAGCCGGTCATCGCGGCGATCAACGGCCCGGCGGCGGGCGTCGGGGCCAGCATGACCCTGCCCATGGACATCCGGCTGGCGTCGGCCTCGGCGAAGTTCGGGTTCGTCTTCGCGCGCCGGGGCATCGTGCCGGAGTCGGCGGCGAGCTGGTTCCTGCCGCGGGCCGTGGGTATGCAGAGGGCCATGGAAT
Organism: Streptomyces violaceoruber; assembly: GCA_000720805.1. Taxonomy (GTDB): domain Bacteria; phylum Actinomycetota; class Actinomycetes; order Streptomycetales; family Streptomycetaceae; genus Streptomyces; species Streptomyces cellulosae_A. The sequence continues at coordinate 156,702 of JODI01000001.1, forward strand.
GGGTGGCGACCGGCCGGGTCTTCGGCCCCGACGAGGCTCTGGCGGCCGGGCTGGTCCGCTCCGTGCACCCGCCCGAGGAGCTGTTGCCGGCGGCGTACGCACTCGCCCGGGAGATCGCCGAGAACACCTCCGCGGTCTCGGTCGCCCTGTCCCGCCAGATGATGTGGCGGATGCTGGGCGAGCCCCACCCCATGGCGGCCCACCGGCTCGACTCCCGGATCATGAGCCAGATCGGCGGCGGCCCGGACCCCGTGGAGGGCGTCCAGTCCTTCCTCGCCAAACGGCCGCCCGACTTCCCGGGCCGGGTCAGCAAGGACATGCCTCCCCTCTACCCCTGGTGGCAGGAGGACGAGTTCCGCCCGTTGGACTTCGACGAGCAGGCACCGGCACCCGAGGGTCAGGGATGACGGCCTTCGACTACATCGTGGTGGGCGCCGGTTCCGCGGGCTGCGTGCTCGCGAGCCGTCTCTCCGAGGATCCCGGGACGTCCGTCCTGCTGATCGAGGCGGGCGGCAAGGACACCACACCACTGATCAGGATGCCGAAAGGGTTCGGCAAGCTGCTGGGTGACCCCCGGTTCGCCTGGCACTACCCCGTCGAGCCGGTGGGCCCGAGCGGGCGGGTCGAGCACTGGGTCCGGGGCCGGACGCTCGGCGGGTCCAGCTCGGTCAACGGCATGGTCTACAACCGCGGTGACCGCGCCGACTACGACGAACTGGAGCGGCTCGGCAACCCCGGCTGGGGCTGGGACACCATGCTGCCGGTCTTCAAGCGGATCGAGGACAACGCGCTCGGCGCGTCCGAGGTGCGCGGCGCCGGCGGCCCGCTGCACGTCTCCACCGCACCGGAGCCGGAGCCGCTCTGCGAAGAGGCCATCGACGCCGGAACCGGCCTCGGCTGGCGCCGCACCGAAGACCTCAACGCGAGCGACGACGAACGCATCGGCTACGCCATGGCCACCATCAAGAAGGGACAGCGGTTCAGCGCCGCCCGCGCCTTCCTGCACCCGGTCGCGGACCGGCCGAACCTGACCGTCTCGGTGGACACCCTCGTGACGCGCGTCCTCGCCGAGCACGGCAGAGCCGTCGGTGTGCGCGCCCGCAGCGAGGGCCGGGAGGCCGACTTCCGGGCCCGGCGCGAGGTGATCCTCTCGGCCGGCAGCATCGCCACGCCCAAGATCCTCCAGCTGTCCGGCATCGGTCCGGCCGAGACACTGAAATCGGCCGGCGTCGACGTCCTGGTCGACAGCCCTCATGTGGGCGGCCGGATGCGCGAGCACCGCTGTTTCGTCGTCCAGTACCGGCTGAAGGACGACCTCGGTTACAACAAGGACCTGAGCACTCCGCTGCGGCAGGCCCTGTCGGGGGCGAGATACCTCGCCACCCGCCGCGGCCCCCTGGCCGCCCCCGCCTTCGACGTCATCGCCTTCTTCAAGACCCGCCCCGAACTCGCGCGCCCCGACGCGCAGTTGCTCATCGCACCGGTGTCCCTGCTGCCGGACGTCCCCGGCAAGGAGACCGGCGTGGAACGCGAGCCCGGGGTGATGGGCCTCGGCTACATCCTGCGCCCCACCGCCGAGGGCGGCCTGCACATCACCTCGGCCGACCCCGACGCCCCCCTCACGATCACGCCGAACTACTACGGCTCGGACCACGACCGCACGGTGGGCACCGCCCTCTTCCGGCGCATGCGGGAACTCTTCGAGACCGGTCCGATCGCCGGCCGGATCACCGGCGAGACCCTGCCGGGCCCCGCGGTCCGCGAGGACCAGGAGATCATCGACGCGGGCCTCGAACACGGCCGCTGCGGCTATCACGCGATCGGCACCTGCGCGATGGGCCCGGCCGAGGACGACGTCGTCGACGGCCGGCTGCGCGTGCGCGGGATCGAGGGCCTGCGGGTCGTCGACTGCTCGGTCATGCCGACCATGGTGTCCGGCAATCTGAACGCGCCGATCATGGCCATGGCATGGAGGGCGGCCGACTTCATCCTGGGGACGGTCTGATCCAGTATCGGGAGATCTGGCCGAAACATTGTGGTGGTTTGTTTGACCTGTTAGCGTCCGGTCGGCGCACATTCAGCTGAATGCGCTAAACCATTGACCGCCTGGACGGTAAACCGTGAGCGATGGTTTCCTGCACGAATCCCTTCGCCGTGTCGACTGGGGGGTCGCCACCGCCGACACCCTCGCGGCCCCGCCGCCGCCTCTGCCGGAGCGTGGCGGACACTTCCGGCAGTGGACCGACGACCTCCGGCGGCTGACCGGCGTCGTCGCGGACACACACCGCATGGTGGCCGGATGGCCGCAGCTGCAGCCCGACGGCCCCGGCGACTGGGACCTGCACGCCCTGGACCGCTGTGACCGGGCGCTCGACGCCCTGCTCGCGCAGGGCACCCGGCCCTGTGTCACCCTGCTCGACCGTTCGCTGCCGCCATGGCTGGACGCGGCCGGCGGCTGGCTCGCCCGCGACACCGCCGAGCACTTCGCCGCCTACGCCGCCGAGCTGGGCCGTCGTTTCGGCGACCGGGTGGAACGCTGGATCACCTCGACCGACCTCGCCGGTCCCACACTCGCGGACCACGTGGCCGGAATGTATCCCCCGAGCCGGGGCGCGGGCCGGGCCGGGCTGCCCGCGGTCCACCACATCCTGCTCGCCAACGGGCTCGCCACCCAGGCCCTCAGGGCCACCGGCGTCCGCGGCCGGATCGGGACCACGGTCACCCTTGTCGGCGGTTACCCGGCCACCGACGACCCGTACGACCGCCTCGCCCTGGAGCGCCTGGAGAGCTGGACCAACCGGCTCTTCCTGGACCCCCTGCTGCTCGGTGAGCACATGGTGACCGAGGAGGACGTCTCACCCGTCGAGGCCACCGGCTGCGTGCACCCCGGCGACCTGGAGACCATCGCCACCGAGCAGGACCTGCTGGGCCTGTCCTGGCACACCCCGTTCCGGGTCACCGCACCGGAGAACCTGCCCCGCGTGCTGCCGACGAGGACGTGTCAGAGCGCCCTCAACGAGGTGAACCGCCTGCTCGTGGGCCTCGGCTTCGCGATCGTCCCCTTCGACGACGTGGAGACCACCGCCTACGGCTGGCCGATCATCCCCGAAGGACTCGCCGACGCCGTCGCCGAACTGTACGAGCTGTACGGCGAGGTGCTGCCGCCGCTGTCCGTCGTCGACAACGGCATGGGCGACCTGGACCTGGTCGACGACAGCGGACACAGCGACGACGACCGGCGTCGGGCCCTGCTGCGCGCCAGGCTGTCCTGGCTGGCCGGACTCACCGCGGCCGGTGTGGACGTGTGCGGCTACGAGTACTGGTCGGTCCTCGACAACCTGGAGGCCAAGTTCCGCTACACCCGCCTCTACACGATGGCGGTCCCGGACCACGAGGCCCCGCCGCGCCCACCGATCCCCTCCGACTGGCTGCGCCGCGGTGCCTTCGCCGGCGCCGCCGTACCCGAGGAGGGCCGCGCGAGGGGCCTGAGCCTGGTGCCGTCCCCGCGTCGGACGCGGGGCGCGGGAGCCTCGTAGTCACCGCGTCGGACGCGGGGCGGGGAGCCTCCTAGTCCCCCGTCCGGACGCGGGGCGCCGGAACCTCGCGGAGGTCCTGCCCCGGGCTCAGGAGGCCGGAGCCTCGTAGTCCCTGCCGCGGATCAGCCGCACCGGCGTGTAGACGAGGACGTCCTCGTCCCGCTGGTTGCGTACGGTGATCCGGCTGGTCACCACGCCCCGTCCCGGCTTGCTGGAGGGCCGGGACCCCGTGGTCTCCACGACGGCGTACACGGTGTCGCCGGCGTACACCGGACCCAGCACGTCGAGTTCCATGTGCAGGAAGGCGAGGCCCGTGCCGTGCAGCACGTTCGTCTGCAGGACGAGCCCTTCGGCGATGCAGTAGGTCAGTCCCCCCGGGACCAGCCGCCCCGTGTAGCCGCCGTCCGCGGCGTGCGAGGCGTCCCAGAAGAGGGGCTCGGTGAAGCCTCCCCAGGTGACGAAGTTGACCAGATCTGTCTCCGTGATGGTGCGGCGGGCGGTCCTGAAGACCTGCCCGACCGGCATCTCCTCATACGTCAACCCCTTGACCAGCAGGGGGACCTCGGTGGTGGTCTGCTGCGGCGCCATGATCGGTTCCTCTCGTACGGTGGTCACAGGTCGAGCGGGTGCTTGCCGCCGACGCCCTCGAAGTCCGCGGTGCGCTTCTCCCGGTGCGCGGCCAGTCCCTCGACGACCTCGTGCCCGCCGAACCCGAAGAACTCCAGCCCCAGCGAGGCCTCGAAGATCGGCTGGGCGGTGCGGTACCAGTGATTGAGGGACCGCTTCGTCCAGCTGATCGCGCTGGCCGGCCCGGCGGCCAGAGCGGTCGCCACCCGCAGGGCCTCGGTGTGCACGTCGGCGTCGTCCACGCACTTCGACACCAGCCCGATCCGTTCGGCCTCCTCGCCGGTGAGCGTCTCGCAGGTGAGCAGGTAGTACTTGGCCTTGGCCATGCCGCACAGCAGCGGCCAGCAGATGGCGGCGTGGTCGCCGGCGGCGACCCCGAGACGCGTGTGCCCGTCGACGATCTTCGCCGTGCGGGCCGCGATCGAGATGTCCGCGAGCATGCCGATGACGAGCCCCGCGCCCACCGCCGGGCCGTGGATCGCGGAGACGACCGGCTTGGAGCAGTTGAGCACCCCGTAGACCATGTCCCGCGCCTCCCGCATCACCCGGGCGCGCACCGCGTAGTCCTCGGTCATGGCCTCGATGGAGTCGAAGGTCCCGCCTGCCGAGAACGCCCGGCCCGCCCCCTGGACGAGCACCGCGCGGGTCTCCTCGTCCCGGTCCACGACGGCCCAGATGTCGGCGAGCTCGCCGTGCATCCGAGGGTCCACGGCGTTGAGGTTCGGGGCGTCGAGCACGATACGGAGCACGCCGGGCGCGGGCCGTTCGAAGGTCAGGCTCGTGAACGGGGCGTAGGGATCGGTCACGTCGCGCTCCTGGTGTATTCAGTGCGGATACTATAATTATCTAACTGTATCGAAGGGTGGGCGGCAAGCGGGCCGCACGTGACGTTGCACGGAGGACGGGAAGTTCGGCATGGATCTCACCTTCAGCGAGGAACAGGACGAACTGCGCAAGGTCGTCCGCTCGTTCCTCGCCAAGCACTCCGACGAGGCGACCGTGCGCCGCCTGGCCGCCGACCCGCAGGGCCACGACCCGGTCGTCTGGCGACGGATGGCCGGCGAACTCGGCCTGCAGGGGCTCGCCGTACCGGAGGAGTACGGCGGCTCGGGCTTCGGCTACGTCGACCTCGGCATCGTCTTCGAGGAGACGGGCCGCGCGCTGCTGTGCGGGCCGTACTTCGCCACCGTCGCCCTGGCCGCTCAGGCGCTGCTGCGCTGCGGCGACGAGCAGGCGCGAGCCGACCTCCTGCCGGGCATCGCGTCCGGCGATACGGTCGCCACTCTGGCGCTCACCGAGGACAGCGGCCGCTGGGACGAGCGGGGCGTCCGGCTCACCGCCGACCACGACGGAAAGGGCGGCTGGCGACTGACCGGCGTGAAGACGTACGTCCCCGACGCGTGCCTCGCCGACCTGCTCCTGGTCGCCGCCCGCACCCCCTCGGGCATCAGCCTCCTGGCCGTCGAGACCACCGACGCGCCCGGCCTCACCCGCACCGCCCTGCCCACCCTCGACCAGACCCGCAAACAGGCCCGGATCGAGTTCACGGACACCCCCGCCCGCCTCCTGGGCCCCGAGGGCGCGGCCTGGCCCGCCCTCGAACGCACCCTCGCCACCGCCGCCGTACTCCTGGCCGCCGAACAGGTCGGGGGAGCCACGGCCGCCCTGGACGGCGCCGTGGCGTACGCCAAGATCCGCGAGCAGTACGGCCGGCCCATCGGCTCGTTCCAGGGGATCAAGCACAAGTGCGCCGACATGCTCATGGAGATCGAGTCCGCCCGCTCGGCCGCGTACGGCGGGCTGTGGGCGCTGGACGCGGGCGACGAGACGGAGACCGCGATCGCCGCCGCCCTCGCGCAGGCCTTCTGCTCGGAGGCGTTCACCAAGGTCGCCGCGGACAACATCCAGGTCCACGGCGGCATCGGCTTCACCTGGGAACACCCCGCGCACCTGTACTTCAAGCGGGCCAAGAGTTCCGAGGTACTGCTCGGCACACCGTCGTACCACCGGGAACTGCTCGCCGCCCGGCTCGGCATCTGAGACCTCAGGGAGAAGCTGACATGGAGCTGGACTTCGGGCCCGCCGTACGCGACTTCCGCGAGGAGGTGCGGGACTGGCTGGCGGACCACCTCGTGGGGGAGTTCGCCGAGCACCGGGGCGTGGGCGGCCCCACCGACGGAGCGGCCTGGGAGGTCCGCCTCGCCTGGGACCGTGAGCTGTCCGCGGGCGGCTGGCTGGGCGTCGGCTGGCCCCAGGAGTACGGCGGACGCGGGCTCGGACTGCTGGAGGAGATCGTCTTCGAGTACGAGTACGCCCGTGTGAACGCCCCGTACCGGGCCACCGTCAACGCCCTCGACCTGCTCGGCCCGATGCTCCTCAAGATGGGCAGCGACGCGCAGAAGAAGCGCTTCCTGCCGCCGATCCTGGCCGTCGAGGAACTGTGGGGCCAGGGCTTCAGCGAACCCGGCGCCGGCTCCGACCTGGCGTCCGTGCGCACGCGGGCCGAACGGGACGGCGACCAGTGGGTGGTCAGCGGACAGAAGGTGTGGACGTCGTTCGGCATCCACGCCGACTGGGTCTACGTCCTCACCCGCACCGACCCGCGGTCCGCGCGGCACAAGGGCCTGAGCCTGCTGCTGGTGCCCACGGACCAGCCCGGCGTGGAGATCCGCCCCATCCGCAACCTCGCCGGCCAGGACGAGTTCGCCGAGATCTTCCTCTCCGACGCGCGCACCGGCGCGGACATGGTCGTCGGCGAGGTCGGCCAGGGCTGGCGTACCGCGATGGCCACGCTCGGCATCGAGCGCGGCACCACGCTCCTGCCCCAGCAGCTCACCTTCGAGCGGGAGGCCGAGGCACTGATCGACCTGGCCCGGGAGCGGGGCGCGCTCGACGATCCGATGCTGCGCCGCCGCATCGTCGACGCCTGGATCTCCGTACGCATCATGCGCACCACCAACCTGCGGACCATCGCCGAACTGACCGCCGGCCGCACGCCGGGAGCACAGGCCACCACCGCGAAGCTGTACGCCTCGACCCGGCACCAGCAACTCGGCCAGCTGGCCACGGAGCTGGCGGGCCCTGCCGGACAGATCGTCGGCGAGGACTACGCCCTGGACCGTCGGCAGCGCTCCTTCCTGCTCGCCCTCGCGGAGACGATCTACGGCGGGTCGAGCGAGATCCAGCGCAACATCATCGGGGAACAGGTCCTCGGTCTGCCGAAGGAGCCGCGCCCGTGACGTCGCTCGAGGACCGCGTCGACCGCGTCGAGTCGCAGCTCGCCATCCAGCAACTGCCCATCCGTTACGCGCTCGCCGTGGACGGCCGCGACCTCGACGCCTGGGTCGGCTGCTTCCGGCCCGACGTGGACATGGGGCGCCACGGCCGCGGGCGGGCTGTCCTGCGGCAGCACATCGAGCCCCAGGTGCGCGGCTTCCACCGGTCGGTCCACCAGATCTGCGGTCACCGGATCGAGTTCACCGGCCGCGACACGGCGACCGGCGCGGTGTACTGCCGGGCCGAGCACGAGGTGGGGGAGCGGTGGATCGTGATGGCGATCTGCTACTGGGACGACTACGCGCGCGTGGCCGGCGACTGGTACTTCTCCCGGCGCCGTGAGCAGCACTGGTACGCGGCCGACGTCACCGAGCGCCCGCAGACGGTGGGCTTCGTCGGCTGGGAAGGAGCCGGAGAGCCGGCGCTGCCCGAGGCCTTCCCCTCCTGGGCGGCCTTCTGGAAGGAGACATGATGGCACGGTTGTCCGGGAAGACGGCGCTGGTCACCGGCGGAGGGCAAGGAGTGGGCCGCGGCATCGCGCTCGCGCTGGCCGCCGAGGGGGCGGCCGTGGTGATCACCGGCCGCACCGAAGGCAAGCTGAAGGACACGGCCGGGGAGATCACCGAACGCGGCGGCCGGGCGTACACCGTGGTCGGGGACGTGGGGGAGCGGGACGACGTCGACCGCATGGTGGCCGAGACGGTACGGGAGTTCGGCGGCCTCGACGTGCTCGTCAACAACGCGCAGTCCTCGGTGCAGCGCCGACTGGCTCAGACGTCGTACGACGATGTCGAACTCGCCTACCGCAGCGGCCCGTTGGCCGCGTTCCACGCGATGCAGGCCGCCCTGCCCCACCTCAAGGAGAGCCGCGGCTCGGTCGTCAACCTGGGTTCCTCGGCCGCGGTGCAGGGCGAGGCGACCTTCGCGGCGTACGCGATGGCCAAGGAGGCGATCCGCGGTCTGAGCCGGGTGGCCGCGCGGGAGTGGGGCGCGTACGGGATCCGGGTGAACGTCATCTGTCCGGCCGCGCTCAGCCCGGCCGCGGAGGACTATCTCGCCGCTCACCCGCAGAAGGTGGAGGAACTCGCCCGGCAGATCCCGTTGGGCCGGCTCGGGGACCCGGAGGCGGACATCGGCCGGGCGGTGGCCGCCCTCGTCAGCGACGACATGGCCTATCTGACGGGTGCGACGCTGATGCTGGAGGGCGGTCGGACGCTGATCGGGTGACGCTGCTACACGACACCCCGGGCACGCAGTCCCGTCAACTGGTCCTCCGTCACTCCCGCGAGGGCGGTGAGTACTTCGGCGGTGTGCTCACCCAGGGCGGGCGGCGGGGCGTAGCCCTCGACGGGGGTCGCCGTGAAACGGATCGGGTTGGCGAGCAAGGGCAGGGGGCCCGACACCGGGTCCTCGACCTCGACCAGCATCCCCCGGTGCTGTATCTGCGGGTCGGCGAAGACCTCGGGCATCTCGTTGAACGGGCCCGCGGGGACGTCGTGTGCGTCGAGTACGGACAGCCACTCGTCCCTGGTGCGGGTGCGCAGGATCGCCGCCAGCACGGGCAGGATCTCCTCGCGGTGGGAGATCCGGGCAGAGGTGGTGGCGAACCGGGGATCCTGGAGGAGGTCGGTGCGGTCGGCCGCCGCGCAGAACGCGGCGAACTGCTTGTCGTTGCCCGCGACGAGGAAGATCGGCTTGTCCTCGCACTCGAAGGCCTGTGAGGGGATCCCGCCGTACCCGCCGTTGCCGCGCCGCTGCGGAACCTCGCCGGAGACCAGGTAGTTCATCGCGAAGTGGGACAGCGAGGCCAGACCGCAGTCCAGCAGCGACAGGTCGATGAACTGCCCCTCGCCGGTGGCGTCCCGGTGGCGCAGGGCCGCGAGGACGGCCGTGGAGGCATACAGCCCCGTCAGGATGTCGATCATGCTGACGCCGACCTTCATCGGCTCCTCCGGGTGCCCGGAGACGCTCATCATCCCGGACATGGCCTGGAAGATGCCGTCGTAGCCGGGGCGGTCGGCGTACGGGCCCGTCTGGCCGAAGCCGGTGACCGAGAGGTAGACGAGGCGCGGGTTGAGTCGCCGCAGGCTCTCGTGGTCGAGGCCGTACTTCGCCAGCGTGCCCGTCCGGAAGTTCTCGACCAGCACGTCCGACCGCGCGGCGAGGGCGCGGACCAGCTCCTGCCCCTCGGCGGTCGCGTGGTTGACGGTGACCGACCGCTTGTTGCGGTTGCAGGCGAGGTAGAACGCGGCGGTGTCGGTCCGGTCGCCCTCGGGCCCCGGCGCGAAGGGCGGGCCGTACGTCCGGGAGTCGTCCCCCGATCCGGGACGCTCGACCTTGATCACTTCGGCGCCCAGGTCGGCCAGCATCTGGGTGGCCAGGGGCGCGGCGAGGATGCGGGACAGATCGAGCACGCGGATCCCGGCCAGTGCGGTCGACGGCATCTGGGTCTCCCTCTGTTCACGGACAGCGAATCAGTTATATAAATAATACATCTAGCCTGCTGACTGCGTGCCGCATGATTGCTTCAACTATCCAATTCATGTAACTATATGGATCGGCCGACAGGCCGGGACCGGAGGGCGTGCTGATGACCGTCGCGGCGAGGACCCTCACCGAACACGAACAGCGCGAACGCCGGGCCTGGTTCCGGACCCGGTGGGAGCGCGGCGTCGCCTTCAACCGCCGCTGCGGTATCCGCGTGACGCGCTGGGACCCGGACGGAGTCGAGATCGTCCTCCCCTACGCCGAGTCCCTCTCCGCCCACGAGGACGTCTTCCACGGCGGCGTGATCTCCTCCCTCATCGACACCGCCGGCGCCGGAGCCGTGATCGCCGGGCACGACTTCGCCAAGGGGAGCCGGCTGAGCACCGTGTCGATGTCGGTGCAGTACCTCGCGCCCGCCCGCGGCCGTGAGGCGGTCGCGTACGCGCGCTGTGTGCGGCGGGGCGGCCGGGTGCACTTCGCCGACGTCGACGTGATGGCCGACGGACGCATCTGCGCCCGCGGACAGGTGGTCGTGACCATCTCCGGGGAGCGGCCCGGTGTCGGCGACCCGATCGAACCGCTGGACGAGGAGTGACGTGATGCCCGAGGAGCCCGTGGTGTCCGCTGAGGACCTGGACCTGGTGCTGTACGAGGTCGACGAGGACGGCGTGGCCACCGTCACCCTGAACCGGCCCGAGCGCAAGAACGCCTGGAGCATCCCGATGGAGCGCCGCTTCTTCGCCCTCCTCGACGAGGCCGCGCAGGACCCCGCCGTCCGGGTGGTGATCGTCACGGGGGCGGGCCGGGCCTTCTGTCCCGGGATGGACATGCAGCGGCTGGAACAGAACTCGCAGCCCGGCGAGTCCCTCAACCTCCAGGCCCGCGTCCCCATGTACAGCAGGCGGACCATGCCGAAGCCGATGATCGCCGCCGTCAACGGCGCCTGCGCGGGCATCGGCCTGGTCCAGGCCCTCATCTGCGACGTACGCTTCGCCGCCCGCGGGGCCCGCTTCACCACCGCCTTCACCCGCCGCGGCCTGGCCGGCGAGTACAACCTCCCGTACGTGCTGCCGCGCGTCATCGGCCTGGAGAACGCGCTCGACCTGCTGCTGTCCGGCCGGGTCTTCGACGCCGACGAGGCCAAGGATCTCGGCCTCGTCAGCCGCGTCGTCGAACCAGAGGACCTGCTCGACGCCGCCCGCGCCTACGCCCGGGACATCGCCCGCAACTGCTCCCCGCGCGCCATGGCCGTCGTACGCCACCAGGTGTACGGCGACCTGGACCGCCCCTTCACCGACGCCCTGGCCCGCTCCTACTCCGCCATGGAGTTCTTCGCGGGCTCACCGGACTTCCGCGAGGGCGTGGCGAGCTTCGTGGAGAAGCGGGAGCCGAAGTTCGAGGGACTGCCGCCGGACTTCGACCCGGACGAGGCCACCCGGGACGCGTTCCTGCCGTACTGACCAGCCGTACGCGTTCCTGCCGTACTGACCGGCCGTACTGACCAGCCGTAAAGGGCCTGCCGCACCGACCAGCACCACCGAACTGCCGTACAGATCCGCTGTTGCGACCGAGGAGCACGACGATGACAGGGCAGCCGTTCCCCGTCGAGGCCGGGCACATCATGATGTTCGCCCGCGCCATCGGCGACGAGAACCCGGCGTACGCGGGCGAGTCGGCGCTCGCACCGCCCACCTTCACGATGGCGAGCGCGCACTACGACCCGGCATACCACCTGCGTCCCAAGCCGGACGAGGACTGGTTCGGGTCGGGACGCGACGCCGGTGTCATGGCCGAGGGCGCCGGCGGCCTGCACGCCGAGCAGCACTTCGAGTACCACCGCCCGGTGCGCGCCGGAGAGACGCTCTACGCGCACAACAGCACCGGACGCAGCTGGGAGAAGCAGGGCCGAACCGGCCGGCTGCTCTTCAGCGAGCGCATCACCGAGTACCGGGACGCCGAGGGCGAGCCGGTCGTCAGCGCCGTGACCGTGGCCGTCGTCCCCGAGGGCCCGGCGACCCCGAAGGACGCCCGATGAGCCTGAGCCCGGACGACATCAAGGTCGGCGAGACGCGCGAGAGCATCCTCGTCGACGACCTCAAGCGCACCCGGATCGTGCAGTACGCCGGCGCCTCCGGCGACTTCAACCCCCTGCACACCGACGAGCGGTTCGCCGTCGAGGCCGCCGGATATCCCGGCGTCTTCGCCCACGGCATGCTGACGATGGGCATGACCGGCCGCGTCCTCACCGACTGGGTCGGCGCCGAGGCGCTGCTGCGCTACGGCGTGCGCTTCAAGGCCCAGGTCTGGCCCGGCGACACCCTGACGGCCACGGCCACCGTCGAGTCGATCGAGGACACGCCCGCCGGCCCGGTCGCCCACTTCGCCCTGCGCACCGTCAACCAGGACGGCGTCGAGGTGGTCACCGGCACCGCGGCGGCCCGCCTGGAGCCCTGAACCGATGGCCGCCGCGCAGAACGGGACGCAGGCGGCCACCTGGACCGCCCTGGTGAGCCTCGCCTACGACCACACCCGCCCCGCCGCCCGTTTCGGCGACCTGACCTGGTCCGGGCGTGAACTCCTCGACCGGGCGGCCGGCGCGGCCGACTGGCTGGACACCCTCGGCGTGGAGCCCGGTACGCCGGTACCCGCCCTGGCCGCCACCTCCGCCGACGCCCTGGCCCTGGTGATCGGCGGCGCCGGCTCCGGCCACCCGCTCGCCCCGCTCGGCGTCCGCATGACCGCCTACGAGCTCGCGGACGTGGTGACGGCAACGGACTCCCCCGTCCTGCTGGCCCAGCCCGAGTTCGCCGACCTCGGCAGACAGGTCGCCGAGCTCTCCGGGCGACGGTTCGCCGTCGTGCCGGAACTGCGCGCCGGTTCAAGGGAGTTGACCGCGGAACCCGGCGACCTCGCCGCCGTCCTGCATACCTCCGGCACCACAGGCCGGCCCAAGCCCGTCCCCATGACCCAGCGACGCCTGGCCGCTCGGGCCCGCGTCAACGGGCACCTGTGCGCCCTCGACCCCGACAGTTTCTACGGCGGCAGCGCCCCCTTCCACCACATCGCGGGCCTCGGCAACATCGCCGTCGCCCTCGCCGCCGGCGCGCTGATCACCGGCCTGCCCCGCTTCACCGTCGAGGGCTGGACCCTGCTGCGGGACCTCGGCACCACACACACCAGCATGGTCCCGGCGATGCTGGAGACGCTGCTGGCGGCCGGGCAGGCCCGCCACGAGACACTGCGGACCCTCCAGTACGGCGGCGCACCCGTCCGCCCCGGCACCCTGCGGCGGACCTACGAGGCGATGCCCGGCGTGCGCATGCTCAACATGTTCGGCCAGACCGAGGGCTCGCCGATCAGCGTGCTCACCCCCGAGGACCACCGGGAAGCGGTCGCCGGACGCACCGAGTTGCTGCGGTCGGTGGGACGGCCCGCCCCCGGCGTCGAGCTCAGGGTCCACGCCCCCGGGCCGGACGGCGTCGGCGAGATCCATGCCCGCGCCGACCACCTCTTCCGGATCGACGCCGAAGGCTGGCTGCACAGCGGCGACCTGGGCCGCGTGGCCGAGGACGGCTATCTCTACCTGCTCGGCCGGAGCACCGACATGATCATCCGCGGTGGGGAGAACGTCCACCCGCTGGAGGTGGAGACGGTCCTGTCCGCGCACCCCGCCGTGGCGGACGTCGCGGTCACCGGCGTCCCCGACGAGCGGCTCGGACAGACCGTCGTCGCCTTCGTGGTCCCCACCGATCCCGACGCCCCGCCGGAACCGGCGGCGCTCAGGAGCCACACCCGGGCCCGGCTGTCCGGGTTCAAGGTCCCCGTCCGCTGGTGGTTCGTGGACGACCTGCCCCGCAACGCCAACGGCAAGGTCGTACGCCGGAATCTCCGGGAACCCACCGCGTTCGAAGGAGAGACACATGACGCTTGACCACTCGGTCGTCGCCCCGGAAACCGTCGGCGTCGACCCGCACCGCCTGGACGTGCTCCTGCGCCGGATCCGCCTGGAGGTCGAGCACGGACCACTGCCGTCCGCCCAGGTCGCCGTGGCACGGAGCGGGCGGCTGGTGGCCTTCGAGACCTGGGGGGACGCCGAACCCGACACCCGGTACGTCCTGCAGTCCGTCGGGCGGTCGATCGTCGCGGGCGCGGTGTGGAAGCTGATCGGCGACGGCCTGCTGGACGTGTCCGAGCAAGTCGCCGCGATCATCCCGGAGTTCGCGCCGAACGGGAAGGACGAGGTGACGGTCGAGCAGGTCCTCACGCACACCGCCGGCTTCCCCTTCGCACCGCTCGGGTACCCGAAGATGCTCGACCGCGAGCAACGCCTCGCCGCCTTCGGCCGCTGGCGGCTCGACCATCCGCCGGGCAGCCGCTTCCAGTTCCACCTCACCTCGGCGGCCTGGCTGATCGCCGAGATCGTGGAGCGGCGTACCGGCCTGGCGTTCGCCGACTACCTGCGCGACCGGATCGCCGGGCCGCTCGGCCTGTCCTCCCTCGAACTCGGCGTCCCGGCGGACCGCCAGGCAGGCACCGTCGCCCCGATGACCGCCACCGACCGCACGAGCGACGAGCAGAAGCCCGACCCCTGGGGCCCCTGGTACCTGTCCGACCCGCGGGTGCTCGCCGCCGGGGAACCCAGCCACGCGCTGGTCGCCACCGCCGCCGACGTCGCCCTGTACTTCCAGGCATTGGAGCACTCGGGCCTGTGGAAGCCGCAGGCGGTGGCCGAGGGCACCCGGATCCGGCTGACGGAGCTCCCGTACGGGGAGCAGATCTACGGGGGCGGCGGCAACCGCCGTACCAGCATGGGCCTGTTCGTCACCGTGGCCGGACCGGACGCCGGCAGCAACCTGCCGTCCACCGGCTCACCCGCCCTCTTCGGCAGCGCCGGAGCCGCCTACCAACTCGGTTTCCTGGACCCGGAGTCCGGCCTGTCCTTCGTCTGCCTGAGCAACGGCTACCCCCTTGCCGGCTACGACCACTCCCGGCGCGGCACCGCCCTGCTCACGAACATCGCGAACCTCGCCGCGGACCTCACGGACTAGAAGGCGGATCTGAGCCCGGTACCGGATTCCGGTACCGGGCTCAGATCTGTTCCTGGCGACCTCAGCGGCTGATCAGCTGCTGGGCGTTGTTGAACATGATGTCGTCCTGCGCGGACTCGTCGAGTTCCGCGATGAGCTTGCGGAAGTCGGCCGGATTGGCCAGGCCCTCCGCGTGCGGGAAGTCGGAACCCATCACGATGGACTCGTGGTAGCCGAGCCGCTTGACGACGTTCACGATGTCGTCCTCGGGATAGGGCACCACGCGGACGTGCTTGCGGAAGACCTGGCTGGGGCGCTCGGCCAACTGCCCGCCGATCCAGGGGCCGTTGCGCCCCATGCCCCGGCTCTTGTCCATGTGGCGCACGAAGTGCGGCACCCATTCGGAGCCGAACTCGGACACCAGGACGTTGATGTCGGGGAACCGGCCGAAGAGGTTGTCGAAGATCAGGGCGGACAGCGTCTCCTCGACGGGGCGCTGGCCGTAGGTGTTCTGCCACTGCCAGGCCGACATCCGGAAGTGGATGGGGTTCGGGTCGTAGCCCCAGGAGGGCGCCACCTGCGAGTTGTAGTAGAACTCGCTGATGTGGTAGCAGACGCTCGCCTTCGCCTCGTTGACCAGTTTCCAGAACGGGTCGAAGTACGGGTCGCCCGGCGAGCGGCCGTACACGGGGCCGGTGGGCAGCAGGATGAAGCGGGCGCCCTGGTTCAGGACGTACTCCAACTCCTTGACCGCGCTGGGCAGATCACGCAGTGACAGCAGCGCGGGGGCGTAGATGCGGCCCAGGTGGTTGAAGCCCCAGACCTCGTTCATGTACCGGTTGAAGGAGTGGTAGTTGGCGTAGAGCGGCTCGACGCCCTTCACGTACTCCTCGGCGACCAGTGCCCAGCCGCCCGGGTAGATGATCGTCTGGTCCAGGCCCTGCTCGTCCATGACCCGCAGCCGGGCGTCGCGGTTCTGGTACGACTCGTGCATCGGCTCGAACTGGTACGTCTCCTCGGGATTGCCCGAGGCCATCGCCTTGAGCATCTCCTTCAGCGAACCGGGACGGTAGACCTGTCCGAACTCCGGTTCCAGGCATACGACGATCCGGTCGCCGGCGAGGATCACCTCCCGCCCGTCCGGCAGGGTCACCGGTGCGACGGCCGCACCGAGGAACTCCTTCGGGAGGTAGCGGGTGAAGGAGTCCCGCTCCTCGTACATGTGCTGGTCGCAGTCGAAGATTCGCTTGCGCTGTTCGGCCATGCCCGTCGCCTCCGGACCCCAGGAGCTAGCTATTCAGTACGCCTTCTATAATTATCTAACTGTTTATCGAGCGCAAGGGGTGGGTGGAGGTCGGCTCGTCGCCGTGAAGGGGCGGCCCGCCGCGGCGGGGAGGCGGGCTGCCGCGGGGGAGTCCGGTCGAGTCCGTTCAGTCGAGGAGTTCGAGCACCGTCTTGGGCCCGGCCGCGTTCACGACGTCGTCGGCGCTGGAGATGTGCCGCTGCCACAGCTTCTCGGCCTCCTCCGCCTTGCCGGACTCGATCAGGCCGACCATCCGCACGTGCGCCCGGTGTCCCTTGAGGGCCTGCGCCTTCTGGGTCTCGGCATCGGTGGCGCCCGCGGTGTACGAGGCGTTGGCGCGGTCGATGATGTTGCGCAGCATGCCGCACAGCAGGATCAGTGTCTGGTTGCCGGTGAGCTCGACCAGGAGGGCGTGGAAGGCGTCCTGCGCGTCCACCAGGGAGAGCGGGTCGTCCAGGACGGCCTTCTCGGCCGCCACCGCGTCACGCAGCCGCTTGATGTCGTCCGCCGTGTGCTTGACGGCGAGCTGGCGGGCGCAGGGCGGCTCGATGAGGGCCGCCGCGCGGTAGATGTCACCCAGGGTGGCGCCGCGGTACTCGAGGATCAGTCCGGCGAAACGGGCGGCGACGTCGGCGTCGGGCGCGCTCACCCGGGCGCCGCCGTGGGCGCCGCGGCGCACCGTGATCAGGGACTCCGACTCCAGGACACGGAAGGCCTCGCGCAGGGTCGGGCGCGAGATGCCGAACTGCTCCATCAGGCCGGACTCCGGCGGCAGCGCGTCGCCCGGCTTCAGTTCGCCCCGTACGATCTGGCGGCGCAGGTGCGCGGCGACCAGCTCGGCGGTCTTCGGTACCCGCACCTGGCGACCGACGCGATTGCGGGAGGGGGCGGGCACGATCGCCGTTTCTGCTGCACGGGCTGCCTCGGCCACGGTGGGGTCTCCTCATATAGCCAAATGAATCGTCTTAGTGCATCGAGGGTACCAGGTCAAGAGGCGGGTGATCTTCCCTTCGGACGCACCTGATCTGGTGTCCGGGCCGTCGTTGGTATATAGATGATTCATCTAGCTATAAAGATGGCTGTTCAGCCAACGGGCCCGTGGGAGTGACCTCGATGACCGAGAACCCGACCCCGGTGATCCTCACCGAGCTCACCGACGACGGGGTCATGCTCCTCACCCTGAACCGGCCCGAGCGGCACAACGCGTGGACGCTGGAGATGGAGCTGCTCTACAACGAGCTGTTCGATCGTGCGGAGGCCGATCCACGGGTCCGGGCCGTGGTGCTCACCGGTGCCGGCCGCAGCTTCTGCCCTGGGATGGACATGAGTGTGCTGGACGCGGCGTCCTCCGGCGCCCGTCCATGGCCGACGGACCAGCTTCCCCCGCGTACCCGCCCCATGTCCTTCCCCAAGCCGGTGGTGGCGGCCGTGAACGGCGCCTGCGCGGGCATCGGCTTCAACCAGGCGCTGATGTGCGACGTCCGGTTCGCCGTACCGCACGCCAAGTTCGCCGCCGCCTTCAGTGCCCGCGGGCTGGTGGCCGAGGACGGCGTGTCCTGGCTCCTGCCCCGACTGGTCGGCTACGGCAACGCCGCCGACCTGCTGCTGTCCTCGCGCCGGATCACCGGGACGGAGGCCCTGGCGATGGGGCTGGTCAACCGCCTGGTCGAGCCGGCGGAGCTGCTGGCGGCGGCGCTCGCGTACGCGACCGAACTGGCCCGCTCGGCCAGCCCGTACGCGATGTCCCTCATCAAGCGGCAGCTCGCCGACGACCAGGCGAGGACCTTCACCGACAGCCGGGACCACGCGGCCGCCCTGCTGGCCACGGCGAAGCGCGCCCCGGACTACCGCGAGGGCGTGCTCAGCTTCATCGAGCGCCGGCCGCCGCGGTTCGCGGGACTGGGGGAGGCCGAGGCCGTGGCCCCGGCGCTTGGGCAGGAGGCGTCGTCATGACCCGCTCCGAACTCCCGCTGCACCGCCGCACGATCACCTTCACCGCGTTCGCGGAGGGCGGCGACGAGATCTCGGTCGAGGCGGAACTGAGCGACGTGCGCCCTTGGGCGGAGCCGTCGGCAGACGTCGTCCACCGGATGGTGCTCGCGGTCCGGGTACGTCTCGCCGACATGGTCGTCGTGCACGCCGACGCGGACATGCGGACCTTCCCGCACGCCGAGTGCCCGTTGATCACCCCGGTGTTCGACGGGCTGGTCGGGCTCAGCGTCGCCGCCGGATACAACCGGGCCATCCAGGAGCGGTTCCGCGGGGTGTCCGGCTGCTCGCACCTCCACGAGCTGGCCCGCGCCCTGGGCCCCGCGGTGGTGCAGGCGGCCATCTCGGCGAACGCGGGCCTGCGTTACGCCGGCGAGCAGTCCCACGACCCGCGCTCCACGGCCGGTGTGCTGAACAGCTGCCACATCTGGGCGCCGGACGGCGTGGGCCTGCGCAAGCTGGACACGGGCTGGGTCCCGGGGACCGGCCCGCGTCCGGTGCCGCCGCTCAGTATCTTCGAGGAACGTGAACCGGGGACGTCCGGCGCCTGAACGCGCTGGAAGGTCCGCGGTCGTCTCGCCTACCGTGGCGCGGTGACGACTCAGATGATCATTCTGAACGGTGGTTCCAGCTCGGGGAAGCCCGGGATCGTCCGGTGTCTGCAGGCCGTACTGCCGGACCAGTGGCTGGCGGTCGGGGTCGATACGCTCGTCGACGCGATGCCCGCGAGGATGCGGGCGTCGGACGGGGGAATCCGGTTCGCGGTGGACGGCGAAGTGAGCGTCGGGGCGGACTTCCGGGCGCTGGACACGGCCTGGAGCGAGGGCGTCGCGGCCATGGCCCGGGCCGGCGCCAGGGTCATCGTCGACGACGTCTTCCTCGGCCGAGCGGCGTCCCAGCGGCGGTGGCAGAAGGCGCTGGTCGGGCTCGACGTGCTGTGGGTCGGCGTCCGGTGCGACAGCGCGGTCGCCGCGGGCCGTGAGATCGCCCGAGGAGACCGGGCCCGGGGAATGGCCGCGTCGCAGGCGGAGGCGGTGCACCGCGGGGTGACCTACGACCTGGAGGTCGACACCACGCACACCGAGTCCCTGGAGTGCGCGCACCTCATCGCCGCCCGGGTCGGGTGACTAGGGCCCCAGGTAGGCGAGCTCGGGGAAGTGCCGCTGGTACGCGTCCAGCAGGCGCTTGGCGACGGTGTACGAGTCGATCAGCGGGTGGATGGTCAGCGCCTTGACCGCGTGGGCCCGCTCCGCGGTGGTCGCGGCGTGGATCACCGCCCGCTCGACCGCCTTGACGGCGCACACCAGACCCTGGCCGTGGTCGGGCAACGGGGCGCCGGCGATGGGGCGTGCGCCGTTGGCGTCCACATGGCAGGGGACCTCGATGACGGCGTCGTCGTCCAGGGCGGGGATCCGGCCGCGGCCCCGGACGTTGAGGATGAGCGTGGTGCGCTCGTCCCGGGCTATGGCCCGCATGAGAGCGAGGGCCACCTGCTCGTACCCGCCGGATTCCAGGTCGCACGAGTCCCGTTCGCCCATGCCGACGGCGTCGCGGTTCTCCGCCATGTAGGTGGTCTCGCGCTCCAGCCGAGTGGCGTCCCAGGCGTTCCAGGCGGCACGGGGCGCGGTCGGGCCCTCGCCCGCGGTGTCCAGCAAGTCGTAGAAGCGCTGCTGCTGCGTGTGGAGGAAGGCGCCGCGGGTGTGCTCGGCGGCCCGCGCGGTGCCGACCGACTCGCGGTGGAAGTAGTAGTAGTGCAGGTACTCGTTGGGCAGCGCGCCGAGCGTGCGCAGCAGGTCGGCGCCGAAGAGCTTGCCCTCCTCGAAGGAGGTCAGGGCCGCCTCGTTCTCGAACAGGGACGGCAGCAGGTTCCGGCCGTCGGCGTACAGGCCGCACAGCCAGCCCAGGTGGTTCAGGCCCACGTAGTCGAGGCTGGTGCGCGCCGGGTCGACGCCGAGCGCCCCCGCCACGCGGCGGCCGAGACCCACCGGGGAGTCACAGATCCCGATCACGCGGTCGCCGAGGAGGGCGGTCATGGCCTCGGTGACCATGCCCGCGGGGTTGGTGAAGTTGATGACCCAGGCATCGGGCGCCAGGGCGGCGATCCGACGGGCGATCTCCAGGGCCACCGGGATGGTGCGCAGCCCGTAGGAGATGCCGCCCGCGCCGACGGTCTCCTGGCCCAGCACGCCTTCCTCCAGGGCGATCCGCTCGTCCGCCGCACGGCCGGCCAGCCCGCCGACCCGGATCGCCGAGAACACGAAGTCGGCCCCCGTCACCGCCTCGTCCAGGTCGGTGGTGACAGTGACTCCGGGCGGATCCGGGTGTCCGACCGCCTGGTCGGCGAGGACCTTGCCTATGGTCGTCAGCCGGGAGGCGTCCAGGTCGTACAGGGTCACGTCGGTGACGCGTCCTTCGCCCCGGTCGCCGAGCAGCGCCCGATAGACCAGCGGGACGCGGAAGCCGCCGCCCCCCAGGATCGTCAGTCTCATACCTCGACCACCTCGACTCCCGCCTCGCGCAGACGGCTGCCGGTCTTCTCGTCGACCGGGGCGTTGGTCACCACGACGTCGATTTCCTCAGGACCGCACACCCGGGCCATCCCGGTGCCGGGGAACTTGCCCGCGTCCGCCAGCAGGACCACCTGGGCGCTGGCGGCGATCATCGCCCGCTTGACGGGCACCTCGACGGCGGTGGTGTCCAGCACCTGACCGTCGGGGCGGACCCCGCTGGTGCCGAGGAACAACCGGTCGGCGTGGACCTGCCGCAGGTTGTCCTCGGTGAGGAAGCCGACCAGCGAGCGGTAGTCGCGGCGGACCACGCCACCCAGCAGGATCAGCTGGACGTCCTTGTCGTCCTGGAGTTCCTCGTAGACGGCGAGGTTGCTGGTGATCACGGTCAGCGACCGGCCGTGCAGGTGGCGGGCCACCCGGTGGGCCGTGGTGCCGATGTCGAGCAGCACGGTCTCGCCGTCCCTGACGAGGTTCGCGCACCAGGCGGCGAGCGCGTCCTTCGCCTCGGCACGGACGCCGGCCACGTCGGCGAACGGGTCGTCCTCGCCCATCACGGGCGCGGCACCGCCGTAGACCCGCTTGAGCAGTCCCTCGTCCTCCAGTTGTACGAGGTCCCGGCGGATCGTGGCCTGACTCGCCCCGACCTTCTCGGCCAGGGCGACCACCGAGATGGGCCCGTCCGCACGCAGGGCGCGAAGGATCAGCTGATGTCTCCGGTCAGCGAGCATGCCGCTGACCATACTCGCGAACTCTTCAAACTCAAGCAAAGTCACGCATGAATGTCTCGATACTCGCTTGACCCTTGTCAAAGTCGCGCACCGGGTGCACTCTCTTGCGTAATTCAAGCGAGGTCCGGACCCCACTCCGGTCGGCCGAAGCGGATGAACGGCGTATCCCGCCGTCATGGACGCGTCGGCACCGTCTGAGAGGACCAGCTCACACGCCCCGGGTGGCTGAAGGGTTCCCACCACGCCGATGCTCTTCAGTCACCCGGCCCTCCCGCTCCACCCCTCCACGGCTCACGACTCACAGGTCCTGTCGGACATACCGGATATGGCCGATGCGCAGAACCCGCCCAGAACTAGGAGAAGATCGTGGATCTTTCCCGCAGACGATTCCTTCAGGCCGCCGCCCTGACGGCCGCCGCGGCCGGCGCCACCGCAGCGTGCGGCGGCGGTTCAGGATCGAGCGGCAGCAAGGACAGCAAGAACCTGACGCTTTGGTACTGGGGAGGCGCGCTCAGCGACAAGGTGGTCGCCGAATCCAAGACGCACTTCAGCAGCCAGGTCAAGCTGACCACCAACTCCATCGGCGGTGACTTCAAGCAGAAGCTCACCACCACCCTCGCGGCGGGCGCGGCCGTGCCCGACATCACCGGCATCAAGGGGGAGGACATCGCCTCCTTCCTGCCCAACGGCAGCCGCTTCCTGGACCTGAACGACCTGGGCTTCAAGAAGCTCTCCTCCCAGTACCTGGACTGGAAGACCAAGCTCGCCCAGACCACCGACGGCAAGCAGATCGGTTTCCCGATCGACATCGGCCCCACCGCGCTCTACTATCGCGCGGACCTGTTCGACAAGGCCGGGCTGCCCTCCGACCCCGCCAAGGTCGCCGCCGCGACCAAGACCTGGGACGACTACTTCGCACTCGGCGCCGAGCTGAAGAAGGCGTTGCCCGGCACCTACCTGATCAACAACCTCGGCTCGGTGTTCAACATCGCGGTCGGCCAGGGCACCAAGCGGTTCATCGACAAGAACAACCACTTCATCGGCGACCAGGACCACATACGCGCCGCCTGGGATCTCTCCGTGCGCCCCTACCAGCTCGGCCTCGACGGAAAGATCAACGACAACACCCACAACGCCGCCCTGAGCAAGGGCACCCTCACCACCGAACTCGGCGCAGCCTGGCACGCGTTGGACATCGAGCAGGCCGCCCCCA
Organism: Streptomyces violaceoruber; assembly: GCA_000720805.1. Lineage (GTDB taxonomy): Bacteria > Actinomycetota > Actinomycetes > Streptomycetales > Streptomycetaceae > Streptomyces > Streptomyces cellulosae_A. Next base: position 179,398 of record JODI01000001.1, read on the forward strand.
ACACCAAGGGCAAGTGGCATGTCAGCCCGAATCCCGGAGGACCGGCCAACCAGGGCGGCTCCTACCTCGCTCTGCCCAAGCAGTGCCGCAATCCCGAAGAGGCATTCAAGATCATCAGTTGGATCCTCAACCCGGCCAACGACGCCCGAGGCTTCACCGACGCCGCCATCTTCCCGGCCTGTCCGGCCGCTTACGCGATGCCGGCCATGACGGGTCCGGACGCCTTCTTCGGCGGGCAGAAGATCATCGAGGTCTTCGGCCCGGCCGCCGAGGCCATCCCGGCCAGCTACGAGGCACCCGCCGACGCCGCCGTCATGGCCCCCTACCTGACCGAGTTGACCAACATCGAGGCCAAGGGCAAGAAGCCCGACGACGCCTGGAAGGACGCGGTCAGCCAGGCCAAGCAGATCGGCCAGCGGCAGGGAGTGAGCTGACATGTCCTCACCTCCGGTCACCGGACCCGCCGCGGTGCCCAGGCACCGCGGCGGGCCGGGCCCCACCCGGTTCCGCCCGCGGCGCACCCCGCCCCCGGGCGCCGTACGGGTCAGGCGTCGCGGGGTGCTGTCCCACTGGCGGCAGTACCTGGCGATCTCGCCCTTCTACCTGGTCTTTCTCACCTTCTCGTTCTTCCCGGTCCTCTACTCGCTGTATCTGGCCTTCCAGCGCTGGGACGGCATCGGCGACATGCACTTCGTGGGGCTGCAGGAGTTCCGGTTCCTGTGGAAGGACCCCGTCTTCTGGCTGTCGATCCGCAACACCCTGGTGATCTGGGTGCTCTCCACCGTGCCCACGCTCGCCGGTGCCCTGGTGCTGGCGACGCTGCTGCATTCGGTGCGCCGCTTCAAGGGCTTCTACCGCATCGCCCTCTACGTGCCGAACGTCACCTCGATCGTCGCCGTGGCGATCTTCTTCGGCGCGGTCTTCAGCAACAACTTCGGCCTGGTCAACGCGATCCTGGACACGGTCGGCATCTCGCCCGTCCCGTGGCTGAGCAACCCGTGGCTGATCAAGCTGGTCATCGCGCTCCTGATGACCTGGATGTGGACCGGCTACAACATGATCATCTACCTGGCCGGGCTCCAGACCATCCCGAAGGAGATCTACGAGGCGGCCAAGCTGGACGGTGCCGGCCCCGTCCGCACCTTCCTCCAGATCACCATGCCGATCATGCGGCCCATCATTCTGTTCACCGTCATCATCTCGACCATCAACGGCCTGCAGAGCTTCAGCGAACCCCAGATCCTCTTCGCCAGCGAGGCCGCCAACCCCAGCCTCGGCGGCCCCGGCCAGGCGGGCCTGACCACGCTGCTGTACTTCTACCAGTCGGCCTTCGTCAACAACGACTACGGCTACGGCGCGGCCATCGTGTGGGCCTTCTTCGTACTGATCATCGTGCTGGTCGTCATCAACTGGCGCATCGTGCAACGAGGGAGGAAGGCATGACAGCAGTGGACACGACGCCGAGGGCGGTGGACACGAGGCGGTCCCGACGCCCCAGGGGCCTGAGCGCGCACATCTTCCTCGTCCTGGCTGTCCTGATCTCGGTCTTCCCGTTCGTGTGGACGATCATCATGGCGACCAACACCACCCAGGACATCTACAAGAGTCCGCCGAAGCTGACCTTCGGCTCCCATCTGCTGGAGAACATCCGGCACATGCTCAAGACCATCGACTTCTTCGGGTCGATGCTCAACACCGTCGTGGTCGCGTCCGTCACCACCCTCCTGGTGCTGTTCGTCGACTCCCTGGCCGCGTTCGCCTTCGCCAAGTTCGACTTCCCCGGCCGCAGGGTGCTCTTCGTCGCGTTGCTGGGGTTCATGATGCTGCCGTTGCAGCTGGGCATCCTTCCGCAGTTCATCCTGGTCTCCAAGATCGGCTGGGTCGGCACGCTCAGGGCACTCGTCCCGCCCGCCCTCGCCAACGCCTTCGGCATCTTCTGGCTGCGCCAGTACATCCAGAGCGGCGTGCCCGACGAACTTCTCGACGCCGCACGCATCGACGGCGCCGGGTTCTTCCGCCAGTACTGGAACATCACGCTGCCCATGATCAAGCCGGGGTTGTCCTTCCTCGCCATCTACGCCTTCGTCAACGCCTGGAACGACTACATCTGGCCGCTCGTCGTGCTCACCAAGCCCGGCCACGTCACCCTGCAGGTGGCGCTCGCCCAGCTCAACGTCGCCCACAACACCGACTACAGCATGGTCATGGCCGGTGTGCTCATGGCTTCCGTCCCGATGCTCGTCGTCTTCTCGATCTTCGCCCGAGGCTTCATCGCGGGCGCGACGGAAGGCGCCGTGCAGGGCAGCTGAAGCCGTTGTCGATCCCGGCCTGCGAGGAGGCTGCTCCTCGGCGTCGAGAGAGGTATCGAGAGAGGTGAGGAATGACGGATGTCGATCCGCCGGGGCGGCCGGCGCCCGGTGAGCACGCCGAGGAGGGGACGGCGGACGGCGTGAAGCGCGGCAAGGTGCTCGTGGTGGGCCTGGACGGGGTGCGCTTCGACCGGCTGACCCTCCCTCGGCCTCCGGCCGGGGGGACCTCCGTCTCGCTTCGCTCGCCGTCCGCGGCGCCCGTGTTGCAGGGGCTCATGGCGGCGGGCTCCTACGGCACCAGTCTGCTGCCCTACGGCGAGGTGGACGGGCAGGCGGAGGGCGGGCCGTCGACCAGCATGGCCTACACCGACTCCGGACCCGGCTGGTCGAGCGTGCTGACCGGGGTGTGGCCCGACCGTCACGGGGTGACCGGCAACGACTTCACCGGCGCCGACTACTCCCGCTACCCCGACTTCCTCAGCCGCGCCGTCGCCGCCCGGCCCGGTCTGCGCACCGCGGCCGCGGTGTCGTGGCCCGAACTGGTCCACCGCGGCACCCTCGGCCCCGCCATCGGCCGGCGGGTACTCCACGACGGCGAGGCGGAGGGCTACGAAGCCGCGGACCGCCTCGTCGCCGACACCGCCGCACGCTGGCTCACGCACGGCGACCCGGACGCCGTGTTCGTCTACTTCGGTGCCGCCGACGAAGCCGGCCATGCCACGGGCTCCCTCAGCCCCGCCTACGACAACGCCCTCCTCGCCGCGGACGCCCACCTCGGGCGGCTGTTGGACGCGATCGGCTCCCGACGCTCGCAGCCCGGCCGCGCCGACGAGCACTGGACCGTGCTCGTCACCACGGACCACGGCCACCTCGACACCGGTGGCCACGGCGGCGACACCCGTGCCGAGCGAGAGGTCTTCGTCGTCCTCGCCGAGCCCGGCGTGCCCGGCGGCACCCTGCTCGACACCCCGCGCCTCGTCGACCTGGCCCCGACCGTCCTGGACCGTCTCGGCGTCCCCATCGACCCGGCCTGGGGCCTGCAAGGCAGCGTCCTGCCCCGGTCCCACCAGGGCTCCTGATCCGTTTCCGCGGCGTCGCGACGCCGCGGCACGTCCTCTCGCCGGGAGAAAGCCCAGGTACATCCAGTCCGAGGATCCCCTAGTCGACGTCGACCCGGCCGTCGTCGCCCTTGCCGTCCTTGCGCGCGTGCAACTGGAGCAGGCCGTTGCCGCTTCCGTCGCCGTTGCCCTCGGGGGGACGGCGGCCGTCGGAGGAGTCCTGGCCGTTCAGGTTCTGCCGGACCGAGTCGAGGATCGTCAGGCCCTGCGACACCAGGCCGGCCGCGATCTCGCCGAGCCCGTCCGCGCCGTTGAGGACGTTGACGTTGGCGCCCGCGAGACCGCCGGCGGCCTCCTTCACGATCTGCGGGAGCTGGTCGATCAGCATCCGGTCGAGCGCGACCCGGTCGTAGGAGGCCGCGGCCTCCGCCTGGATCTTCATCCGCTGGGCGTCGGCGGCGGCGAGCACCCTGATCCGTTCGGCCTCGGCCTCGGCGGGCTTCACGATCTCGGCCACCAGCTGCTGCTGGCGCAGTTTGGCCTGGCGCAGGGCCAGTTCCGTCTGCGCGTCGAGGACCTCCTGCTGGGCGTGGGCCTGCGCCAGCGGCCCGGCCTGCGCGGCCTTGGCCTGCGCCCGTTCCACCTCGGCCGAGTACTCCGCCTTCACGATGGCGGTCTGCCGGGCGTACTCGGCCTGGTTGCGGGCCGCCACCTGCTCCGCCTCGACCGAGGCCTGGGTGGCCTGGGCCTGGGCGATCTGGGCCTGCCGCTGGATGGCGGCCTTGTGCGGCGCGGACATCGCGTCGATGTAGCCGGTGTCGCCGTCGTCGATCGACTGGATCTGCAGCGAGTCCACGATCAGGCCGATCTTCGCCATCTCGGTCTTCGAGGTGTCCAGGACCTCCGCGGCGAGCTTCTGCCGCTCGGTGACGATCTCCTCGACCGTCATCGAGCCGATGATGGCCCGCAGGTGACCGGCGAATATCCGGCCGGTCAGCACCGACATCTGGTCCTGGTCGGAGAGGAACCGCTGGCCCGCGTTGATGATGCTCTCGTGGTCGTTGCCGACCTTGAAGGCGATGACCGCGCGGACGTGCAGCGAGATGCCCTGGCGGGTCACGCAGGTCTCGGTGACCTCGGACTCGCACATCGACAGGGTGAGGAACCGGGTCTTGCGGAAGATCGGGAGCACGAACTTGCCGTGCCCCGTCACCACTCGGAACGGCGCGCCCCCCAGTCCCCGCCGGCCCCCCGAGATCAGCATCGCCTCGTCGGGAGCGGGAACGCGGTAACCGAACATTGTCTACTACTCCTCAATCGGCGCCGGCAGGGTCGCCGCCGAGCGCGTCCAATGGATCCGCCCACTCGATGACGCCGACCTCGCGACAGCCACGCGACTCGATCACGAGTACGGTCGCTCCGGTGGGCAGGGGATCCTCGGACCAGGCGAGGAAAGTCTCGGAACCGCCTCTGACGCGCACGAGGACCTCACCGGGACCCGCGGATCCGCGCGTTCCGATGAGCACTGTCCCCGTGCAGCCGATCACGGCCTCGTCCTGCGGCATCACGGCCGTCCTCCATCGTCTGGCCCCAGGATTCAGACGATAGACCCCCTGGGGCCGGGGGCCCAACGGGCATGACGAACCGGGCCACCACGCTCCGCTTGCCCGCCCTCGGAAGGGGGCCACCACCGGTAGCGGGGACAGTCCCCGACGCGGTCCACCGCCGCAGCCGGCACAGCCCCCGCCCGGTCTCTAACCCGCCGCTGCCCTCGGCTCGCGCGGCAGCCCCAGCACCTTCTCCGCGAGGATGTTCCGCTGCACCTGGGACGTCCCCGCGTAGATGGTGCCCGAGCGGGCGATGAGGTACGTCGTCGACCAGGACGCCGAGGAGTTCGCGGCGCCGGGGTCGTCGGTGCGGTAGGTGCGCAGGGGCGGGCGGCCGACCGGCACCTGGCCGTGCAGGCCCATGATGTCCATCGCCAGATCGGTGACCTTGGTGTGGTACTCGCTCCAGTACAGCTTGGCGATCGACGACTCGGGGCCGGGCTCGGTGCCCTTGAGCCAGCCGGTGAGGATCCGGTAGCCGAGATAGCGCATGATCTCGACCTTGGACCAGCACCAGGCGATGCGTTGCCGGATCACCGGGTCCTGGTCCTTGCCGTACAGCCGCGCCAGCTCGACGAGGCGTTCCACCTCCGCCCTGAAGAGGATCGGGTTGGTCGCCGCCTCCTCCCCGCGCTCCACGCCGAGCAGGCTCTGGGCGACGGTCCAGCCGTTGTCGACGCCGCCCACGACGAGGTCGGCGCGGGTGCGGGCGCCGTTGAAGAACACCTCGTTGAAGTGCAGCTGCCCGCTCATCATGCGGAACGGCCGCACCTCGACGCCGGGCTGGTCGAGCGGGACGAGCAGGAAGGAGATGCCGCGGTGCTTGGCGGCGTCGGCGTTCGTGCGGGCCAGGACGAAGATCCAGTCGCTGTGATGGGCGCCGGAGGTCCACACCTTCTGGCCGTCGATCACCCACTCCTCGCCGTCGCGTGCCGCGCGCGTTCTCAGGGAGGCCAGGTCGGAGCCCGCGTCCGGCTCCGAGTACCCCTGGCACCAGGTGTCCTCGCCGCTGAGGATGCGGGGGAGGAAATGGGCCTTCTGCTCGTCGGTGCCCCAGCGCAGCAGCGTGTTGGCCAGCATCTTCACGCCGAAGGTGTCCTGTGGCAGCCCGAAGGTCACACCGGCCCGTGCCAGTTCCTCCATCAGCACCACCTGGTGGAGCTTGGTGAGGCCCCGGCCGCCGTACTGCTCGGGCCAGGTCAGGGAGAGGTAGCGGCGCTCGGCGAGCAGCCGGCGCCAGTCGCGGGCGAAGGCCCAGGCCGGCTCCTCGTCGAGGGCGCCGATGCCCTTCCAGTCCGGCGGCAGGGTCTCAGCGAGGAATGCCCTGACCTCGGTGCGGAACGTCTCGGTCTCCGGGGGATAGCTGATGTCCACCTGGCGTCTCTCCTCGTCCGGACCGCTCACCCAGCCGATCGCTGTATTGATTGTTTCAGCATAATAGGTTATCTATTTATGAGGAATAGCAGAGGTTGGCGTCGAGTCGGGAGCGGCTGACATGGGACTGCTGGACGGCCACAACGCGGTGATCACCGGCGGCGCACAAGGCATCGGCTTCGAGATCGCCGGTGTCCTCGGAGCCGAGGGCGCGTCCGTCGTCCTCGGCGACATCAACGAGGACGCCGCGGCGGAGGCCGCCGAACGCCTGGCCAAGAACGGTGTCGCTGCCACCTCGCTGCGCTGCGACGTCACCGACGAGGACGAGGTCGCAGCGCTCGTCGCCCACTGCACCGACATCTTCGGACCACTCGGCGTGATGGTCAACAACGCCGGGATCACCCGGGACGCGACCCTGCGCAAGATGGCTCTCGCCGACTTCCGTGCCGTCGTCGACGTCCACCTGACCGGCGCCTGGAACGGCACCCGGTACGCCGCCGAGGCGATGCGCGCGCACGGTCGGGGCGGCAGCATCGTCAACATCTCCTCCATCGCCGGCAAGGTCGGCAACTTCGGCCAGACGAACTACAGCGCCGCCAAGGCGGGACTCGTCGGCCTCACCAAGGCCTCCGCCAAGGAGCTCGCGAGGGCGGGCATCCGCGTCAACGCCGTGCAGCCCGGTCTGATCCGTACCGCCATGACCGAGGCGATGCCCAAGGCCGCCTGGGACGCGAAGCTCGCGGAGATCCCGATGGGCCGCGCCGGCGAACCCGCCGAGGTCGCGCAGGTCGTCCTGTTCCTCGCCTCCGACCTGGCGAGCTACGTCACCGGAGCCGTGGTCGAGGTGACCGGCGGCCGGTACATGTGAGCGCCGACCGCGTCCCCGAACGTCCCGCACGACCCTGACACGACCGAAGAAAGGCCCAGCCGATGCCCGCCCTCCTGCGTGACGCGGTGATCTGCGAACCCCTGCGTACCCCCGTCGGCGGCTACGGCGGCGTCTTCCGCGACGTGACGGCGGCCGAGCTCGCCGCCACGGTCGTACGCGCCGTGCTGGAACGCACCGGCATACCCGCCGAAGCCGTGGACGACGTCCTGCTGGGCCAGTGCTACCCCAACGGCGAGGCCCCGGCCATCGGCCGCGTGGCCGCCCTGGACGCCGGTCTGCCCGTGGAGGTCCCCGGACTGCAGATCGACCGCCGCTGCGGCTCCGGACTGCAGGCGATCATCACCGCGGCGATGCAGGTGCAGACCGGTGCCAGCGACCTCGTGCTGGCCGGGGGCGTCGAGTCCATGAGCCAGGCCGAGTTCTACACGACCGGTGTGCGCTGGGGTGTGCGCGGGGCCGGCACCACCCTGCACGACCGGCTGGCGCGCGGGCGTGTCACGTCCGGAGGGGTCAACCACCCCGTCCCCGGGGGCATGTTGGAGACCGCCGAGAACCTGCGGCGCGAGTACGCCATCCCCCGCGAGGAACAGGACGAACTCGCCCTGCGCTCCCACGAGAAGGCCGTCGCGGCCCAGCGGGAGGGCCGGTTCGCCGACGAGATCGTGCCCGTCACCGTACGGTCCCGGAAGGGTGACACGGTCGTCGACACCGACGAACACCCGCGCCCCGACTCCTCGTTGGAGAAGCTCGCGAAGCTGCGTCCCGTGCTCGGCCGCCAGGATCCGGAGGCCACCGTCACCGCGGGCAACGCCAGCGGTCAGAACGACGGCGCCGCGCTCTGCGTCGTGACCCACCCCGAGAGGGCCGCCGAACTCGGCCTGCGTCCCCTGGGCCGCCTGGTCTCCTGGGCCGTCGTCGGTGTGCCGCCCCAGACCATGGGCATCGGCCCGGTGCCCGCCACCGCCCGGGCCCTGGACCGGGCGGGTCTGAAGCTCGCCGACATCGACCTGATCGAGCTCAACGAGGCCTTCGCCGCCCAGGTGCTCGCCTGCACCCGCGCGTGGGACCTGACGGAGACCGACTTCGAACGGTTCAACGTCAACGGTTCCGGCATCTCGCTGGGACACCCCGTCGGCGCCACCGGCGGGCGCATCCTCGCCACCCTGCTGCGCGAACTCGACCGCCGCCAGGCCCGCTACGGCCTGGAGACCATGTGCCTCGGCGGCGGCCAGGGCCTGGCCGCGGTCTTCGAACGGCCCACCGACACCACCCATGCTCATGGAGGACGCTGATATGGCCGGACTCATCGCATACGGCGCCTACGTGCCGTACCACCGCCTCGCCCGGGCCGACGTCGGCGCCGTACTGGGGTCGCGGGGCGGCAAGGGAACCCGCGCGGTCGCGGGCTACGACGAGGACACCACCTCCATGGCCGTCGAGGCGGCCCGCGGCGCCCTGGCCCGTGACGGGCTGCGCGGCCGCATCGGCCAGCTCTTCCTCGCCACCGCCGCCCCCGCCTACCTCGACAAGACGAACGCGACCGCGGTGCACGCCGCGCTCGGCCTCGACGAGCACGTGCTCGCCGCCGACATGGCCGGCTCCGTCCGCTCGGGCCTGGGCGCGCTGCTGACCGCCGCCCGCTCCCCGATCCCCACCCTGACGGTCCTGTCGGACCTGCGCACCGGCCTGCCCGGCGGCAGCGACGAGATCGCGGGCGGCGACGGCGCGGCGGCCTTCGTCTTCGGCGGACACCGCAACGGCGCGCCCGTCATCGCGGAGCTGCTCGCCCACGACACGGTCAGCGACGAGATCCTCGAACGCTGGCGCCTGCCCGGCGCCACCTCCTCCCGCGTCTGGGAGGAGCGCTTCGCCGAGGAGATCTACGTGTCCCTCGCGGACAAGGCGCTCACCGCGGCCCTCGACCACGCGGCGGTCGACATCGCGTCGATCGACCACTTCGTGGTCGCGGGCCTGCACGCGCGCGCGTGCGCGGCGGTACGGCGTACCGCCGGGGTCCGTCCCGAGGCGGTGACGCCGGACCTGGCCGGAGCGATCGGCAACGCCGGCACCGCCCAGCCCGGACTGCTCCTCGCCGACGTCCTCGACCGGGCGCGGCCCGGCGAGACCATCGCCCTCGTCGTGCTCGGCGACGGCGCCGGAGTCCTCCTGCTGCGCACCACCGACGCGCTCCCGGCCCACCGCGCGGCCCGCCCGGTCGCCGCGCAGATCGCCCAGGGCAGCGCCCCTATGCCGTACGCCACCTACCTGTCCTGGCGCGGCCTCCTCGACCGCGAACCACCCCGCCGGCCGGACCCCGAGCCGCCGTACGCCCCGCCCGCACACCGCCGCACCGCGTGGAAGTACGGCTTCGTCGCCTCCCGCTGCGAGAAGTGCGGGACCCGGCATCTGCCGCCGGACCGGGTGTGCACCTCCTGCCGCAGCGTCGACGCCATGACCGACGAGCCGATGGAGCACGTGCGCGGCACGGTCGCCACTTTCACCGTCGACCGGCTGGCCCACACGCCGAGTCCGCCGATGCTCGTCGTGGTCGTCGACTACGACGGAGGCGGCCGGTTCCGCTGCCAGCTCACCGACGCCACCGAGGCCGACGCCGTCATCGGCGCCCGGGTGGAGATGACGTTCCGGCGCACGGTCACCGCGTCCGGCGTGCACAACTACTTCTGGAAGGCCCGGCCGGTGCGCACGGGCGAGACCGAGGGGACACACTGATGGGCTCGCACGGAATCAGGGACCGGGTCGCGATCGTCGGCATGGGCTGCACGCCCTTCGGCGAGCACTGGACCCGCTCGGCGGACGACCTGCTGATCGACGCCGTGGGCGATGCGGTCACCTCGGCCGGCATCACCCTCGACGACATCGACGCGTACTGGTTCGGCACCCAGGCCTCCGGAGTGTCCGGGCTGACCCTCAGCCGCGCACTCCACCTGCCCAACAAGCCGGTCACCCGCGTCGAGAACATGTGCGCGACCGGCTCCGAGGCCCTGCGCAACGCCTGCTACGCGGTCGCCTCCGGGGCGTACGACGTGGCGATGGCCGTCGGCGTGGAGAAGCTCAAGGACTCCGGTATGTCCGGGCTGTCGGGCACCGTCATCCCGGGCGCGGGCGACGACAGCCGCGGGGAGATCACCGCCCCGGCCAACTTCTCCCTCCTCGCCCCCGCCTACGCCGCCAAGTACGGTCTGGCCGAGGAGGAGATGAAGGACGTCATCACCCGCATCGCCTGGAAGAACCACTTCAACGGGGCCCGCAACCCCCGCGCCCAGTTCCGCAAGGAGGTCCCGCCGGAGCGCATCAAGGCGGCCCCGATCGTCGCGGGCATGCTCGGCGTGTTCGACTGCTCGGGCGTGTCCGACGGTTCGGCGGCGGCGATCGTGGTCCGGGCCGAGGACGCCTACCGGTACACCGACAGGCCGATCTTCGTGAAGGCGCTGTCCTTCGTCGCCGGCCCGGCGGACGGGCTCCTCGACCCGGAGTACGACTTCACCTCCTTCCCCGAGGTCGTCGCCTCCGCGCGGGAGGCCTACCGGCAGGCGGGCATCACCGACCCGCGCGCCGAGCTCGCGCTCGCCGAGGTCCACGACTGCTTCACGCCCACCGAGCTGGTGCTGATGGAGGACCTGGGCTTCTCCGAGCGCGGCCAGGGCTGGAAGGACGTCACCAGCGGGGCGTTCGACCTGGACGGCTCACTCCCCGTCAACCCGGACGGCGGCCTGAAGGCCTTCGGTCACCCCATCGGCGCCTCGGGCCTGCGCATGATGTTCGAGGCGTGGCTGCAACTGCGGGGCGAGGCACCGGCCGAGCGGACCGTCAAGTCCGTGGCCGAGGGACGCTCGCTCGCCCTGACCCACAACCTCGGCGGCGGACCCGGCGAGTGCGTCTCGTTCGTGTCGGTCGTCGGCAGTCAACTCACCGAATAGGAAAGACGGTTCGCCATGACGCGACTCCAGGACAAGATCGCCGTCGTCACCGGGGCCGCGTCCGGCATCGGCGCGGCCACCGCCCGTCGCCTGGCGGCCGAGGGCGCCCACACGGTGGTCGCCGACCTGAACCTCGACGGCGCCAAGGCGGTGACGGAGGAGATCCGCGACGCCGGGGGCTCCGCGACGGCGGTCGCGGTCGACCTCGGGGACGTGGAGAGCGTACGGGCCATGGTGGCCGCCGCCGTCGAGACGTACGGCGGTCTCGACGTCCTGCACAACAACGCGGCGGCCACCCACCTGGCCGCCCGCCAGGACCTCGCCGTCGTGGACGCCGATCCGGCGGTCTGGGACGACACGATGCGGATCAACCTGCGCGGGACCATGGTCGCCATCCAGGCCGCGGTCCCGCACATGGTCGCGCGCGGCGCCGGCTCGATCATCAACACCTCGTCCGGCGCCGGCCTCTCCGGCGATCTGCGCAATCCCGCGTACGGGGCGTCCAAGGCCGCCCTCATCAACCTCACGCAGTACGTCGCCACGCAGTACGGCAAGCAGGGCGTGCGCTGCAACGCCATCGCGCCCGGCTTCATCGTCACCCCGGCGAGCTCCGGTTCGGCGCACGGGGCGATCCGGGAGGCGATGCTGCGCCATCACCTGACCCCGCGCCTGGGGCGCCCGGAGGACGTCGCGTCGGCGGTGGTGTTCCTCGCCTCCGACGAGTCGGCCTTCGTCACCGGGCACACCCTGCGCGTGGACGGCGGGCTGCTGTCCCATCAGCCGTACGTCGCGGACCTGCGGGACGCGTGACGCGGGCGTTCCCGCCGTAGCCGGAGGCGCTTCAGGACCGCGCCTCCGGCTTCCTGCCGCCCGGGCGGGCGGCGGTCGGTTCCTCCAGGCCTTCTAGGACACAGCCTCCGGCTCCAGGTCTCCCAGGTAGGCCGCCCGCACCGCCGGGTCGCTGCGGACCTCCTGCGGCGTGCCGGCGCAGATGCGGCGGCCGAAGTCGAGGACGACGACCTGGTCGCAGACGCTCATCACCATGTCGACGTCGTGCTCGACGAGCAGCACTCCCATGCCCCAGTCCTCGGCGAGCCGCCGCACCAGGTGGGCCAACTCCCGCGTCTCGTCGTCCGACAGCCCCGCCGCCGGTTCGTCGAGCAGCAGCACGGACGGCGAGGACGCGACCGAGCGGGCGATGGCCAGCAGCCGCCGCTCCCCGTACGACAGGTCGCCCACCGGCCGGTCCAGGCTGTCCTGGAGGCCGAACTCCCGTACCGCGACGAGTACGTGGGCGGGGAGCGGGCGGCTGCCGGGACGGATCAGGTCGGTGAGGTACGCCCACCGGCCGGGCCGGTCGCAGGCCGCGTACAGGTTGTCCAGGACGGTCATGTCCTCGAACAGCTCCAGCGACTGGAAGGACCGGCTGAGCCCGGCGGACGCCCGCTTGTGCACCGACAGCCGGGTCGCGTCCAGGTCCCCGAGGCGCACACTGCCGGACGCGGCCCGCGTGAAACCGGTGACGGCGTCGATGGCGGAGGTCTTGCCGGCGCCGTTGGGGCCGATGAGGCCCACGACCCGGCCCGGCTCCACGTCCAGCGAGAGCCCGTCGACGGCGACGACACCGCCGTAGCGGACGGTGAGGTCCCGCACGTGCAGGGGCAGAGGCGCGGCGCGGGTGACGTCCGGGACGGCAGTCGGTTCCTCCTCGGCCTCGCCCTTCGGGACGACCGGCACCCGCTTCGCGGACAGCCTGCGCCGGACGCCCGCCGCCTGCCGGCCGACTGCCTTGCCGATACCGTCCTGGTTGCCCACCAGCGTCAGCACCAGGATGATCCCGCCGATCAGCGGCATCCACTCGCTCAGGCCCGGCAGCACCAGGTCCCCGAACCGGGCGCCGACCGTGCCCGCGGCGAAGGTCGCGCCGAACAGCGGGCCGACGAGGAAGCCGACACCGCCAATGACGGCGAGCCCGAGCGCGGTGATCGAGTTGAAGCTGGCGAAGTCGGAGAAGACCACCGAGGTCGAGCGGAAGCCGGTGAGCACGCCGGCGAGCGCGGCGATGGCGGCGGACAGGCCGAAGGCGTAGAGCTTGGCCGCGCGGACGTCGATGCCGAGGGCGGCGGCGGCCCGCTCGTTCGCCCGTACGGCGACGAGGCGGCGGCCGGTCCGGCTGCGCCGCACGTTGGCGACGAGGAGGGCGGCGGCGACGAACAGCACGAGCACCACGGAGGCGTACCGCTGCGGATGGTCGACGCCGGAGATGCTGATGCCGAAGAGTGTCTGCTTGCCGACGGCGATGCCGTCACTGCCGGGGGTGGTCGACAGGTCGGTGTTCTGGAAGACCATCGCCTCCAGAGTGGTGCCGAGGCCGAGCGTGATGATCGCGAGGTTGACGCCCCGGGTACGGACCGCCGGGAGCGCGAACAGCAGGCCGATCGGCACCGTTCCCAACACGCCCGCCAGCAGGGCGAGTTCGAAAGGCCAGCCCCAGTCGGCCGCGGTGTGCCCGGCGATGAAGGCGCCGGTCCCGGCGAGGGCGTAGGCCGCGAGGGAGACCTGCCCGGCGTAGCCGGTGACCACGACGATCGACAGGATGATCAGCGAGAGGACCAGAGTGGTGGTGATCGCGTCGGCCCACAGCGGCGTCGAGACGCTGACCAGCACCAGGGCGACCGCGACGGCGAGGGCAAGCGGTGCCTTGCGCACCCTTCCGGTGCCCAGGGCGGGCAGCCGGTCCAGGAACGTGCCGCGCAACGGGAGGGCCCGGCCGCGGGCGACCAGGACCAGGGCGATGAAGAGGAAGGGCACGGAAGAGGCCAGCCCGGTGACGTCGCTGCCGAAGCGGGTCAGCTCGGACTGCACGAGGCCGATGACCAGACCGCCCGCCAGGGTGACGGGGAACGACGAGAACCTGCCGACCAGGGCGGCCGCCAGCGCGCTGAGCAGGAGAGTGGTCAGCCCGGTCACCGACAGGCCGATGACCGGCACGATCAGGATGGCCGTCAGGCCCGCGAGGGCCGAGCCCAGCGCCCAGTTGCCGGTGGCGATCAGGTCGGGGGACCAGCCGAGGGAGGCGGCGGCGCCCTCGTTCTCGGCGACCGCGGTGGTGCCCAGGCCGAACAGGGTCCGCTTGTAGAGCAGGTGGAGGACCGCGGTCACCGCGAGCGCGATGCCCAGCAGCCAGACACGGTCCTCGGAGACCGTCGCCCCGGCGATCGTCAGCAGCTTGGTGGGCAGCTTGCCCGGCACCAGCTGCAGGCTGTCGCCGTAGCGCTTCACGGCGATCGCGGTGAGCACGATGAACACCGCCAGGGTGCCGACCAGCCGGGCCAGCGACGACGCCCGGCGCAGCGGACGGAGCACCAGCAGGTGCGTGAGGACGCCCAGCGCCGCGGAGGTGAGCACCCCGCACGCGGTGGCGGGCCAGTAGGACACGCCGTGCTGCGCGGAGAGCTCCCACTGTACGTAGGCGCCGGCCATCCCGATCGCGCCGTGCGCGAAGTTCAGGACACCGGAGCCCCGGTAGACCAGCACGATGCCGTGCGCGGTGAGCGCGTAGAGCGCGCCCAAACCCAGGCCCAGCAGCGCGAACCGCAGGATGTCGGCCATCGGGGAACCTCCCAGAGCGGGGCGAGACAGCACATTCATTTAAATAATTGTGCCGAGAGTACTTCACTAACTGCAAAACGCACCCCATGCTGTTCGCCATCTCGACGACGAGCCCCGCGGAGGAACCATGAACGACTCACGACGACGCAGAACCACCGCTGCGAGCTGTCTCGCGGTGACCGGAGTCCTGCTCGCCGCAGGGTGCGGGGGCAAGGCGGCCGGCAGTTCGGCCGAGACCTCCTCGCTGAAGGGCACCCCGGTCAAGGTGATGGTCTGGACGCCGGAGGACACCCAGGGCAGCGCCCAGCCCGGGGTCCGGCTCACCGCCCAGGCCTACGAGAAGTGGATCAACGCCAACGGCGGCATCAAGGGCGCCCCGCTGAAGGTGCTCACCTGCAACGAGAAGAACAACCCCGACGAGGCCGAGAAGTGCGCCCAGCAGGCGGTCGCCGAGAAGGTGGTCGCGGTGGTGGGGTCGTACAGCCTCGCGGGCGACCGCTACATGCCGATCCTGCAGAAGGCCGGCATCCCCTACATCGGCGGGACCGGTGTCTCGGCGGCGGAGTTCTCCAACCCGCTGTCCTTCCCGGTCAACGGCGGAACCCCGGTGGTGTTCGCCGCGCACGGCCGGCAGCTGGTGCAGAGCGGCTGCAAGAAGATCACCGGGGTGCGGTACGACGTCGCCGCCGCGGCTGTCGTCTCGCAGTTCCTCACGGTCGGCGCCGTCTCCGCCGGAGGGGCCCCGGTCAAGGACCTCAAGGTGCCCCTCACCGCCACCGACCTCGCTCCGCAGGTCGCCGCGACCAAGGGCAGCGACTGTGTGAGCGTGATCATGGGCACCGCCTCCGGCCTGTTCGTGAAGTCGTACATCCAGTCCGGTGACAAGACCAAGCTCGGCAGCGTCGTCGGCAACCTCACCCCGCAACTGGCCGAGAGCACCGGCGGAGCCGGCAGCCCCCTGGAGGGCGCGGCGATCACCGGCTACTTCCCGCCGACCTCCGACACCGCCTGGAAGGACTTCCTCGCAGCCACCAAGGGCGACAAGGACATCGACACCAGCAACGGTGCCAACGAGACGACCTGGGTGGCCTTCAAGGTCTTCACCGAGGCCGCCAAGAAGCTCCCGACGATCACGGCGAAGGCCCTCGTGCAGGAGCTCGACACCACCCCGGGCATCAGCACCGGCGGCCTGACCCCGCCGCTGAGCTGGAAGGCGTCCACGGCCCTGCCGATCAAGGGCCTCAACCGCATCCACAACACCACCGCCACCGAACTGACGATCCGCGACGGGAAGATCGAGTGGGCCAAACCCGGATCCACCTTCGTCGACGTCCGCAAGGTCCTCACGGCCCTGTCCGGCTGAGGAGCAGGCCCGTGCCCGACACCGACGCACCCCTGATCGAAGCCCGCTCCCTGTCCGCCGGATACGGCAGCCGGCCCGTCGTACGCGACCTCGACCTGGAGGTCCGGCCCGGCGAGGTCGTCGCCCTGCTCGGCCCCAACGGCGCGGGCAAGACCACCATCCTCCGGGCGCTCTCCGGCAGCCTGGCACCGATGGGCGGCGAGGTGCGCTGGCTGGGCGAACCCGGCCGCGCACCGCTGCACCGACGCGCCCGGCAGGGCCTGGCGTACGTCGGTGAGCGGGCGGTGTTCACCAGGCTCGACACCGCGGACAACCTGCGGGTCGGCCGGGTGACGACCCGGCAGGCCCTGGAGCTCTTCCCCGAGCTCGAAAAACGCCTGAGGACGGGCGCGGGCATGCTTTCCGGCGGCGAGCAGCAGATGCTGTCGCTGGCCCGTGCCCTGTGCCGCGAGCCCAAGCTGCTCCTCGCGGACGAACTCTCCCTCGGTCTCGCCCCGTTGGTGGTCGACCGCCTCCTGCGCGCGGTGCGCGAGGCGGCCGACCACGGCCTCGGCGCGCTGCTGGTCGAACAGCATGTGCGCAAGGTGCTGGACATCGCCGACCGCGTGTACGTCCTGCACCGCGGCCGCGTCACCATGACCGGCACCCCGAAGGAACTGCGCGGCAACCTGGACGCGATCGAGTCGTCGTACCTCGCGGCGAACGCGGCCCACGCGGCGGAAAAGACAACCTACGCAACCGACTGAGGTGAAAGCCGTGGCAAGCGCACGCGAGCAGATCCGATCCCTCGTCCTCTCCGGCGACACCTTCGACCAAGGCGCCGACGAGCTGAGGGAACTGCAGCTGGAGGCCGCCCGGGAGACCTTCGCCGCCCACCGCGAGCGGGTTCCGCTGCTGCGCACCCGGGCGGCGGAGACCGGCGTGGACGAGGTCACCGGCCTCGACGACCTCGTACCGCTGCTCTTCTCGCACACCAGCTACAAGTCGTACCCCGTCTCCCTCATCACCGCCGGCCGCTGGGACCGTCTGCTGCGCTGGTACACCACCGTGTCCGCGGTCGAACCCGGCGACGTCGACATGGACGGTGTCCGCGACATCGACGAGTGGACCGACCGCATCAGCGCCGCCGGCCATCGCCCGTACATCACCAGCGGCACCTCGGGAAAGGTCTCCTTCCTCAACTGCGACGCCAGTGACCTGAGTTTCCTGCATGACATCCTGGAGCACCTCACCTGCTGGCCCGATCCGCTGCCGGCGAAACCCACCCGCCGCGGCTATCTGCTCGCGCCCGCGAGCGGCCCGATGCGCTCCATCGACGGCTTCCGTTGGCACGCCGACGTCTTCGCACAACCCGGCGAGACCCGGCTGCTCACCGAGGACCCGATGCGGGTGTCCGAGCTGATGAGCAGCGCGCTGCTGCGCCGCCGGATCGCGGAGGGCACCGCGACCCCGCAGGAGATCAGCTCCTTCGAGACCATCTCCGGGTCCCGCGAGCAGGAACTGGGCGCGGCCATGGCCCAGATCGTCGACGACATCGCCGCGCACCGCGACGAGCCGCTGCTGATCGCGGGCATGAACAACCAGCAGTTCACCCTCATCCAGGCCCTGCGCGCCCGCGGCGTACCCGACGGCAGCCTGCACCCGGACACGCTGGTGCTCAGCGGCGGCGGCAACAAGGGCCGCGCCCTGCCCGACGACTACCAGCAGCAGTTGGCCGCCTTCTACGACGGGGTACGCCGCGTACGCAGCTACGGCATGACCGAGCTCCAGGGCTCCTGCCTCGCCTGCGAGCAGGGCAACTACCACGTGCCGCCCTGGGTGATCCCCCTGGTCCTGGACGAGCCCGGTGAGAAGCTGCTCAACCCCGGACACGGTGTCGTGGAGGGGCGGTTCGCCTTCCTCGACGTCTCCCTGGAGGGCCGCTGGGGCGGGCTGATCAGCGGAGACCGGGTCTTCGTGGACTTCTCGCCGTGCGCCTGCGGCCGCCCGGGACCGGCGGTCCTGCCGGACATCCGGCGCTACGGCGACCTCGGCGGCGACGACAAGATCACCTGCGCCGCGACACTCGACTCCTATGTGCGGGGGATGATCCACTGATGAGCGGTACGACACTCGACGGCACCGCGGCCGGATCCGTGGCCGTCGTCCACGTGGTCCGGGGCGAGGTCGACGACAGCGCCCCGGTCGACCTCGGCCGGTTCACCGCACCGGGCCTCGACCTGAACCGCCTCGTGTGGCCCCGCACCGAACCCGGACCCGCCTTCCACGTACCGGTCGCGGAGATTGTCGACCTCCTCGTGGAGACCGGTGAGGCACTCAAGGCGGACCGCGCGGGTCTGCTCGCCGAAGCCCTGGAGCGGATGGCCCCGGTCAGCCCGCTGCCCGCGGAGGTGCTGGAACGCGCCTACGCCGTGCTGTGGCGCAGCTTCCAGCGGGCCGGCCTGTACGCCCAGATCGACCACGAACTCGGCGGGGCGGACGTCCTCGACGGATGGCGCGAGGTGCGGCTGCCCGAGAACAGGATCGCCGCCACCCGCGCGTTCCCGCCCCGCCTGGTGCACATCATCGCCGGCAACGCCCCCGGCGTCGCGGCGATGTCCGTCGTGCGCGGCGCCCTCACCAAGGGCGTCAACCTGCTGAAGCTGCCCTCGAACGACCTGTTCACCGCGACCGCGATCCTGCGCACCATGGCCGGGGTCGCCCCCGGGCACCCGGTGGTGCGGTCGTTCTCGGCGGTGTACTGGCGCGGCGGCGACGAGGCGGTGGAGAGCGTGCTGTTCCGCCCGCAGTTCTTCGACAAACTGGTCGCCTGGGGCGGCGAGTCCACCATCCGCAGCGCGCTGAAGTACGTCGGTCCGGGGTTCGAGCTGGTCTCCTTCGACCCCAAGACCTCCATCTCGATGATCGGCCGCGAGGCCTTCGCGTCCGAGGAGAGCCTGGCCCGGGCAGCCGACGCGGGCGCCGCCGACGCCACGTTCTTCAACCAGCAGGCGTGCGTGGCCAGCCGCTTCCAGTTCGTCGAGGGATCCTGGGACGACGCCGACCGCTACGCCGCCCTGCTGTGCGAACGCCTCGCAGTGGCACGGGAGTTCAGCTCGGCCGGCGGTCCACGGGTCGCCGGGGAGCTCCGCGAGGAGATCGACGTCCTGCGCTCCATGGAGCCCGAGTACCGGGTGTGGGGCGGCTACGACGGCCGGGGCCTGGTCATCCGCTCACCGGAACCCGTGGACTTCCACCCCGACGGGAAGATCGTCGACGTCGTCCCGGTCGCCGCCCTCTCCGAAGCCGTCGCCCATGCCGGTGTCGCCACCCAGACGGTCGGCGTGTATCCCGACGCCCGCAAGGCGGAACTGCGTGACGCCCTCGCCTGCGCCGGGGTGCAGCGCGTGGTCTCCCTCGGCAGGGCGGGCGGTATGCCGCCGGGACTGTCCCACGACGGCTTCTACCCGCTGCAACGGCTCATGCGCTGGGTGAACGACGAGTGAGAGCGCCGAGCTTCTTCAACAGCGGCCAGGCCAGCAGCAGCACGATCACCGCGTACACGCTCACCGCGAAGGGCGTGTCGACCAGTCCCGTGACGCTGCCGTCGCTGATCTGCAGGGCCCGGCGCAGCTGTTGCTCGGCGTTCGGGCCGAGGATGACACCGATCACCGCCGGCAGGATCGGCAGGCCGTAGCGGCGCATGCCGAAACCGATCAGGCCGATGATCAGGAGGATCACCAGATCGACGACCTCACCGCCCACCGCGTACGCGCCGACCGCCGCGAAGAACATGATCCCCGCGTACAGATACGGCCGTGGGATGCGCAGCAGCTTGGCCCACACCGGCGCCAGCGGCAGGTTGAGCGCGAGCAGCAGCACCATGCCGACGAACAGGGAGGCGATCAGACCCCACACCAGGTCCGGTTCGCGTTCGAACAGGAGTGGGCCCGGCTGGATGCCGTACTGCTGGAAGGCGGCCAGCATGACGGCCGCCACCGCCGTGGTCGGCAGCCCCAGGGTCAGCATCGACACCAGGGTGCCCGCCGCCGAGGCCGACGCCGCCGACTCCGGACCCGCCACGCCCTCGATGGCGCCCTTGCGGCCCCAGTCCTCCTGGTGCTTCGACAGGCGCTTCTCCGTCACGTAGGAGAGGAACGTGGGGATCTCGGCACCGCCCGCCGGAATCGCGCCGAACGGGAAGCCGATGAACGGGCCGCGCAGCCACGACTTCCAGGTCCGCCGCACATCGTCGCGGCCGAGCCACGGTCGGCCCACCGGGATCGGCTCGGCCGGCAGACGCCGCAGGTGCGCGGCGACCCACAGGGCCTCGCCGATCGCGAAGAGACCGACCGCCACGATCACCACGTCGATGCCGTCGGCGAGTTGCAGCGAACCGAACGTCAGCCGCTGCTGGCCGGTCATCTGGTCGAGTCCCACCAGCCCGAGCGTCAGCCCGATGAGCAGGGACGCGAGACCGCGGATGCGGGACGAGCCCAGCACGGACGTCACGGCGATGAACGCCAGCACCATGATGGCGAAGTAGTCCGGCGCGCCGATGTCCACCGCCAGGTCCGCGACCGTCGGCGCGAGCGCGACCAGCAGGGTCGTGCCGATCAGTCCGCCCGCGAAGTGACCGATGGCGGCGGCCGCGAGCGCCTGCGCGCCACGCCCTGACTTCGCCATCGGATTGCCCTCCATGGCGGCGACCACGGCGGCACTCTCGCCGGGCGTGTTCAGCAGGATCGAGGTGGTCGAGCCGCCGAACATCGCGCCGTAGTAGATGCCGGCGAACATGATGAACGCGCCGGTCGGATCGAGTCCGTACGTCACCGGCAGCAGCAGCGCGACCGCCATCGCCGGCCCGATGCCGGGCAGCACGCCGATCGCGGTCCCGAGCAGCACACCGACGGCCGCCCACAGCAGGTTGACCGGCGTCAGAGCCGTACCGAAGCCGTCCATCAGGGAGGTGAGGGCGTCCATGTCACAGCACTCCCATCAGCGGGCCGCCGGGCAGCGGCACCCCGAGCAGGTTGTTGAAGACGACGTAGGTGACGAGGGACAGCACGGCCGCGATGAGCGGATCCCGGTCGGTCCGGCGGCTGCCGAGCGCGAAGGCCGCCCCCCAGAACAGCAGCGCGCCCGCGAGGGGGAAGCCGAGCGGCTCGATGAGGGCGGCCGCGCCGAGGAACACCCCGGTCAGCAGTACCACCGTGCGCCAGTCGGCGGGTTCGGAGAGGTCGACGTCCTCGCCGGTCTCGGCCTGGCCCCGCCCGCCGCGCAGCACGTCCACGGCGAGCAGCGCGGCGATGACCAGCAGTCCGACGCCGACGACGACCGGCACGGTCTTCGGTCCGACGGGCCCGCGCTGGGTGAGGTCGACGTCCATGGTGAGCGCGTCGGTCAGGACCAGCACGCCGAGCGCCAGCAGCAGGACGCACACGCCGAGTTCGGAGTGCTCGCGCAGCCACGAGCGCCGCTCGTCCGACGGTGTGTCGGGAATGTCCGTGGCCTGCGTCGTCACAGCCCCAGCTCCTTCAGTACCGACACCACGCGCTTGTCCTGGGCGCCCAGGAAGTCGCCGAACCTCTCGCCGGTCAGGAACGCGTCGTCCCAGCCGTTCTGTTGCAGGGACCTGCGCCACTCGGGGGAGTCGTGCAGCTCCTCGACGAGGCGTACGAGCTTGTCGCGCTCGGCGTCGGACAGGCCCGGCGGGGCGACGATGCCGCGCCAGTTGGTGAAGTCGACGTCGTAGCCGGACTCCTTGAGCGTGGGCGCGTCCTGGAGGTCGTCGACCCGTTCCGGACCGGTGACCGCGAGCACCCGCAGCTCGCCCGCCTTGATCTGGTCCAGGTACTCGCCGACGCCGGACACCCCGAAGGCGACCTTGTCGCCGAGGATCGAGGCGAGCAGTTCGCCACCGCCGTCGAAGGGGATGTAGTTGACGTCCTTCGGAGCGATACCGGCGGCCCGCGCCATCAGCATCGGCGCGAGATGGTCCGGCCCGCCGGGCGAGGACCCGCCACCCACCGGGAGCTTGCCGGGGCGGACCTTCCAGGCGTCGACGAGCTGGTCGATCGTCTCGTACGGGGAGTCCTTGCCGACCACGACGACGTCCTGTTCCTCGGTGAGCCGGGCGATCGGCGTGGTGTCGGCGAGCGTCTTGGGCGCGTGGTTGGAACGGACGGCACCCACCACACCGAGCCCCATCGACATGGCGAGCTTGCCGTTGCCGTGCTCGCTCACCAGCCGGCTGAGGCCGACGGTGCCGCCGGCGCCGGGCAGGTTGAACACCTCGACGTTGTGCGTGAGTCCGGCGTCCTCGGCGTTCTTCGCGGCCGTCCGGGCCGTGATGTCGTAGCCGCCGCCGGGCGTGTTGGGGACCATGAAGCGCAGGCCCGGGATCTGCGTGCCCGTCGCGGCATCGCTGCCGGCCGTTAGCAGCGGCGGTCCCACGAGCACGAGCACGGCGGCTCCGAGCACGGCGAAGGGGGTGCGCAGGCGCACGAGTGCCACCACCTGTCGGTACGTCGATGAGTTGGGGGGATGCCTCTGGGGAGCGTGACGTGGGCCACATGGTGCCGCCGTGCCGCGGGCCTGTCTCGCTTCCGGAAGCAACGGAGGTTGTGGTCATTGCGGTCAGCGGCATCCGCGCGCTGCACCTGCGCCGCCCGTCCTTGGACGTCACAGTCGCACCGCAACCCGGCCGGGAGGTGTTTCGCGCACGGCTTCACCACCAAGGCCGCCCAGGGGGGCGGAGCGGGGCATCGGTCTGGCGCTCACCCGCCTGGTCTGCGAGCGTCACGGGGGTGAGATCCCGGTGACCGACACCCCCGACGGGGCCGGGTTCACCGCCCGTATGACCGTCAGCCACCTCACCGACGCGGTGGCGGAAGGAGCGCCCCGATGAGCCGTACGGCTGTCACGACCGACACGATCGATGTGCTCGTGGTCGACGACGACTTCATGGTGGCCAGGGTCCACCGCGCCTTCGTCGAACGCGTCGGGCGGTTCCGGGTCGTGGGGGTCGCCCACACCGGTGAGCAGGCCGCCCACGCCGTCGACGAACTGCGCCCCGACCTCGTCCTGCTCGACCTGTACCTGCCGGACGTCTTCGGCCTGGACGTCATCCCCCGGCTGCGCACCGCCGGGCACGACTGCGACGTCATGGTCATCAGCGCCGCACGGGAGGCCGACACGGTGCGCGGCGCCGTACGCCACGGTGTCGTCGACTATCTCCTCAAGCCCTTCGCGTACGAGGATCTGCGGGCCCGTCTGGAGCGCTACGCCCAGCAGCGCGGCCGGCTGCTCACCGCCGTGGTGCGCGGCCAGGCCGACGTGGACCGGGTGCTGGCCGGAGCCGCGGTACCGGCGCCGTCGCTCGGCACGCTGCCCAAGGGGATGAGCGTGGAGACCGCCGCACTGGTCGAGCGCGCGCTCCGGGACGCGGAGGGCTCCCTGTCCGCCGCCGAGTGCGCGACCTCGGTCGGCATCTCCCGCGTCAGCGCCCGCCGCTACCTGGAGTACTTCCACACCGTCGGCACCGCGGACGTGTCCCTGCGCTACGGGGTCACCGGGCGGCCCGAACGCCGCTACCGGTTCCTCGGGCGACCGGAAGGACCGGAGGGCTTCTGAGGGACTGGGGAGCGGCGTTCTGGGGGGCTGGGGGGCCTGGGCGATGTCACCCGGTGTCGCGGAGCGCGGTCCAGGTGTCGTGGCCCACGATGCCGTCGGCGGCCAGCCCCTCGGCGCTCTGGAAGCTGCGCACCGCGGACGCCGTACCAGGGCCGAACTCGCCGTCCGTGCCCGTGCTCCCCACGCCGTAGCCGCGTTTCGTCAGCATGCACTGCACCTGCCGCACTCGTTTGCCGCTGTCTCCCTGGCGGGTGCGTCCGTTGCCGGCGTAGTACGTGCAGTCGGAGATCCAGGGCGGGGTCGCCGGCTCGGCGGGTGGACTGCTCGTGGCGGTGGTCGGGTCGGTGGCGGAGCTGGGCTCGACAGCGGGGGCGTCGGACGTGCCGGGGCGGTTCGTCCCGGCGGAGCCGGAGGACTCGGGACGTGGGGTGCCGCCACCGGTGTGCGCGGCGCCCTCGGCGCTCTTGCTGGCCGCGGCCGTCCGTCGCGAGACGCCGGGGGCGGGCGCGGAGGCGGTCTTGCCAGGCACACCGCCGTCACTGCTCGACGCGCCGGCCTCGGGGGGTGCGGCGGTCGCGGGGCTGTCCTCAGGAACGAGCACGAAGATCCCGGCGGCCACCGCGCAGAGGACGACGCCCGCGGCGACGGCCAGCAGCGGCTTCCTCCGCGTGCGGCCCCGGACACGGGCTCGGTCCTCCGTGGGTAACGGCTCCGGCGGGGTGGCGACGGAGGGGTCCGTCGCACGCCGGCCCGGCTCCGCCCGAGCGGCCGGGTGCGTCGCCCCCGCCGCGGAAGGACCGCCCGGGGCCGGTGGCTCCGCTCCGGCAGGACCGCCCGGGGTCGGTGACCCTGCCTCAGGAGGGCCGGCCAGGTGCGGTGGCACCGGTGTCTGCGGATCGACCGGGGTCCGTAAGCGAGCCTTCCGCTCGACGGGGAGGTGACGCAGCACCTCGAACGCCCGCTGCCTGGCCAGCGCCCTGCCGGCCAGTGGCTCGGGCCAGCCGGCCGTCCCGGCGTGCGCCCCGGCCGCGTCGATCAGCTCCCGCGGAGTGGGCCGCCGCTCGGGCTCCTTGGCCAGACAGGCGGAGAGCAGCGCACCGAGCGCCGGGTCCGCCGCCGAGATCTCCCCGAGGAGCTCCCGGTTCGGTTCCTCGAACGCCACCCGGTGCATGACATCGACCCCCGAACCGTCGCCGAACGGAGCACGCCCCGTCGCCGCGTAGACGAGCGTCCCGGCCAGCGAGAACACGTCGGACCGCGTGTCCGACGTGCCCGTCCTCAGGTGCTCCGGCGACATGTACGCCGGCGTTCCCACCCGGTTGCCCGTTCCGGTGAGGGCGCTCGCGTCCACGGCCTTGGAGAGACCGAAGTCGATCACGTACGCGCCCCGGACGCACAGCAGCACGTTGGACGGCTTGAGGTCCCGGTGCACGATGCCCGCGGCCGCGAGGTCGGCCAGCGCCCGCCCCAGCTCCGCCACCAGCCGCCACACCGCGGCGCTCTCCAGGGCCCCGTGCTCCCGCACGGCCTCCGCCAGATCGATCCCGGGCAGGTACTCGGTGGCCATCCACAGCAGCTCGTTCTGGAAGCCCGTACCGCACAACGCCGGCGTGTGCGGTGTGCGGACCCGGGCGTGCACCGAGGCCTCCCGCTCGAACCGGCGCCGGAAGTTGGCGTCGTCCGCGTACTCCGGCCTGATGACCTTCACCGCGAACAGATCGGGACCGCCGTCGACGGGACAGGCCAGATAGACCCGCCCCATGCCGCCGCTGCCGAGCAGCGCCAACGGCAGATAGGGGCCGATCCGGCCCGGCTCGCCGCGGTGCAGGGGTGCGGCACCGGTCTGCCGCAGCGCGGCCGACTCGCCTGTGACGGATCCCGATGGCACTGGCCGCTGTTCTGACACGCATCCCCCGAAGTGCTGTTCGCCGTACGCCCGTTCGTCCCCAAGGGAAGAAGAGGCTAACTCAGCACCGGCGCAGGGTCACGATTTCCGTCATTTACGGGGCGGTTCTGCCGGGAGCGTCAGCTGCGCCACAGCCGCAGCAGCGGTACGCCTCCATCTGCCCGGCCCCGGCCAGGAGGTCGGCTACGCCGCCACCGACGACCGGGGCGACTCCCGCATCTGGACGACCGGCTGTCGGGTCACGCGGTCGTCAGCGGATAGTGGCAGGCGGTCCGGCGGCCGTTGCCCGTCGGGGTGAGCCGGGGACGTTCCAGCGCGCAGAGCTCCCGGGCGTACGGGCAGCGGGTGCGGAAGGGGCAACCCGTCGGCTTGTCCACGGGGTTGGGCACCTCACCGGTGAGGACGATCCGTTCCCGAGGCGGGCCGTCGGCCACCGCACCGCCGTCGTCGATGTCCGGGACCGCGGACAGCAGGGCCTGGGTGTAGGGGTGGTGGGGGGCCTCGTACAGCGCCTCGGTCTCGGCGAGTTCGACGATCTCGCCGAGGTACATGACGGCGATCCGGTCGGAGACGTGACGGACCACGCCGAGATCGTGGGCGATGAAGACGTAGGTGAGCGCGAACTCCTCCTGGAGGTCGGCGAAGAGGTTCAGCACCTGTGCCTGGATCGACACGTCGAGGGCGGACACCGGTTCGTCGGCGACGATCAGCTTCGGGTTCGTGGCCAGCGCCCGGGCGATGCCGATGCGCTGGCGCTGGCCGCCGGAGAACTCGTGCGGGTACCGGTCCAGATGCCCGGCCGCCAGCCCTACGACGTCGAAGAGCTCGGCGACCCGGCGGCGGACCGCGGCCCCGTCCCCGTAGCGGTGCACCAGCAGGGGCTCCGCCACGATGTCCCCGGCCCGGCGGCGGGGGTTGAGGGAGGCCTGCGGGTCCTGGAAGACCAGCTGCATCCCGGGGCGTACCGGCCGCAGTCGGCGCATGGACAGCGTGCTGATGTCCTGACCGTCGAAGTCGACCCGGCCGCCGGTGAGTTCGGTGAGCCGGACCAGGCAGCGGCCGAGGGTGGACTTGCCGCAGCCCGACTCGCCGACGATGCCGAGGGTTTCCCCGGCACGCACCTCCAGGGACACACCGTCCACGGCGCGCAGCACCCTGCGCCGGCGGGCGAGTCCGTCCGCCCGCAACAGGTAGTGCTTGGTGACGTCCGTGGCCCGCAGCAGTACGTCGCCGTCGGGCCGGGCGCCCCCGGCGTCGTCCGCCCCGTCGGGCCGGGCGTCCCCGGTGCCGTCCGCCGCCGCGATGTTCTGCGCCGTCACGCTCTCGCCTCCTTCTCCATGTCAGGTCCCGTGCCAGGCCCCTCGGCCGCCGCCGCCCGTGCCGTCAGGCGCAGCGAGCCGCGGTCGTCCGGAGGCAGCCAGCAGGCGTCGCGATGGCCCGCGTCGCCGTTGCCCGCGGCCAGCGCGGGCAGCTCGGCGCAGCGGTCGTGCCGCAGCCGGCAGCGCGGCGCGAACGCGCACCCCGGCGGAAGCGCGCCCGGAGAGACCGGCACGCCCGCGATGGTGGGCAGCCGCCGCAGCCGGGCACCGCCGACCCGCGGCACCGAGTCGAGCAGACCCCAGGTGTACGGGTGCCGCGGTCCGTGGAACACCGCCCGGCGCGGGCCCTCCTCGGCCGCCCGGCCGCCGTACATGACCAGGACCCGGTCGGCGATCTGCGAGATCACCCCCATGTCGTGGGTGATGAGCACGACCGCCGATCCGCGCCCGTTGAGTTCGCGCATCAGGTCGAGGATCTGTGCCTGCACGGTCACGTCGAGGGCCGTGGTCGGTTCGTCGGCGATCAGCAGGGCGGGGTCGCAGGACAGGGCCATCGCGATGACCGCGCGCTGGCGCATGCCGCCGGAGAACTCGTGCGGGTACGCGTTCACCCGCGAGGCCGCGTCCGGGATGCCGACGTCCGACAGGAGCCGTACCGCCCGCGCCCGGGCCTCCCGCCGGGACACCCGGTCGTGGGCCCGGATCTGCTCGGCGATCTGCCAGCCGACCGTGTACACGGGGGTGAGCGCGGTCATCGGATCCTGGAAGACCATGGCGATCTCCCGGCCCCGTACCGCACGCATCTCCTTGTCGGGGAGCGCGAGGAGGTCGCGGCCCCGGAAGCGGACCTCGCCCGACACCGTCACGTTCGGGTTGGTCAGCAGCCGCAGCACGGCCAGCATCGACACGCTCTTGCCGGAGCCCGACTCGCCCACCACCCCCAGGATCTCCCCGGGCGCCACCGAGAGGGACAGGCCGTCGACGGCGGTGACGGAGCCCTGGCGGGTGCGGAACGACACCCGCAGGTCACGTACGTCCAGCAGGGGTTCAGGCATGGCGGGCCCTCGGGTCGAGTCGCGCGTACAGGATGTCCACCAGGGCGTTGGCGAGGACCACGAAGAACGCCGCGTACAGCACGGTCCCCATGATCACGGGCAGGTCCAGGTTCTGCAGGGCGTCAAAGGTGAGCTTGCCGATGCCGGGCAGACCGAAGACGACCTCGGTGAGCAGCGCGGCGCCGCCCACCAGCGCCCCGAAGTCCAGACCGAACAGCGACACGATGGGGATGAGGGAGCAGCGCAGGGCATGGCGGACCAGGATGCGCCGCTCCGACAGGCCCTTGGCGCGGGCCGTGCGGACGTAGTCCTCGCCCAGCGCGGTGACGACCTCGCCACGCAGCAGCCGGGCGTAGATCCCGGCGTACAGCAGCGCCAGGGTCAGCCAGGGGAAGAGCATGTGCAGCGCCCACTGGCCCGCGTCCTGGCTCAGGCCGACGTATCCCGGTGGCGGCACCCAGGAGAACACCGAGTCGTGCAGCTGCTTCTGGGTGATGAGATTGACGACCTCACCGAGCCAGTACGCCGGCAGGGAGACGCCGACCACGCCGACGAGCATGATCAGCGGGTCGGCGGCCTTGCCGCGCAGGGCCGCCGCGGCCGTACCCATGATGATGCCGGCCGTCATCCAGATCAGCGCCGCGCCGATGACGAGCGACAGGGTGACCGGGGTGGCCTGCAGGATCTGGGGGATGACCTTGGAGCCCCGGTTGACGAACGACTCCAGGTCCCGGTCGACCAGCAGGTGACGCATCATCAGCAGATAGCGGACCGGCATCGGCCGGTCGAGTCCGAAGGAGTGCCGTACCTGGGCGAGCGTGGCCGGGTCGGCGTTGCGTCCCGCGATGCGGGCCGCGGGGTCGACGCCCGGGGTGGCGAAGAAGATCAGGAACACCAGCACGCTGATCGCGAACATCACCAGCAGGGCCGAGCCGAAGCGCTTGAGGGCGAACTGGAGCATGGCCGGTCACACCCCTCCGCGCAGTCGGGCACCCGGGTCGAGCGCGTCGCGCACGCCGTCGCCGAGGACGTTGAGTGCCGCCGTGGTCAGGGCGATCAGCAGGCCGGGGGCGATGGTGACGGCGGGGCGGGTGTAGAGCAACCCCAGGCCATCCTCGATGATCGTGCCCCAGCTGGCGTCCGGCGGCTGGACACCGACGGACAGGAAGGACAGCGCCGACTCGGTGAGCATCGCCAGCGCGGTCATCAGCGGGACGAAGACGATCGCCGTGGGCAGCACGTTCGGCAGCACTTCCCGGCGCAGGATGCGGAGGGTAGGGGCGCCGGAGCCGACGGCCGCGTGGATGTACTCCTTGTTGCGCAGCACCAGCACCTGGCCGCGCAACGGCCGGGCGATGTACGGCACGTAGATCGCCGCGATGATCGTGACGGGCAGCCACAGGCTCCCCGCGTCCACGGCGAGCGGCCCCAGACGCAGCCCGTTGGTGAGCAGGACGACCGACAGACAGATGGCCAGCAGGTACACCGGGAACGCCCAGATGACGTCCAGGATCCGGGAGATGACCGCGTCCACGACACCTCCCGCGTACCCGGCGACCACTCCTACGGCCGTACCGAGGACGCACGTGAGCAGGGCCGCCGTGAACCCGATGAACAGGCTGGTACGGCCGCCGTACAGCAGGCGGGCCATCACGTCGCGGCCCTGGTTGTCGGCGCCGAGGAAGTAGTGGGCCGGGTCCCACGTGGGGCCGATGGGCGTGACGCCGAGGCCGAGGCCGGTGCTGCTCGGGGTCAGCACCGGCACGGTCCTGCCGTTGACGACCGTGGTGCCGGAGACATGGGACTGGAACGGATCGGTGTGGGCGATGTGGCCGGCGTACAGCGGCGCGCACAGGACCGCCACCACGACGATGAGCAGGACGACGGCCGCGGCCAGCGCCGACCTGTTGCGCACCAGGTCGGCGGCGGCCGTCCGCCAGGGGCCCGGCGAGCGCCGGGCCTCGGTCGACGGAGCGGGGAGCGTGCGGCTCATTTGACCCACATCTGCCCGACGAGCATGTAGAACTGCTTGCTGAACTGGTAGTTGCCGACCCGCTTCGACGTGAAGTCGATCAGCTTCGGGTTGATCAGCGGGACGACCGGGGACTGGGCCATCAGCTCCTGGTCGATGGTGCCCCACTGCTGGTCGGCGCTCTTCTGGTCGGTCTGCGCGGTCTTCAGCGCGGTCTGCATCTTCGCGTCGATGCCCTTGTCGCAGAACCCGGCGATGTTGATGCTGGAGTCACTGCCGGGGTGGTACGAGGCGCAGGACAGCAGCACGTTGAGGAAGTCGGAGGCCGCCGGATAGTCCTGGTACCAGGACGTCAGCGCCAGCTGCACCTTGTTCTTGGTGTTCTGGATGTACGTGAACTGGATGTTCCCCGACAGCGGCTTGAGCTTCGCCTTGTAGCCGAGCTGGGTGAGCAGGCTCTGCAGGTACTGCCCGATCGATTTGTTGACGTCGTCGTCCTGGACGACGATGCCGACCTCCTGCCCCGCCGTACCGGACTGCTTCACCAGCTGCTTGGCCTTGGCCAGGTCCGCGGCCGACCAGGTCGTGCCACCGCCCTTGGTGTAGGCGCACGTGTCGACGTGGCCGGGGAAGCCCGCCGGCAGGATCGTGCACGCGGGAGAGGCAAGGTTCTTGCCGCCGTACAGCCGCACCACGGCGGACCGGTCGACGGCCCAGTTGATCGCCTGGCGGGCCAGCTTGTTGTTGAACGGGGCCATGTTGACGTTCAGCGTCGCGTACCAGAACGCGGTCAGCGGGTTCACATGCGCCTGGGAGGCGTACTTGGTGCCGATCTCGTTCAGCCGGTCGGCGGGCGGCGGATCGTACATCCAGTCCGCCTGACCGTTCTGGACGGCGGTGACCTCGGACTCCACGGTCTGCCCGAAGGCGTAGTCGATGACGTCGGGATAGCCCTGGGGCTCGGCGTCCCTCGACCACTCCTTGAAGTGCGGGTTGCGGACCAGCTTCAGCGCCCGGTTCGGGTCGTAGGAGGCGGCCATGTAGGGGCCGGTCGTCGGCAGCGGCGTGGTGCCGGCGTCCTTCGCCGGCGAGTCCTTCGGTACGACGCTGGCGTGCGGGACGGCCAGCTTGTACGGGAACTCCGAGTCCGGGGCGATGAGGTTGACGGTGACGGTGTTGGCCGTCGCGTCACCGGTTACACCTCCCTTGAGCGTGCAGGAGGCAGGCGTCTTCAGACAGGCGTCGGCGCCGACGATGCCGTTGTAGAACGTGCCTGCGGTGGGACTGGAGACCTTGAAGATGCGCTGGAAGGACGCCACCACGTCGTCGGTCGTCAGGGCCTTGCCGTTGGAGAAGGTGACGCCCTTGCGGAGCGTGAAGGTGTACGTCTTGCCGCCGTTGGTCACCTTCGGCATCGCCGCCGCGAGGTCCGGGACGACGGTGAACGACTGCTGGCCGCCGACCTTCTTGAACGAGAGCAGCCCGTCGTACATGGACTGGTACAACTGCCAGTACTGGAGCGTGTAGTTGACCTGCGGGTCGAAGCTGCCCGCGGCCGCGTGGGCGACGAGCTTCAGCGTGCCGCCCTTGTGCTGCGGCTGGAACGCGGCGGAACCGGAACCCGACGTGGACGCGGTCGGGCCGGAGGAGGAGCCGTTGTCGGAGGACGAACAGGCGGCGGCGGTCAGGGCGAGGACAACGGTGGCGGCGGCGACCGCGCTGCGTCTTGTGGTGCGGGACATCCGGGGAACTCCCGTCGGAGGATCAGTCGGTGGAGTCGAGAAAGGAGCCCACGACCCGGAGGAAGAGCTCCTCCTCCTCGACGTGCGGCATGTGGCTGGAGTGCTCGAAGAAGTGCCAGCGCACGTCGGGGACGTGGTCGGCGAAGGGCTTGACGGTCTCGGGAGTCGCCTCGTCGTACCGTCCGGACACCAGCAGGGTCGGCGCCTCGATCAGATGCAGCCGGTCGATGACCGACCAGTCCTTCAACGTCCCGACGACATGGAACTCGTTGGGCCCGTTCATCGTGTGGTACACGGTCGGATCGGCCTCGATGTTGTCCCAGGTGGCCTGCACCTCCGGCGGGTTGGGGACCAGACGGCACACATGGCGCTCGTTGAAGACCTGCTCGGCGGCCCGGTAGTCCGGGTGGTCCGTGGTTCCGGCCGTCTCATGGGCCAGCAGAGTGTGCTGCACCTGCGGCGGCAGCGCCTCCCGCAGCTCGTGCGCCGCCGCCAGCCACAGCTCCATGGAGGCGGGGGAGTCGGCGATGACCAGGCCGCGCAGGCCGGGCGGCCGGCGTACGGCGTGCTCGGCGGCCAGCATGCCGCCCCAGGACTGGCCGAGGAGGTGGTAGCCGTCGGCGATGCCCAGCGTCTTGAGCAGGCAGTCCAGTTCGTCGAGGAAGAGCTGGACGGTCCAGAAGTCGGCGCCCTGGTCGGGCAGGTGGGTGGACCGTCCGGTGCCGACCTGGTCGTAGTGCACCACCGGGCGGCCCTGCCGGGCGATGCCCGCGATGCTCAGCGTGTAGTCGTGACCGGCGCCGGGCCCGCCGTGCAGGACGACCAAGGGCGTCCTGCCCGGTTCGCCCGTGATCCGGTACCAGGTGGACCAGCCGTTGAAGTCGACGGTTCCGGTGTGGTTCGGTTCGGGGATCGCCACGGGGAAGCCTCCCAGACCGGCCGGAAATCAGCCGACCTCTGTCTGAAACGAGATGGGTGTGACGGATGGATGAGATAGTGAAGGGGTAAAAGGTCAGCGCACAAGACCTTTTGATCGGGGCGGGGCAAGACGTAACGGCGAGTTCACGTGGCCCCCGCGCGTTTACAGAGGCGTCGCTTGCTGGGGAGGACTCCTGACATCCGTATCTGAGTCACCGGAACCCGAGTCACGGGAACGTGAAGCGCCGGAGCCCGTGTCATCGGAGCCCGTGTCTCCGGAGCCCGCCTCACTGAAGCCCGCGTCACCGGAAGCCGCGTCTCCGGAACCCGGGGACGAGTTCTCCCGCGTGCTCGACCGCGTCCTGCTCGGCGGCGCACCGACGTCCTCGCTGCGCCCGGTCCGCGTGGCCTCGGCGGTCGACGAGGTCTCCGACCGGCTGCTCACCGCGATCGCCGTCGGGGACTTCCTGCCGGGCGAACGGCTGCCGCCCGAACGCGAGCTCACCGGGCTGCTCCAGGTGAGCCGCCCCACCGTGCGCGAGGCCGTCGCCCGCCTGCAGGCCCTGGGTGTCGTCGAGACCCGGCGTGGCCGCAACGGGGGAGCCTTCGTCCGCGACAGCTGGACCGCGTCCTCCGGGGCCGCGGTCCGCCGTACGCTGCTGCCCCGGTGGGAGGAGTTCGAGCAGCTCTTCGACCTGCGGGGTCTGGTGGAAGGCATGGTGGCCGCGACGGCCGCCCGGCGCCGCAAGCCCGAGGACCTGGAGCCGATGCGCGAGGCACTGGCCGCCCACCTCTCCGCGAGCAGCCCCCGCGAGGAACAGGCCGCCGACAGCGCGTTCCACCGGAGCATCTGCGCGGCCACCCACAACCCGCAGATCGCCCTGCTCAGCCGGGACCTGCTGACCCGGATCAGCCTCGGCTTCCCGGTCGAGCCCTGGGGCCGGGGCGAGCGGACCCACTTCCACCGGGCCGGTGAGGGGCACACGGCCCTGTACGAGGCCATCGCGGCGGGCGAGCCGGAGCGCGCGGAGGAGATCGCCCGGGAGCACTTCATGATCAGCGCCGGGATGATCCGGGACGTACTGGCCCGCGTCCGGGCCGCGGAGTCACCCTGACCACATCACCCGCTCGCGGTCCCGCCGGCCGACGAGTGCGCCGGCCGGCGGGGTACGGCGGCAGGGAGTACCGGTTGCGCCACAACGGGCTCGTACCGTCCCGGTTCGCCCATGCGCTGGGAGTGACGCGGTGTGCCTCAGCCTCGGGCGGGTTCCGCGGCCTCGGTCCGGCGGAACGCCCAGTCCGTCCGCGGCTCCACCACGAACCGGAAGACCCGCCGTACGGGCGGGGTGCACAGCACGGTCACGACCGTGGCGGCCACGACGGTGACGGTGATCTCGCCGAGCGGCCCATGGACCCAGGCGGGCCCGTACCAGCCAAAGAACTTGGCGCCCTGGGCCACGAATCCGTGCAGCAGATAGCCGTAGAGCGTGCCCGCGCCCAGCGCCGTGAACCAGGTGCGCCGGCCGGGCACCCAGGAGAGGAAGCAGGCGACCAGCAGCAGGGAACACCCGAAGAGCGCCAGCGTCATCACGGGACCGGCCCAGGCGGGTGCGCCCAGTTCCACGGCACTGTCGTCGTGGAAGAACCAGGCACCGGCCATCCGCGGTACCGCCCAGTACGCCACGGCGAGCGCGCCGGCGAACACCGGCACCGCCAGCAGGCGTACCCGCCGGCGACGCACCAGCCGGAAGTGCTCCGGCTTCAGGCACAGGCCCAGCACGAAGTACGGCAGGAACTGCAGGGTGCGCTGCAGGGCGAGATCGTCGCCGATCGGCGCCACGGTGGCCAGCGCGGCGATGGCGAGAGCCACGGGGAGCGGCCACCGCAGGGTCCGCCACAGCGGGGTGGTCAGCCGCCAGATGAACAACGCCGCCAGGAACCAGGTCAGATACAGCGGGTCCAGCAGACTGATCGGACGGTCGGGGGCGCTGTCGGTCCATCGGGTGTAGAGGGTGTACGCCGTCTCGAACACCACGTACGGCACGACCAGTTGGGTCACCAGCCGCCTGATCCGGTCCGGGCTGCCGTCCCAACTCCGTGAGAAGTAGCCGGAGATGATGATGAACGCCGGCATATGGAAGGCGTAGACGAACATGTAGAGCGCGCTGGCCGCCCTGCTGCCGTCCCGCAACGGCTCCCACGCGTGTCCCGCCGCGACCAGCACGATGGTGAGGTACTTGGCGTTGTCGAAGAACGCGTCGCGCTGCTTCGCCGGCCCGGCGGCGGCCCGGGTCGGCGAAGGCGTCGCTCTCGACTCCGACGGCGGCCTTTCGGGAGGCGGAGCGACGGTGCTGGTGTCACCGGCAGTGACGGTGGTGGTGTCGCGGTGAGGCATCCGGAGCGCTTGACCGACTTGGGATGCCGTAAACCTCCGCGGGGCACGTTGTGGCGCACCTCATAGGAGGATCGCGTGATCGCTCAGCGGGCCGGGGACCGAGTCCGGTCCGGGCCGGACCGGGCCGAGGAACGCAGCGTCCCGACCGTCTTCAGCAGCCGGTCGGCCGGGTCGCGCAGGGTCGGATGCGCCAGGACCGTGTTCCGCAGCCCGCGCACCGGCCTGCGCCACAGCTTGTGCGCCGCCGCCACCGGGTGGGGCCGGACCGCGAACCCCTCGCCGACCCGCAGTTCGCGGGTCTTGAGCCAGTCCTTCCACTCCTTGTCGCCGCGTCCCAGGTCCATCAGCCGTACGCCCTCCCGGGCCGCCGCCTCGGCCATCCGCAGATGCATGATCAACCCGGGGGAGTAATAGCTGAGCTCGGGGTCGTACGCGGTGAACCAGGCCGCGAACACCGTGCGTGACGTCGGCCCGAAGTGGGCGGCCACCGGCCGGTCCCCGGCGTACAGCACCGACAGCACGCCGAAGAAGTGCTCCTCGCGGACGTGGAAGAGATGGTTCACCAGGTCGACGATCCAGGGCCGCGCGAACCGGTCCATCCGTCCGGTCCTGCGGTACTGCGCGGACTTCCACCGCATCAGCGTGCGCAGCACCGCCGGGTCCCGCTCGTCGTAGACGAACCGCATCTCACCCAGGTCACGCCCCAGGCGGCGCTCCTTCTTCAGGGTCGTCTTCGCCAGCCCCGGATACGTGCCGCGCAGCCACTTCGCGTAGTCGTCGCCGCCGGGCTCCAGGTCGATCACCGGAGAGGCGAAGGTTCCGGTGACATGCCTGCCGAACGGCTTCTGCTCCTCGACGAGATGGTCGAACTCGAAGATGGACAGCCCACAGGCCCGCAGCAGTTCGTCGGAGTCCCAGGTGACCCCGGGTCTGTGGACGAGGGCCTGGCAGTCGGACAGGCCGAGACCGATGGCCCGGCCGACGCCCAGGGCGTTGCGTTCGAACGGGAAGAACCCCACGGGCTCCCCGCCCTCGCGCAGGATCGCCACCCGCGCCCCGCCGCGGTGTCTGCCGACCCCCATGGCGAACTCCGGTGCCAGGAAGGGGTTGGCGTACACGGGTGATTCGTCCATCGCCCGATGCCAGGCCTCGCGCAGCGAGGCGTCCAGTTCGCCGGTTCTGTGAACCGTCATGTCCAGTCTGCTCGTGGTGCGCATGCGCGACCGCTCCCCCCCGGAATGCCGAAATGTTCGGCAAGGATCAAACGTCGCGAAACAGCACGCACGCTGTCAAGGTGTCTGCGGCAACGGGTGATCCTCGTCTGCTGTGAGCCTCACCGATCACGCCACGAGAGGGCAGGACCGCGTCTAGACTCGCGCCCCATGCGTCACACAAGCCCCATCCGGCAGTGGAAGAAGCCGTCCTCCCTCCTCACGCGCTCCGGCGCCGGCGGCGGGAGAAGAAACGCGCCTCTGCCGTATGCCGGCGGGGCTGTTCCCGGGGCATCTCCCGGGCCGGCGGGTGATGTTCCGTGAGGGGCCGCCACAAGCACTCCCGCGACCCGCGCGCGCACTGGCTGTTGCTGATCCTCGTTCTCCCGGCGATGTTCGCGGCCCTGCTGTTCGAAGGCTGGAGCAACCACGAGGTCGACGCCGCGAAGACGCGCTCCCCCTGCACCTCACCCGCCCCGGACGCGGTGGCCGGCGGAAACGGCCCGGTGATCGGCATCAACCGCAACGGGATCCAGACCGCCGCCATGCCCGCCCGCACCGTCGCGCTCACCTTCGACGGCGGCCCGGACCCGGTGTGGACCCCGCGCCTGCTCGACCTGCTGCGCAGCCGCCGCGCGCACGCCACCTTCTTCCTCTACGGCGCCCAGGCCGCCCGCCACCCCGACCTGGTCCGGCGAATCCGCGCCGAGGGCCACGAGATCGGCTCGAACACGTACACCGGTGCCGTCCTCGGCGAGGCCTCGCCCGCTCGCTTCACCGCCGAACTCGACCTGACCCAGGCTGCGTTGGCGGGCACCGTGAACCTGCACACCACCCTGCTGCGGATGCCGCGCACCACCTCGCCGGACACGCTGTGCGGCCGTCAGTGGCAGGCGGCACGACAGGCCACCGCCCGCGGCTATGTCCTGGTCACCGCCGACAAGGCCGCCCGCAAACCGGCGCAGGGACTGGTCCGGCAGTTCAGCCAGACCGAGACCGCCTACCAGGAGACCCGCAAGCTCCTCGGCGACCGCGGCGTCGACCGCTTCACCACCGTGTCCGACGGGCTCGGCCTCACCCCGTACACACCGGTGCGGGCCGTCGCCCGCTGGCAGGGCACCGCCCTGATCTGGGGCACCGCTCTCGGTCGCGGTTTCTCGCACGCCATGACCTGGGTCCTCGGGATCGCCGGTGGCCTCGGCGTCCTGCGCCTGGCCGGGCTCGCCTTCTTCGCCCGCGCCCATGTCCGACGGCTGGAACGCTTCCGGCCCGGCGCGCCCTGGATGCGGGAGGTGACGGAACCGGTGACGGTGCTCGTCCCGGCGTACAACGAGGAGGCAGGCATCGCCTCCACGGTGTACTCGCTCCTGGAGTCCACCCACCGCGACCTGCAGATCATCGTGATCGACGACGGCTCCACGGACCGTACGGCCGAGATCGCCGCCGCGATCGACGACCCGCGCGTGGAGGTGATCCGCCAGCCCAACGCGGGCAAGGCCGCCGCCCTCAACACCGGTCTGGCACAGGCCCGGCACGCCATCATCGTCATGGTCGACGCCGACACCGTCTTCGAACCGGACGCCGTGCACCGGCTGATCCAGCCGCTGGCGCATCCG
Organism: Streptomyces violaceoruber; assembly: GCA_000720805.1. Taxonomy (GTDB): domain Bacteria; phylum Actinomycetota; class Actinomycetes; order Streptomycetales; family Streptomycetaceae; genus Streptomyces; species Streptomyces cellulosae_A. The sequence continues at coordinate 217,296 of JODI01000001.1, forward strand.
GCCGTCGGCGCGGTCAGCGGCAACACCAAGGTCGGCAACCGGCGCGGTCTGCTCGCCAAGTGGCAGCACCTGGAGTACTGCTTCGGCTTCAACCTCGACCGGCGGATGTTCGAGGTCCTGGAGTGCATGACGACCGTCCCCGGTGCCATCGGCGCCTTCCGCCGGGACGCGCTGCTCGGCGTCGGCGGGGTCAGCGACGACACCCTCGCCGAGGACACCGACCTCACGATGGCCCTGTGGCGGGCCGGCTGGCGGGTGCTCTACGAGGAGTCCGCCATCGCCTGGACCGAAGTGCCCACCTCGCTGCGGCAGTTGTGGCGACAGCGCTATCGCTGGTGCTACGGCACCATCCAGGCCATGGGCAAACACCGCGGCGCCGTCCTGGGCGTCGGCACGGCCGGACGCTTCGGCCGCCGCGGACTGACCTACCTCGCGCTCTTCCAGGTCGTCCTCCCGCTGCTGGCGCCGGTCATCGACGTCTACGCCCTGTACGGCGTGCTGTTCCTCGACCCGCTGCAGTCGGCCGGCGTCTGGTTCGCCTTCCTCGCCGTCCAACTGGTCAGCGCCGGGTACGCGTTGCGGCTGGACGGGGAGCGACGCCGGGCCCTGTGGTCGATGCCGCTGCAGATCTTCGTCTACCGGCAGCTGATGTACCTGGTCGTCATCCAGTCCGTGGTCGCCCTGCTGCTGGGCAGCCGACTGAGGTGGCAGCGCATGAAGCGCTCCGGCACCGCGGCTGAACAGATCGGCGGTCCCGCCCCGTACAAGAGCGTGCCGACGAGATGATCCCGACGCTCCGAGGGGCTGAAAAGGCCGATGGACGACTGGACCGACCACCCGAAGGGCACCGCCCCGCATGACAGCACGACCACTGGCCCCGGGCACGCCGGTACGCCCGGCTCGGCGCAGGCCGACCTGGCTCACCCTGTACGAGCCGATGTGCCGGGGCCGGTACACGCCGGTACGCCCGGTCCGGCACACGTCGGTATGTCAGGTCCGTGGCATGACGGCATGACCGGTCCGGCACACGTCGGTATGTCAGGTCCGTGGCATGACGGCATGACCGGTCCGGCACACGCCGGTACGCCCGGCGCCGGGCACGTCGCCATGACCGGTCAGCCGGACGTCGGCGCGAGCGGCCCGGCACCGGCCGGGGGGACCCGTCCGGCACACGCCGGCGCGGGCCGGGCGGTGCCCTACGCGCCGCCGCCCTCGACGCGCACGGCACCGCTGCCCGGAATGCCCTCACCCGCCCCGCCCGGCCGCACCGGCGAGGAAAGCCGCCCCGAACGCGGCAGCAGAGTTCCCCGCGCGCGTCCCTCCCGGCGCCGCCGGGCCGTGCGGGCGGCGGTCCTCCTGCTGAGCGGGCTGCTCGTCACCTGCGCCGGAACGTACGTGTGGGCCGGCAACCGGCTCGACCAGCAGGTCGACCTCGGCGCGCTCACCGACCGCGCGGCCCCGGGCAAGGGCACCAACTACCTCGTCGTGGGTTCCGACAGCCGCGAGGGACTGTCCTCGCAGGACAGGAAGAACCTGAACACCGGCTCGGCGCAGGGCCGTCGTACGGACTCCATGATCCTGCTGCACACCGGTGCCGGCGGCACCACGATGCTGAGCCTGCCGCGCGACTCGTGGGTGACCCTCCCGCCGTACGTCGATCCCGGCACCGGCAGGAACTACCGTGCCGCACCCAACAAACTGAACGCCGCGTTCTCCCTGGGCGGCCCGGAGCTCCTCGTCCGCACCGTGGAGCGCAACACCGGAGTGCACATCGACCATTACGCCGAGATCGGCTTCGCGGGGTTCGTCGGGGTGGTGGACGCGGTCGGCGGCGTGGACCTGTGCCTCGACCGACCCATCAAGGACAAGGCCTCGGGGGCGAACCTGCCCCGGGGCTGCCAGACCCTCGACGGCGCGGACGCGCTCGCGTTCGTCCGGCAGCGCAAGCAGGAGGCCCAGGGCGACCTGGGCCGCACCCGCAACCAGCAGAAGTTCCTGACCGCCCTCGCCGCCAAGGCGGCGACCCCGGGCACCCTTCTCGACCCGGCCAAGTCCGTCCCGGCGGTCTCCGCCGGCCTCGACACGCTCGTCGTGGACAAGGACACCGGCCTGCCGCAGCTCATGTCCCTGTTCCAGGCGATGCGCGGCGTGACCGGCGGTGGCAGGCAGCTCAACGTGCCCGTCTCCAACCCGAACCTCACCACGTCCAAGGGCAGCGCCGTGCAGTGGGACGCGGCCCGCGCCCGGAAACTGTTCGACGAACTCAGGCAGGACCGTCCGGTGACCGTCCCGCGCCAGAACTGACCGGGGCCTAGAGGAAAGGCGTCCCCGCGTTCAGCCCCGACAGGACCCTGCCGTACAGCTCCAGGTTGGTGGCCGGGTTCACGAAGGAGTGCAGACTCAGGGCGTGCAGATCACGCACCGCCCGCTGCACGGGCACCTCCCGGCGCAGCGAGGAGGCTCCGGAGGCCGACGAGATCAAGTCGACGGCCTCCTTGCACAGCCGGGTCGCATAGCCGCTCTGCGCCCGGATCCGAGCCCGTTCCTCCACGCTGTACGGCTCGCCGCTCGCGGCCCGGGACTCGATCAGGGCGACGAACTCGGCGGTCAGCGACTCGGCGCAGGAGAGCTTCATCGCCGCCTCGGCCACCTGCAGATGGGTCACGGCCGCCTCGTGCTGCCGCTCGTGGAAGGTGTAGGTGATGCCCCGCCGGTGGATCCGCTCGGTGAACTCCGCCAGCGCCGACCGGGCCAGACCCAGCGCGGTCGGCATGGTCCAGGCACAGAACAGCAGCAGGACGGGCATCCCGTAGAACGGGTCGTCGGTGTTGGCCTTCGAGGGGAACTCACCGCCGAGTAGGGGCCCGACCCGCGGGACCCGGTGCGCTGGCACGACGACGTCCCGCGCGACGACACTGTTGCTGCCGCTGCCGGCCAGACCCGAGGCGTACCAGTCGTCGAGGACCTCCAGTTCGGCCATGGGGACGGCGGTCCACAGCACCTCGGGCCGTCCGTCGGCCGAGGGGAGCCGGGCCGTCAACAGGTGCCAGTCGGCGTCCTGGCAGCCGGTCGCGAAGCCGGAGGTGCCGTTCACGACATAGCCGTCGCCGGTGGCGACCGCGGTGGCGTCCGGGATGAGGGTGCCGCTCACCCGTACGTCCGGACTGGTGAAGATCTCGTCCTGCGCCTCGTCGGGGAAGAGCGCCGCGATGAACGCGCAGCCGGCCTGGATGGACGCCATGAAGGCGGTCGAACCGCAGGCGGCGGCGATCTCGGTCAGCGTGTCGACCTGGGTGCGCAGCCGGCTCTGGTAACCGCCGTACCGCCGGGGGACGTTCATCCGGTGGACGCCGGCCGCGGACAGGGCCCTGACGACCTCGCCGGTGACCCTCCGCCGCTGTTCGGTGCGCAGGGCGTGCTCCCGGATGAGGGGACGGATCGCCCGTACCCGCTCGACCAACTCGGCGTCGGAGCGAGGTACGTCCGAGCCAGGTGCGTCGGAGCCACCTGCGTCGGAACCTGGTGCTGAGGACGGAGCCATGGCGGACCTCCGGACACGACGGGGTCCCTCACCGTGACGCGGATCCACCAACGTGTCAACGTCCCGCACCCCGATGGCCGACACCCAACGGGCCGAACAGTGACGGGAGTTGTCAGAGCAGCAACCGCTTCTCCTTGGCGACCGCCACCGCTCCGGCCCGGGTTTCCACCCCCAACTTGCCGTAGATCCGGCCGAGGTGGGTCTTGACCGTCGCCTCGCTGATGAACAGGGCCCGGGCGATCTCCCGGTTGCCCAGGCCTCGGGCGAGCTGTTCGAGGATCTCGTGCTCGCGCGGGGACAGGGCGGGGTGCGGGCTGCGCATCCGGCTCAGGAGCCGGTCCGCGACGGGGGCGGACAGCGCGGTGCGGCCCGCGGCGGCGTTGCGGATCGCCGCGAACAGCTCCTCGGGCTGTTCGGCCTTGAGGAGGTAACCGGTGGCGCCGGCCTCGATGGCACGGGTGACGTCGGCGTCGGTGTCGAACATGGTGAGCACCAGGACCCGCGGACCGGCCGCGCCGTCCTCGGTCAGGTGCCGGGTGGCCGTCACGCCGTCCATGCCGCCGTCGAGCTGAAGGTCCATCAGGACGACATCGGGCCGCAGCCGGGCGGCCATCGCGAGCGCCTCCTCGCCGGTCGCGGCCTCACCGACCACGTCGATGCCCTCGGCGCTGGACAGCAGGGCGCGCAGTCCGGCGCGTATGACGGCGTGGTCGTCGCACAGCAGCAGCCGGACGGAGGGCGCGGACACCGGCGTACTCACGAAACGGGCTCCTTCGAGGGGGTGGTGGGGTGCGGGCCGGCCAAGGATGCCAGGGGGACGGCGGCCGAGACGACGGTGCCGTCGCCGGGGGCGGACTCCACCGTGAGCGTGCCACCCGCCTGCCGGGCCCGGATCCGCATGGCCGGCAGCCCGTGTCCCCGCTCCCGGTCGGCACCCGCGGCACCCACGGTGCTCGGGGCGTTGACATCGAAGCCGCGGCCGTTGTCGGCGATGTCCACAGAGACCTGGTCGTCCAGGCAGGTCAGGGTCACCGCGGCCCGGGTCGCCGCCGCGTGTTCGCGGACATTGGCCAGCGCCCCCTGGGCGATGCGCAGGAGGGCCGCCTCGACCCGTTCCGGCAGCCGGCCCGGGTCGCCCTCGCGCCGGAACTCCACGGTGAGTCCGGGACCGCTCTCCCGTTCGGCGAGGGCGGCCAGCGCGCCCGGGAGAGCGTGCTCGGCGAGATCGGCCGGTGCCAGGTCGTGCACGAACCGGCGGGCCTCCGCGAGGTTGCGGGAGGTGATCTCGGCCGCGTCCCGCAGGTGGGCGTGGGCCGTGTCCGGGTCGGTACGCCAGACCCGCTCGGCGGCCTGGAGCAGCATCCCCTGGCTGGACAGGCCCTGGGCGACGGTGTCGTGGATCTCCGTGGCCAGCCGCTGGCGTTCCGCGAGGACACCGGCCCGCCGCTCGGTGGCCGCGAGGTCGTGGCGGGTGCGGACCAGGTCCTCGATCAGGACGCGCTGCCGGGCCCCTTGGCGCTGCAGGTGTACCAGTACGGCGGTGGCGACCGCGGCGACGGCCGGCGGGGCCACGACCATGTTCGGGTTGAGTGAGCCGTCCGCCGCCCGCACCTCGGAGACGACGACCAGGATGGTGAGCAGAGCCGCGAGCGGCACCGCGAGCCGGGGCGGCAGCGCGTGCAGCCCGGCGAACAGCAGCGGCATCGCGCACCAGGTGGCGCTCGGCGCGAGCACCAGCAGGACGACCCAGACGGCGGACACCGAACCCAGCCAGGCCAGATGGCGGGTGGTCGGAGGTGAGCCGGGGCGCGGCGCCGGCGCCAGGAAGCGTCCGAGGACGTAGAGCAGACAGAAGGCCGCGAACAGCGCCACCACCCACCCGGTGCCCGCTCCGCCCTGGTCACGGGTCAGGAAGCGGGCGAACGAGGAGCCGAGCAGCAGGAAGAACGCGACGTCCACGGTCGTGGCCAGCCAGCGCTCGTCGGGATCGGTGTGGTGCATCCTCCGTGTCTAACGCGGCGGACGCCGGATCGCATCAGCCGATCGGCTGACATGGGGGACCACCGAACCGCTCGCGGACCCGAGCCCGTTGACCGAGCCCGGCACCCCCTCCCCGCACCGAGGCTGGTGGCACAGCCCACACCACTTCCGCGAACTCAGGGGACCACCGCATGACCGGCAAGAACCTCACCGTCAACCGCGCCGGCCTCGGCCACCGCATCGGCTACGCCCTGCGCCACCCCGAACGGGTGCCCCGCCATCTGGTCCGCGCCACCCGGGACCTGTGGCTGCGCCACCGCCACCGGGACCACGTCTCCTACTACCGGGCCGTGATGCGCTCGGACACCCGCACCGACCCGGACGCGGCGGTCGGCAGCCGCAACCGGGAGCGGTGGCTCGCACTCGGCGCGATGCAGTTCGACTACCTGGTCGGCCACGGTCTGCGCCCCGAGCACCGCATGCTGGAGATCGGCTGCGGCAACCTGCGCGGCGGCTGGCGGTTCATCCGGCACCTGGAGACCGGGCACTACCACGGCATCGACATCTCGCCCGACATCCTCGTCGCCGCGCAGGACACCATCGTGGAGATGGGTCTCCAGCAGCGGCTCCCCACCCTGACCCCGGTCCGCGATCTGACCCTGCGGTTCCTGCCGGACGCCCACTTCGACGTCGTCCACGCGCACAGCGTCTTCTCGCACTCGCCGCTCCCGGTCATCGAGGAGTGCCTCGCCCACGTCGGCCGGGTCCTCGCGCCGGGCGGCTGGTTCGACTTCACCTTCGACCGGACCGAGGGCGAGGAACACCACGTGCTGCGGGAGGACTTCTACTACCGCACCGAGACGCTGGTCGCCCTGGCCGAGCGCTACGGCCTCAAGGCCCGCTTCATGGACGACTGGGAGAAGCTGCCCCACGGCCAGTCCAAGATCCGTGTCACCCACGGGGACGCGACCTGATCAGGCTCGGGCCCGTGAACCGCCCTCCTGTCACGCGGTGATCGTCACCCCCGGAGCACCTCCGCGGGGCCATGCCTTTCCAACATCACCGCAGGGGGGGTTGTCCGGACATTCCTCGGCCCCTAGGCTCCCTCGGAGCAAGCGCTTTCTGCGTGAGCCCGCAAGCCGTCGAGGAGTACCGCATGCCCCCGCTCCCAGCCCGTCGCCGCGTCGCCGTGGTCGGCACCGGTGCGATCGTCAGCGGCAGTCATCTGCCCGCGCTCAGAGCCCACTCGGACCGGACGGAACTGGTCGCCGCCGTCGACGTGGACCGGGACCGCCTCGACCGGTTCCGGGAACTCGCGGGCGGTGACGTCGCCGGATACACCTCGATGGCCGCCATGCTGGACGCCGTGCGCCCCGACCTGGTCCTCATCGGCACACCGCCCTCCCTGCACCGCGACCAGACGGTCGCGGCCCTGAAGGCGGGCGCCTGGGTGCTGTGCGAGAAGCCGCTGACCCTCTCGCTCGCCGAGTACGACGAGATCGCGGCGGCCGAGGAGGCCTCGGGGGCGTACGCCTCGGTCGTCTTCCAGCACCGCTACGGATCCGGCGCCGTCCACGCCCGTGAACTGATCGCGAGCGGCGCGCTGGGCGCCCCCCGCGTCGCACACTGCCAGACCACCTGGCACCGCGACGCCGCTTACTACGCCGTACCGTGGCGCGGAAAGTGGTCCACCGAGGGCGGCGGCCCGACCATGGGGCACGGCATCCACCAGTACGACCTGCTGCTGCACCTGCTCGGCCCCTGGACGGAGATCCGGGCGATGGCCGCGCGCCTGGTCCACGACACCGAGAGCGAGGACGTCTCGACGGCCCTGGTCCGGTTCGAGAACGGCGCCCTGGCCACCGTCGTCAACAGCGTGCTCTCCCCGGACGAGGTCAGCCGCATCCGCGTCGACTGCGCCGACGCGACCGTCGAGCTCACCCACCTCTACGGCCACCGCAACGGGGACTGGGTCTACACCCCGGCCCCGCACGTCCCCTCCGAGCGCGCCGAGGCCTGGCGCACCCCCGCCACGGACGTGCCCAGCTCCCACACGGCCCAGCTCGGCGCGCTCCTCGACGCGTACGACAACGGTGTCAGGCCGCCGACCAGCGGCACCGAGGCCCGCGCCACCCTCGAGTTCGCCGCCGCCCTCTACAAGGCGGCGTTCACCGGCAACCCGGTGCACGCGGGCGAGATCGGGCCCGGCGACCCGTTCTACCCGGCCATGCACGGAGACCACCCCCACTGGGCCCCCAAGGAGCGCGCATGAGCATCCGCGTCAGCCACGTCCACGGCGAGCACATCGCGGTCGAGGCCGCGGACGGCACCGAGATCCTCCGCTACGTCTATCGCCCCGACCCCGACGCCTTCGAGGCCCGCAAGCCCTACGCCCACCCGGTGCGCACCTTGGCCGGACGCACGGTCACCGGCTACCGCCCGAACGACCACCGCTGGCACAAGGGCCTGCAGATGACCGCGAGCCATCTGTCCGGGCAGAACTTCTGGGGCGGCAACTGCTACGTCCACGGCCAGGGCTACCTGCCGCTGCCCGAGCGGGTCGGCTCGATGCGGCACGACGGCTTCCCCGCGTTCACGGTCGAGGACGACCGGCTCGCCTTCACCGAGGAGCTCACCTGGGTGGAGAACGGCGGCGCGGAATGGGCGCGCGAGGAGCGGGGTCTGGCGGTCCACTCCGTCGACGAGGAGACCGGCGCCTGGGCGCTGGACTGGTCGATCCGGCTGACCAACCTCCGTGACGAGCCGCTCGTCTTCGGCTCGCCGACCACCGCGGGGCGTGAGATGGCCGGCTACACCGGTCTGCAGTGGCGCGGCCCGCGCGACTTCACCGGCGGCACGGTCCTCGCCCCGGACACCGACGCGGACGCGGACAAGGTGATGGGCTCCCAGGGCCCCTGGATCGCCTTCACCACCGAGCACGACGAGTTCGACGGGCACTCCACCCTGGTCTTCGCGCACGCCCCCGAGAACCTCGACCCGAACTCGGCCATCCACGAGTCGCACTGGTTCGTGCGTTCCGAGCCGTTCCCGACGGTCGCGTTCTCGTGGGCGTTCTTCGAGGAGTTCGAGCTGCCGCCCGGCGAGTCCTTCGCCTACCGCTACCGGGTCGTCGTCGCGGACGGCGCCTGGGACGGCGACCGCGTCGGCACGTACCTGGAAGGGCTGCCGTGGTGAACGACCCCACGCCCGTGAAGCCGGCCCTTCCGCACCCCCTGCCCGGCGCCGTCGGACTGTCCCATCTCAGCGCCTACGACTGGGAGGCCGCCGACGGAGTCTGCGGCGGCAGCCCGCACCTGCATCTGGTGTGCACGGAGGCGTACGTCGTCACCGGCGGCCGGGGGGCGGTCCAGACGCTCAGCCCCGACGGCTACCGGGACATCCCCCTGGAAGCGGGCTCGGTCGCCTGGTTCACGCCGGGCACCGTGCACCGCATGGTGCAGGGCGGCGATCTGCGGATCACCGTGCTGATGCAGAACAGCGGGCTGCCGGAGGCCGGGGACGCCGTGTTCACGTTCCCGCCCGAGGTGCTCGCCGACCCCGAGAAGTACGCGGCGGCCGCGACCCTCCCGCCCGGCACGGGGGAGGAGACGGCGGCGGCCGCCCGGCGCCGTCGCGACCTCGCCGTCGAGGGCTACCTCGTCCTGCGCGAGGCACTGGTCGCCGGTGACAACGGCCCGTACGTCGCATTCCAGCGCGCCGCCGCCCGGTTGGTGCGCGCCAAGGTGCCCGCCTGGCGCGAGCTGTGGCGGGCCGGCGCGCTGGCCACCGCCGAACGCACCGGCGCCCAGCTCGACGCGCTGGCGGACGGCGCGCCGGCGTATCTCGACGAGGCCACCGCCTACGAGGCCGCGCCCACCCGGCTCGGCGGCTTCGGGATGTGCGGCCGCCGGGACGAGTACAACCTGCCGGGGACGACGCTGCCGTACCAGGGCGAATAGGACACTGCCGTACCGCGGCGAATGACAGGGGGCGGGAAGTGGGCTCAGGGGGGCCGTAGGAGAAGGTCCGAGGAAGGAAAGAGGTGACCTCGGCATGCCCGGACACAGGACAAAGGGGTTCTGCGCATCGGCCGCCGCACTCGCGCTCTGCGCGGTGCTGGCCGGGTGCGGGGGATCCGGGGAGTCGGTCGGCGGCGGCAAGGCCGTGCTGCGCTACACGTGGTGGGGCAACCCCGACCGCGCGGAACGCACCGAACAGGCCGTCGCCCTGTTCGAGAAACGCCATCCGAACGTGCAGGTGCAGACGTCGTTCTCGGGGTACGACGCCTACAAACAGAAGCTCGCCGTCCAGGCCACCGGCGGCGACGCACCCGATGTGATGCAGCTCGACTACCGCCAGATCGACCAGTACGCCTCCGGCGGCGTCCTGCTCGACCTGGCGAAACAGAAGGCCGTCCTGCACACCGCCGAGATCGACCCCGGCCTGCTCGCCACCGGCCGGGTGGACGGCACGCAGTACGCGATCCCGCAGGGCCGCGGCACCGAGACCGTCGTCTACGACGTCAAGGCCTGGAAGGCGTCGGGCGTCCCGCTGCCACGCCAGGGCTGGACGTGGAGCGACTGGGCCGGCTCGGTGCGCGAGTTGGCGAAGAAGACCGGCAAACCCGGGGCCACCGACCCGGGCCAGAGCGAGGACGCCTTCGAGGTCTGGCTGCGCGGCCGCGGCAAGGCCCTCTACACGAAGGACGGCGGACTCGGCTTCACCGCCGACGACTTGACCGAGTGGTGGACCTTCGCCGACACACTCCGCCGCGAGGGCGCGGTCTCCCCGGCCGAGCAGACCACCCAGCTCGACGGCTCCGTCGAGAACACCCCGCTCGGCCGCGGCAAGGCCGTCAGCGACTTCAACTGGGACGCCCCTGCCAGCGGTTACCTCGCCCTCATCCCGGACGGGGTCGCCCTCGCCCCGATGCCGTCCGGCGAGGACGGCACTCCCGGCCAGTACTTCAAGCCGTCCATGTTCCTCGGTGTCTCCGCCAACACCGGCCATCCGAAGGAGTCGGCCGAGCTCGTCGACTTCCTCCTCAACGACCAGGACGCGGCGAAGATCCTCGGCGCCACGCGCGGCATCCCGGTCAACGAGACCATCCGCGAGCGGACCGCGTCCCAGCTCAAGGACTTCGACAAGACCGTCGCCGACTTCCAGTCGTCCCTCGAAGGCACCCTGAAGGATCCGCCGCAGGCCCCGCCCTCCGGCGACAACGCCCTGCAGACCACCTTCCAGCGCGACTACGACCAGGTGTCGTACGAGCGCATGTCGCCCCGCGAGGCGGCCGAGAACTACGTCACCGAGGCGAAGGCGGAGCTGAGGTCATGACCACCACCGACATCCCCGCACCCACCGCCCGGCCGAAGCGGCCCGCCGGCGCTCCGAAGCGCCGCCCCAAGCGCGAACGCGAGGGCGCCGCCTGGGTGTTCCTGTCCCCGTGGGTCCTCGGCGCGAGCGTCCTCACGCTGCTGCCGATGGCCGTGTCCCTGTACCTGTCCTTCACCGACTACAACCTCTTCGACCCACCGCACTGGATCGGCCTGCGCAACTACACCCAGATGTTCACCGAGGACCCGCGCTACTGGCGCTCGGTCCTGACGACCCTGACGTACGTCGTCATCGCCGTCCCCCTCCAACTCGCGCTCGCCCTCGTCGTGGCGCTCGCCCTGAAGTCCATGAGGCGCGGCAAGGCCTTCTACCGGTCCGCGTTCTACGCCCCCTCACTGCTCGGCGCCTCCATGTCGGTCGCCCTGGTCTGGCGGGCGATCTTCAACGACGGCGGCACGGTGGACAACCTGCTCGGCACCGGCGGCTGGGTCAACAAGCCCGGCTGGGCGCTGCTGGCGGTGGCGCTGCTGACGGTGTGGCAGTTCGGCGCGCCGATGGTCATCTTCCTCGCGGGCCTGCAGCAGATACCCGCCGAGCTGTACGAGGCGGCCGCTGTCGACGGGGCCGGAAAACGGCGGCAGTTCGTGTCCGTCACCGTGCCGATGCTGTCCCCGGTGCTGTTCTTCAACCTGGTCCTGCAGACCATCCAGGCCTTCCAGGTGTTCACCCCCGCCTTCGCGGTCAGCGCCGGCAAGGGCGGCCCCGCCGACTCGACCCTCTTCTACACCCTCTACCTCTACGACCGCGGCTTCGTCGCCTCCCACATGGGCTACGCCTCCGCGATGGCCTGGGTGCTGCTGCTCGTCATCGGCGCCGTCACCGCGGTGCTGTTCCGCACCTCGCGCTCCTGGGTCTTCTACGCGTCCGAGGGGGACCGATGACCGCCGTATCGACCACCGCCGCCCGCAAGCCCGTTCGCTGGGGCCGGCTCGCCCTCCACCTCGGCTGCCTGGCCGCCCTGCTGGTCATGCTCTACCCGCTGGCCTGGCTGCTCGCCACCTCGCTCAAGCCCGCCGACGAGGTCATCGCCAGCCTCAACCTGCTGCCCGGCCATCTGGAGTGGTCGAACTACACGACCGCCTTCGACGGCGTGAACGACGTCTCCATCTGGCGGCTGCTGTCCAACTCGCTGCTGATCGCGGGAGGCGCGGTCCTCGGCAACGTGATCAGCTGCTCGCTCGCCGCCTACGCCTTCGCCCGCCTCAGGTTCCGCTTCCGCGGCCCGCTGTTCGCCTTGATGATCGCGACGATCATGCTGCCGCACCACGCGGTGCTGATCCCGCAGTACATCATCTTCAACCAGTTGGGTCTGGTGAACACCTACTGGCCGCTGATCCTCCCGAAGTTCCTCGCCACGGAGGCGTTCTTCGTCTTCCTCATCGTGCAGTTCATGCGCGGACTGCCGCGCGAACTGGAGGAGGCGGCCCGCATCGACGGCTGCGGCCCCTTCCGGAGTTTCTTCCTGGTGATCCTGCCGCTCACCAGGCCCGCCCTCATCACCACGGCGATCTTCACCTTCATCTGGACCTGGAACGACTTCTTCACCCAGCTCATCTACCTCTTCGACCCGGACAAGTTCACGCTCACGCTCGCCCTGCGCTCCTTCGTGGACGCCTCCAGCCAGTCGTCGTTCGGCCCGATGTTCGCGATGTCGGTGATCGCGCTGCTGCCGATCGTGCTGTTCTTCCTCGCCTTCCAGCGCTTCCTGGTGGAGGGCATGGCCAGCTCCGGACTCAAGGGGTGAGCGGGATGAGCGAGCCGCAGACGCGTGAGCCGGGCGAGGTCTTCGGGCCCCGGATGACCCTGTTCGCCGACGTGCTGAGCGTCGGCCTGGCCACGGCGGTGATGTGCCTGCCCCTGGTGACGGTCCCGGCCGCACTCTCCAGTGCGTGCGCCGTGCTGCGGGGCGCGGGGGAGGGGCGGCCCGCCACCGCGGGACGGTACTTCGCCGTCCTGCGGGGCCGGCTGCGGGCCGGTGACCTGGCGGCCGGGCTGGTCGCCCTGGCGGGGGCGCTGCTGTTCGTCGCGGACCTGGCGCTGGCCGGGGCCGGGCTGCCGGGGGCGCCGCTGTTCGCCGTGGTGGCCGCCGCGATCGGCGTGGGCACCCTGGTGGTGGGCCTGAGGGCCTGCGCCCGCCCGGAGTCGCTCACCGACTGGCCGGCCGCCGTGCGTGAGGCAGCGCGGGACGCCGTACGGGACGTCGGCGGTTCCGGTCTGGTGCTGCTGGCGGTGGCGACGGCAGCGCTGTGCGCGTGGATGCTGGTGCCGCTCGCCTTCCTGGCTCCGGGGCCACTGGCGATGGCGCTGGCCGCGATCGACGTACGGAGGTCCTGACACCACGCCGGTTCGGGCCGGTCTCCGTCCGGCTCACGCGCCCGCGTGCCCGGATGTCCCGCGCCCCCCGACTTCGCCCACCGCGGCCGGGGGGCGTGCCCTTCGACCGGACGGTTCAGCCCTCGCCGGGCGCCGGGCACAGGGCGCGGGCATCAGACGCCCGCATACCCCCCCAGGTATCAGAACCAGCGTGAAGAAAGCTTGACTGCATACCCCCTGGGGGTATGGTGGGCGGTGTGGAGGCCCCGGTGACGGAAGCCGCGGCCCGGACCACCCAGGAGTCGGCCATGCATGCTGGACTGAAGATCACGGCTTTCGCCGCCGCGCTCGCCGCGACGTTCGGAACGGCCTACGGCGTCGGCCAGGGCCTCGACCCGGTCGTCGAGGACAGCGCGCCCGCACGTCACGAGAGCCACACCGGGACGTCTCCCACGACGGAGGGAGGCGGCGGGCACGCCCGGCACGAGGCGCAACCACCCGGCGGACTGCAGATCTCCGAGAACGGCTACACCCTCGACCTGAAAACCCCGCGCGTCACCGCCGGAAACCGGTCCGACCTGCGCTTCGTCATCCGGGACGACAGCGGCCGTGCCGTCACCGCATACCAACGCGAACACGACAAGGAACTCCACCTCATCGTGGCCTCACGCGACCTGCTCACCTACCGCCACCTGCACCCCGCCCGGGCCGCCGACGGCACCTGGAGCACCCCCGCCGAACTGCCCCGCGCCGGCGGATACCGGGTCTTCGCCGACTTCACCCCGGCACGGAAGAACGCCTCGAACCTCACCCTCGGCGCCGACCTGGCCGCCTCCGGCCGCTACGCCCCGCGGCCCCTGCCGGCCCCCGGCACCACCGCCCGGATCCACGGCTACGAGGTCCGGCTCGACGGCGCCCTGCGCCCCCGCGAGACGGGCGAACTGAAGCTGACGGTCACCCGCGACGGCAAGCCCGTCACCGACCTCCAGCCCTACCTCGGTGCCTACGGCCACCTGGTCGCCCTGCGCTCCGGAGACCTCGCCTACCTGCACGTCCACCCGAACGGCGAACCCGGTGACGGCGCCACCGAGCCGGGCCCGGAGATCTCCTTCACGGCCACGGCACCGAGCAGCGGCACCTACCGGCTCTTCCTCGACTTCAAGCACGCAGGGAAGGTCCACACGGCGGCGTTCACGGTCCGGGCCGAGACGAAGACAGGAACAGAGACAGACAGGGAGACGGGTCCGGCGGGCGAGGAGACGCCGGGGCGTGACCAGTCTCCGGCTGCCTCGGACTCCTCCCGGTCCTCCGACGAGCACACGAACTCGGGCGGTCACGGGCACTGAGCCCCGGGGCGCCGGCCGGCCGCCGTCCCGCGGCGCGGCCTCGGCGGCCGGTCAGCCGAGCGCCCGGTCCAGGTTGAAAGCGGCGCTGATCAGGGCGAGATGCGTGAACGCCTGCGGGAAGTTGCCCTGTTGCTCACCGGTGTGGCTGATCTCCTCGGCGTACAGGCCCAGATGGTTGGCGTAGGTGAGCATCTTCTCGAAGGCGAGGCGCGCCTCCTCGATCCGCCCGGAATGGACCATGGCCTCGACGTACCAGAACGAGCAGATGGAGAACGTGCCCTCGTCGCCGCGCAGCCCGTCGGGGCTCGCCAGCGGGTCGTAGCGGTAGACCAGCGAGTCCGACACCAGTTCCTCGGTGAGGGCGTCCAGCGTGGACAGCCACTTCGGGTCGGTGGGCGCGATGAACTTCGTCAGCGGCATCATCAGCACCGCCGCGTCGAGCACGTCGCCGTCCTCGTGCTGCACGAACGCCTGCCGGGCCTCGGACCAGCCCTTGCTGTGGATGCGCCGGTAGATCGTGTCGCGGCACGTCTGCCAGCGGGCCAGGTCGGCGGGCAGGCCGCGCCGGTTGGCCATCCGTATGCCGCGCTCGATCGCCACCCAGCACATCAGCCGCGAGTACAGGAAGTTCTTGCGGCCGCCGCGGGTCTCCCAGACGCCCTCGTCCGGCTGGTCCCAGTTCTCGCACACCCAGTCCACCAGCGCGGACACGTCGTCCCACTGGTCGCTGGAGATCGGCTTGGCCCACTTGTCGTAGAGGTAGATCGAGTCGATCAGCGCGCCGTAGATGTCCAGTTGGAGCTGCTCGGCGGCCCCGTTGCCGATCCGGACCGGCGCGGAGGACCGGTGCCCCTCCAGGTGGTCGAGTTCACGCTCCGTCAGATCGGTGCGGCCGTCGATGCCGTACATGATCTGCAGTGGGCCCGAGGGTTTGCCGTCGCCCGGACTGATGTGCTCGGTCAGGAAGTTCATGAACGCCTCGGCTTCGCCGGTGAAGCCGAGCCGCAGCAGCGCGTACACGCAGAACGCGGCGTCCCGCACCCACACGTACCGGTAGTCCCAGTTGCGCTCCCCGCCCAGCTGCTCCGGCAGGCTCGTGGTCGGCGCCGCCACGATCGCGCCGGTCGGGGCGTAGGTCAGCAGCTTCAGGGTGAGGGCCGAGCGGTGCACCATCTCCCGCCAGCGGCCCCGGTACTTGGACGCGGACAGCCACGTGCGCCAGTAGGCCACCGTGGTGGTGAACTGCTCCTCGGCCTCCGTGCGCGCACACCGGCGCGGAGCCACCTCGCCGCCGACCCGGTCCAGCGCGAACACCGCCGACTCGCCCTGGGAGAGCTTGAAGTCGGCGCGCGCGTCCAGGCCGTCCACCGCCAGCGGCACCGTGGCGGTCAGCCCCAGTGCCAGCTTGGCGGACTCGAACACCGCGACGTCCCCGGCCATGCGCACGGTGTGCGGTTCGGCGCCGTAGTCGAAGCGCGGCGCCACCCGCGTCCGGAACGGGATGGAACCCCGCACGCACAGCACCCGCCGGATCAGCCGGTGGCGTTCGCTCTCCGCCGAGACGCCGTCGACCGGCATGAAGTCCTGTACCTCGCCGACCCCCTCCTCGGTGTAGAAGCGGGTGATCAGCACGTTGGTGTCGGGGAAGTAGAACTGCTTGGTGGTGGCCGGTACGGTCGCCGCCAGTTCGAAGCAGCCGCCCTTGTCCGCGTCCAGGATGGCGGCGAAGACGCTCGGGGCGTCGAAGGCGGGGCAGCAGTACCAGTCGATCGTGCCGTCGGTGCCCACCAGGGCCACGCTGCGCAGGTCGCCGATCAGCCCGTGCTCGGCGATCGGCAGATACCGTGCGCCCCCGGACTCCTGTTGTGCGGTCGGTTGTGCGTCCATCGCAGCCTCCATGCCGGCACGCCCCTCGGCCTCAGCGCCAGCTTAGGCGGGGAAGGGCGGCGACGGGCCGGTGACTCCGCTAAGGCCCTTCTGATGGATCTCCGCGGCGTCGCGACGCCCGGTACGCACGCTCACCGCACGGCGCGAAGAGGCAGGTGGCTCCGCCACATGACCCTCCACGCCGCACGGCGATCGCACGCACCGAACGCCGCTCCTTCTCCCACGGAGATCCATCAGAAGGGCCCTAGACCGCGACGACCCGCACTCCCGCCTCCTCGAACCGGCGCACCGTCTGCGCGTCGGCCCCCGTGTCCGTGACCAGCGTGTCCACCGCTTCGGCCGCGCAGATCCGGGCGAAGGCCCGCCGGCCCAGCTTGCTGGAGTCGGTGGCGACGATCACACGCTCGGCGCGCTCGCACAGCAGCCGGTTGATCGCCGCCTCCGCCTCGTCGTGGGCGGCGGCTCCGTGGAACACGTCGAAGCCGACGACACCGAGCACCGCCACATCGAGCGTGATCTGCCCGAGCACCCCGTCCGCGAGCGGCCCGACGAGCTCGTACGACTGCGGGCGGGCCACCCCGCCGGTCAGCACGATCTTGAACTGGGGGCGCACGGCCAGCTCGTTCGCGATGTTCAGCGCGTTCGTGACGATCGTCATCGCCGGCGAACCGGACGCCAGGTCGCTGCGCACGGCCAGCGCCCGGGCCACCTCGGTGGTGGTCGTCCCGCCGGTCAGCCCCACCGCCTCACCCGGCGCCAGCAGATCCGCGACCGCCTTCGCGATCCGCTGCTTCTCGGAGGCGTGCCGGGCCGTCTTGTACCGCAGCGGCAGTTCGTACGACACTCCATGCACGACCGCGCCGCCCCGCGTGCGTACGAGCATCTGCTGTTCGGCGAGCTGGTCGAAGTCCCGGCGGATCGTCGCCGACGAGACCGCCAGCTCGACGGCCGCCTCCTCGACGTCGAGCCGACCGCGCTCGACGAGCAGCTCCAGCAGCGCCTTCCAGCGGGCGTCGCGCGACATCCGAAGCCTCCGTTCCCCGACCGCTCTCGCTCTCCCGGCGACCCTAGCGCACCCTGTTTTCCCTCGAATGCTTGATTGTGCTCGAAACCTCGCTATATCTTGCAAGAAAAATCATCACCGTCACATCATTCAGGGGAAGGAACGGCATGACCCATGTCGAGGACGAGCTGACCAGCCAGCCCGAGTGCTGGACGCGGGCCGCGGTGGAGGTCCCCAAGCACCGCGAGGCGTTGCCCGCGGCGGGCGAACGGGTCGCGATCGTGGGATGCGGCACCTCGTACTTCATGGCACAGGCCGCCGCCGCACTGCGCGAGGGCGCCGGCCAGGGCGAGACGGACGCCTTCGCCGCGTCCGAGTTCCCGTACGGCCGCTCGTACGACCGAGTCGTCGCGCTCACCCGCTCCGGCACGACCACCGAAGTCCTGGACCTGCTCCGGCAGGTGAAGGGACGCACCCGCACGACCGCGATCACCGCGGACCCGCACACGCCGGTCATGGAGGCCGCCGAGGAGGTCGTCGTCCTCGACTTCGCGGACGAACGCTCCGTCGTCCAGACCCGGTTCGCCACCACCGCCCTGACCCTGTTGCGCGCCCACCTGGGCCTGCACACCGACGCCGTCGTGGCCGACGCCCGCACCGCGCTGCGCACGGACCTGCCCCCCGGCCTCGTCGACTGCACCCAGTTCACCTTCCTGGGCCGCGGCTGGACCGTGGGACTGGCGAACGAGGCCGGCCTGAAGATGCGGGAGGCCTCCCTCGCCTGGACCGAGGCCTACCCGGCGATGGAGTACCGGCACGGCCCCATCAGCGTCACCACCCACGGCACCGCCACCTGGATGCTCGGCGAGGCACCGGACGGACTGGCCGAACAGGTCCGTACGACAGGCGCGTTGTGGGTGCCCGGCGGTCTGGACCCGCTCGCCGAACTGGTCCGGGTGCAGCGGCTCGCCGTCGCGGTCGCCGCGGCCCGCGGCCTCGATCCCGACCAGCCCCGCCACCTCGCCCGCTCGGTGATCCTCGCCCCCTGAAGCTCACGGAAGGACCAGCCGTGCCCCTCGTGACCACCGGCGAACTCGTCGGCCGCGCCGCCGCGGCCCACTGTGCGGTCGCCGCCTTCAACGTCATCACCCTCGAACACGTCGAGGCCGTCATCGCCGGTGCGGAGTCGGTGAGTTCAGCGGTCGTCCTCCAAGTCAGCGAGAACGCCGTCAAGTTCCGGTACGGGCGCCTGCTCCCGCTCGCCCGCGCGGCCGCCGCCGCGGCCGAAGGCGCCTCCGTGCCCGTCGCGTTGCACCTCGACCACGTCCAGAGCGACGACCTGCTGCGCCAGGCGCCCGACGCCGGGTTCAGCTCCGTCATGTACGACGGCTCCCACCTGCCGTACGCCGAGAACCTCGCCGCGACCAGAGCCGCCGCCGACTGGGGGCACGCCCACGGACTGTGGGTCGAGGCCGAACTGGGACGGGTCGGCGGGAAGGGAGGCGAGGCGCCGCTGAACGCCCACGCGCCCGGAGCGCGTACCGACCCGGCCGAGGCCGGTGCCTTCGTCGCGGACTCCGGGGTGGACGCGCTCGCCGTCGCCGTCGGCAGCTCGCACGCCATGACCGCCCGCACCGCCGCCCTCGACCACACCCTCCTCAAACGGCTGGCCGGGGCCCTGGAGGTGCCCCTCGTCCTGCACGGCTCCTCCGGAGTGCCGGACGACGAACTGGCCGCCGCCGTCGCGGGCGGCATCGCCAAGGTGAACATCGGCACCGCCCTCAACCTCGCCATGACCGGCGCGATCCGACAGTTCCTGGCCGCCCACCCGGAGGCGGTCGACTCCCGTACCTACCTGAGCGTGGGACGGGAGGCGATGGAGCGGGCGGTGGCGGGGATCATCCGGGTGCTCGGCCCGGATCCCGTGACGCCCTGAGAGCGCAGAGCCGGACAGCACCGGTGCGGCGGCGGCTCAGGGCGCGCCCGAAGCCGCCCTGACCGTCGTCATCATGCGTTCCGCGTCCTCGGCCGCAGGAGCCATCGGGAAGCCGCCGCCCCGGTGATCTCGGCCGACCGCGAGCAGACGCATCAAGGACTCGTCGGCAGCGAAAGGAGTCAGCGACGTGTCAGCCCGGCTGCTTCGCCCCCAGGCGATGTCCTTCAACTGGGCCCACGCGCCGGGCCGGGTGACCAGATGACCGTAGAAGGCGCGGTGCTCGCTGCGCAGGATCAGCAGCTCCGCCAGCTGCAGCCGCCGGTCACGATGCAGCGGCTCCCCGGAGATCCGCTCCAGGATGGTCGTCGCGAGATTGAGGACGTTGACGTAGCGCTTGAGCCGCCGCGGACTCGGGCCGAAGGCCGTCCGGGCCAGGCTCCAGAACGCGTCCGATCCCGTGAGCGCCGGCAGGTACCCGCCGAGGGAGTCGCGCAGCGTGTCCCAGGCCACCTCCGGGAGGAAGAAGGGGAGCTGGACGATCTTCTCCAGGTAGGCGGAGCCCTTCACCGGGGCCAAATCTCCGAACTTCGCCGCCGCCACCGCCGAGAGCAGGTCGTAGTCCATGGCGAGGACGAACACGCACCGTGAGTCGCCGGTGAACAGCTTCAGGGACTCCAGAACCGTCACCGCGGCTTCGGGAGTGCAGCGGTCGAGATCGTCGATGAACACCACGAGACGGTCGGTGCCGCCCAGATAGTCGTCCACTGCCTCTGCGAAATCCTGCTCGAAGGCGTTGACGTGCCGGTGGAACTCGGCGTCGCTGTCGGCCAACCGGTCCAGCGCCCGCTGTGCCTCATCCTTGCCCAGCAGTCCGCCCGTGACCATGGGGGCGCCGTTGCTCAACAAGCCGCGCAGCGACAGCCAGGCGATGGACCGGGCCAGGCGAGCGGCCTTCTCCCGGGTGCCTTCGTTCTGCTTGATCTCCGCCAGCACCGAGGTGATGACCGCGGCCCACACCTCCTGCTTCTGGTCGTACTTCCACGGGTTCACCCACACCGTGCGGGCACCCGGCCCCAGAAGGTCCTGCCACATGTGCATGAAACTCGACTTGCCGGACCCCCATGGTCCGAAGACGCCGACGGTCAACGGCAGCGGCCGGGCGGCCTCGACCGCTCCGGCGAGCACACTCAGGTAGGGCAGGAAGCCGTAGTGGTCGTCGGCCCGGGTCAGAACCGGGTTGTCGGTGAGGGGTGTGAAGCCGTCGTTCGTCATCCGCGCATCCCCGTGATCCCGGCCTCCGTGCTGTCGACGGCGCGAAGGCAAGCGCATATCAGTCGCAGGACAAGGGTGACAAATCCCGGGCCGTTTCGTGCCATGTAAAGCGAGTTGCCACGATAATTTCTGTCCCGGGGTGGGAAGTTGAGCTTTCAGACCCAAGTGACGGAGGTGCGCCATGGCTGTGGTGGGTCCCGCGCCGTGGCCAGGGACGCGGCCCGGCACGCCGGGAGGTGGACGATGACCGGGCCCGAATGGTTCGACGAGCAGCCGCACGAACGACCGGACGCGCCGGCCCTGCCCTCTGAGTCGGGCATCGCCCTGGCACCCATCACCCTCCCCGAGCGCCGCGTGAGCCAGAACCGGCTCCGTGGCCGCGAAGACCTGGTCGAAAACCTGACCCGGGCCATCCGGGAACATGTCGCGCGCCCCGGCCACGCCTCCGGTGTGTGGGTGTTGTCCGGACTGGGCGGATCCGGCAAGACGACCGCCGCCCTGGAAGTGGCCCATCGTCTGTCGGAAGAGGGGCCGATCACCCGCGTGTGGTGGGTGTCCACCGGCGGCGCCAACTCCGGTGACCTGTACGCGGTCGCCTTCGACGCCGGCGCCGACCGAGGGGCGTTCGGTCTCGGATACCAGGCGGACGTGCTGTGGAGGCAACTGGAGAAGGTGGGGGAGCCGTGGATGCTGGTGCTGGACAACGTGAACGATCCGGACCTGCTGGCCGCGGACGAGCGGCCACTGCACGACGGCGTCGGCTGGCTGCGTTCCCCCAAACGCCTGCCCGGCGCGGTGCTGATCACCAGCCGGCGGTCCGGCTGGCCAGAGCTGGCGGACTGGGCCGGGGAACTGCCGGTCGATGTGCTGGACGACGAGGACGGTGCCCAGGTTCTGCTCGACCTGGCCCCCAAGGCCGGCGGCAGAGCCGAGGCGCGTCTGCTCGCCGGGCATCTCGGCGGCCTCCCGCTCGCCCTCGACCTGGCCGGCAACTTCCTGGCACGCGCGGTCCGGTCGAATGACTGGCCCCCGGTGGAAGGGCCGCGGACGTTCGCGGACTACCGCCGCGGCTTCGACGAGCGGCTGAGCCGGCGAGTCGCTGCCCAGGAGCGCCGTCCCGACGAAATCGGACGCGACCTCGCGAGGATCACGGCCAGCCTGGAACTCTCGCTCGACATGCTCACGAAGCAGCAGAACCACGCGGCCGAACCGCTCATGCTGCTGCTCGCGGCCTTCGGACCGGTCCCGATCCCGCATCTGCGGCTCCTGGACGCGGACGTGATCGCGGCGGGCGAGCTGTTCGCCTCCTGCCGTCCCTCCGCCCTCGACCTGCGAACGGCCCTGCAGGGGCTGACCGGGCACGGCTTCGTCCGCGTCGAGAGCACCGGTGCCGAGGATGAGGGAGGTGACATGGACGGACGCCTCACGATCCACCCCCTGGTGCGCCTCAGCATGCGCTCGCGCCCGGACTTCACCTCCGCCACCCCACAACTGTGCGATCTGGTCGTCGAGTTGCTGCACAACGCGCTGGCCGGCCTGGAACCGGCCGTGCCGGCCCACTGGCCCCGCTGGCAGGACGTCGCACCACACTGCGCGGCCCCGCTCGACCTGCTCCTCTTCCCGGGCCGGCCGCAGTCCGTCGTCGCGGCGACCGAACCCGCCCTGCGCGCCGGGCAGTACCGCTACTACATCGGCCTGTACACCGATGCGCGCAGGGAACTGGAGAGGGTCGCGGACGTACGGCGGGAACACCTCGGCGCGGAACATCCCGACACGCTTGCCGCCCGACTGGCCCTGGCCCTCGCCCTGCGCGACGAAGGCCGGCTCCACGAGGCCGAAACCGAATACCACTCCGTGGCCCAGGCGTGCGAACAGACCCTTCCCTCCGACCACCAGCAGACCCAATCGGCCCGCAGCGGCAGGGCCCGGGTGCTGCGCGAACTCGGTCGGTACGAGGAGGCGGAACAGGAACTGCGCGCCGTACTGCGCATCCGCGAGAGGGCCGAGCCGACCGACCGGCGCGCGGTGCTGCGTACCCGCCACGACCTCGCCACCATCTGGCACAAGCGTGGGGCACTGGGCGAGGCCGTCGCGGAGTTGCGGGAGATCTGGGAGACCAACCGTGCCCTCTTCGGCGACGGTGACGAACTCTCCCTGGCGTGCGGCATCAGCCTGGCCCGGGCGCTCCGTGACGCGGGCGACCCCGAGGACGCGGCCCGCGTCTGCTCGACGGTCGTGACCGAGATCGCCGAGTACCGGGACCCGGACCACCCCGACACGCTCCTCGTCGGGCACGAACTGGCCCGTATCCGGCGCGACCAACAGCACCTGACGGCCGCGGAATTCGAACTGCGCCGGATCTGGTCGGTCAACCGGGAACGGTTCGGCGAGGAACACCCGGATTCCGTGGCCAACCGGCACGAACTCGCCACCGTGCTGCACATGCTCGGACGTCTCGAGGAGGCAGCGGGTCACTTCGAGGAGGTGCTGGGGGCCAACACCCGGCGATTCGGCGAAGACCACCCCAACGTGGCGATGTGCCGCCACAACCTCGGGCTCGTCCGTACGGACCTGGTGCAGCGGGCCTCATCGGGCGGCCGGAACGGTGCCCACGACGCACAAGGAGCGCGGACCGTGGCCGAAACCCCACCGGGCGGCCCTGGGACGAGCGCAGGGGACGCTGCCGCGGACGGTACTCACGCGGCATCCGATCCCACCGCGGCCGGTGCCCCGGGCCGCACCAGGCTGTCGCTGGCCGACGCCCTCGCCCGCGTCCCCTCCGCGTCCGATCCCGGCACCCGCAGGATCCTGGACCGGTTCACCCGGCCCCGGCGCTCGCAGGGCGGCAGCGAACCCGGCGGGGGTGGCGGGTACTCCTGGGGCTTCCGTCCCCCGGAGAGTCACGATGCGGGCCGCCCTGTGAGGATCACCTATCAGACACCGGCTCCCCGGCAGGAGCGCGTGGTCGAGGACGATGTGCCGTACCTCCTGCCCCCGCGACTGCGCGAGGGCCGGGCCTTCCGTGCCCTGGCCACCGGGGGCGAGGACCACGACGTGATCGCGGCACTGAGAGCACACCAGCGCGACATCCGCGTCACGGTACTCGAGTCCCTTCTGCGCGAAGTCGACGCGCGCAACGACTCAGCCGGCTTCTTCGAGCCTGTGGCACACGCCCGCGCGCTGCTCGAAGAGGCCGACGAGGCCGCCCCAGAGGCGACGGACGCGCTCCTCCTGGATCCAGCGGTGGGTCGGTGGATGAGTCACACCCTCGACGTCCTGCGACAGCGCCACGCGAGAGCGGACCTTCCGCTCTGGGCCGGCCAGGGGCATCTGTACGCCCTGGCCGCCGCAGCCGGCATCAGGGCCGGGCTCGCCCTGAGCTGCCGGATCCCCCTGCACCGGGGCCTCGCCGTGCTGCCCACCATCGGCGTGGCCGACCTGGGGTCCACGGCCGCGCAGGTGGCCACCGTCGACGTGGCGGCGGGCCGGGTCACCGTACGTACGTCTGCGGCAGAGGTACGCCTCCCCGCCCGTCTGGAGGACACGGCACCCGGCTGGTATCCCCTGCGTCGCGTCACGGCCGACGGGCAGGAGGCATCGCTGACCGTGTGTCTCGACGACGTCCATCCGTTCCGGCAGGCGGGGCCGCCGGGAGTACCCGACCGGCTCTCCGAGGACCGGGCCGCGCGTTGGTCGGATCTGGTCCACGGGGCCTGGCGGGTACTGCTGCGGACCAGCCCCCGGCATGCCGGGGCACTGGGCGGCGCGTTGACCGCGATCACGCCGGGCCCGGCGGCCTCTGGACCTCAGATGACGTCGTCGTCCTCGAGTGACGCGTTCGGAGGCGCCGTCCTGAGCGAGCCGGAGGACTCGATCGAGCTCGCCGGGACGCTCACCCACGAGTTCCGCCACATGAAGCTGAACGCTCTGCTCGAGATGATCGACCTGTACGACGACCGTGACGACGGCGCCCTCCACTACGCCCCTTGGCGCGACGTCCCCCGCCCGTTCGCGGGGCTGTTCCAGGGCGTCTACGCGTACTTCGGGGTGGCCGAGTACTGGCAGCGGCTGACGCGGACGGCCGGCGGGGCGGAACTGCGGCGCGCGCAGTTCGAGCTGGCCTACTGGCGTACTCAGGTCTGGGACACGTATCACGTCCTGCGGAACTCGCCCCGGTGGACCGTGGCCGGTGCACGCTTCGTGGCTCTGATGGGCACGAGTTGCCGCCTGTGGCTTTCCGAGCGCGTTCCCGAGGACATCGCGGCGCTCGCCACCGAGGCGGTCGTCGACCACCGTGTCCGCTGGCGGCTGCACCACCTGCGGCCCGATCCCGACGAGGTGTCCGCACTGACGGACAGCATGCTCCGCGACGAGGCCGGGCCCTGGCGGCCCCGAACGGTTTCCGCTCTGCGCCCGGACGCGACGGCCCGGTCCCTCGCCGCGGGCATGGCCCTCATCAGACGGGTCGCCGTCGACCCGTGCCGGTGGTACGACGACGTTCCGGGACAGCGCCAGGAGGCCACGCACCCGGCACTGTCCGTACCGGCGGAGGCCCCCGCCGCGGACACGGCGCGCCTGCTCGGGGACATCGCCAGGGCGCGGAGCCGTGCCGTCACCGCGGTGACGGCCGATCCGAGCCTCCATGCTCACTGGGTCAGCCTGGCGCTCGCCCTGCGCAGAACCGTCTCCGGATCCGAGGCGCGGCGCGCGGCCCAGGCCCTGTCGCACCGTCCCGAACTGGTCCGGGCGGTGTACGTGGCGGTCCGGGCCCGTAGGAAAACCGCTCCCGCCCCCGACCCCGTTGCCCTGGCTGCCCGGATCGACCCGCCCCACGCCGGGGTCGACCCACCGCCGGTATACCAGCCCTGAGCCGGACGGATCGGTGCGTGCGCGAACGCGCCTGGCTGACACGGACATCGCCGGGGACGGCTACTTCCTGACCGCCTTCAGCACGACGAACTTCGGGTCGCTGGCGACCAGTTGACTGTTGCCGAACAGACGACGCAGCTTCAGGTGGTACCCGAGATGACGGTTGCCGACCACCCACAGCTCGCCGCCCGGCCGCAGCGCGTGCCACGCTCCGGTGAACATGCGCCACGCGGTGGAGTCCGTCGTCGCCTGGTGCGAGTGGAAGGGCGGATTGTTCAGCACCAGGTCCACGCTGCCGGCCGGCACCCCCGCCAGCCCGTCCCCGACCCGGAACTCGGCATGCCCCGGCACACCGTTCGCCTTGAACGTCGCCTCCGCCGAGGCCACCGCCTGGAACGACTCGTCCACGAACAGCACCTCGGCCGCGGGATCGGCCAGCGCCATCGCCGTACCGACGACCCCGTTGCCGCACCCGAGGTCCACCACGCGCGGGCCACCGCTGCTGGTCGGCAGATGCTGCAGGAAGAACCGGGTGCCGATGTCGAGACGATCGGCGCAGAAGACCCCCGCGTGGTTGACGACCGTACGGCCCGAGACGAGGCCGACGCCGTCGGGAAGCTCATAGCTGTACGGCCACGGATGGGCGGCCGGTCGCGGCGACGGCTGGGGCGTGCAGAAGATCAGCCGGGCCTTCCTCTCGGCGAGCGAGGTGCGGGTCGGACCGAGGATCCGCTCGAACAACCGCAGCGTCGAGGTGTGGATCTCCTTCACCATGCCGGTGCCGACGACGACCGTGCCCTCGTGCACCGCGGGGGCCAGCCGCAGCAGCTGGTCCTCCAGCAGCGCCAGGCTCTTCGGCACCCGTACCAGCAGCAGGTCGACGCGCCCGGGCGGCGGATCCTGCGTGGTGAGCAACCGCACGGCACCGGTCTCGACGCCGGCCTTCGCCAGGTTCGCCCGGGTCGCCTCCTGGGTCAGGTACGAGTCGGTGATCTGCACCGGCCGGTGCGCCGCGAGCGCCGTGACCAGCGCGCCCCAGCGGTCCCCGACCACCACGACCGTGCCGGAGAGCGGCACGTCCTGGTCCGCCAGATGCCTGAGGAGGTACTCGTCGGAGGCGTCCCAGGCGCGCAGCCGGTCACGCGGGTCCTCGGGGAAACGGGACAGCGCGAGCTCGCCCCAGGGAGTCGTCATACGGTCGTTCATCGTCTGCCCAGGCTAGCCGAGCCGCAGCTCAGACCTGTCGGGCAGGATGGAACCATGGACGCCGAGCTGTTCCCCAGGGCCCGTACGGAGGTCGCGCCGGGCGCGGTGCACGTGCCGGACTGGCTGGACACGTACGCGCAGCACGACCTGCTCCGGGCCTGCCGGGAGTGGGCCCGCCCGCCGGCCGGCCTCAGGACGGTCCGCACACCCGGCGGCGGCACGATGACCGCCCGCCAGGTGTGTCTGGGCCACCACTGGTACCCGTACGCGTACGCCCGCACGGTCGTCGACGGTGACGGCGCACCGGTGAAGCCGTTCCCGGCCTGGCTGGGCGAGCTGGGCCGGGACGCGGCGCGGGATGCCCTGGGCACCGAACGGGTGCCGTACGACGTCGCATTGATCAACTTCTATGACGGCGACGCCCGCATGGGCATGCACCGTGACAGCGACGAGAAGTCGGACGCGCCGGTGGTGTCGCTGAGCCTCGGCGACACCTGCGTCTTCCGCTTCGGCAACCCGGAGAACCGGACCCGGCCGTACACGGACGTCGAGCTGCGCAGCGGCGACCTGTTCGTCTTCGGCGGGCCGTCCCGGCTCGCGTACCACGGGGTACCCCGGGTCCGGGCGGGCACGGCACCGCCGGAGTTGGGTCTGCTCGGGCGGCTGAACATCACGCTTCGGGTGAGCGGGCTGTAGGCCGCCGGGCCTGCGGATCATGGGAGACTCGCCCTCATGAGCGGCAAGGCGGACCCCCGGACGGCGGGGGAAGGGACCACCTCGAGGGCGCGGTTGGACCGGGGGCGCGGTGCGCTCGGTCCCGCGTTGGAGCTCGTGCACACCGGACGCGCGCCGACCCGAGCCGTACTGACCGCCGAGCTCGGCGTGACACGGGCCACCGCCGGCGCCGTCGCCGCCGAGCTGGAGGCGCTCGGCCTGATCCGGGTCGACGCACGGCCCGGGGCGGTGGCCGGTTCGCAGGGGCGGCCCTCGCACCGGCTCGCGGTCGCCGAGAGCGGTCCCGTCGTTCTCGCCGCACAGGTGCACGCCGACGGTTTCCGTGCGGCACTGGTCGGTCTGGGCGGCCGCATCGTCGCCACCGCACCCGGCTGCGAGACCGTCGACGCCGATCCGGCGAAGGTCCTCGGTTCCGTCGTGGAGGCCGGCTCCGAACTGCTGCGCACGACCGGACGGCGGTGCGTGGGCGCCGGTCTCGCCGTGCCGTCCGCGGTCGCCGAGCCGGACGGACTCGCGCTGAACCCGCTGCACCTGGCGTGGCCGGTGGGCGCCCCGGTGCGCCGTATCTTCGCGGAGTGCGTGGACGCGGCCGGGATCACCGGACCGGCCTTCGCGGGCAACGACGTCAACCTCGCCGCGCTCGCCGAGCACCGGCACGGCGCGGGAAGGGGCGCGCGGGACCTGCTGTGCGTGGCCACCGGGCACCGGGGTGTGGGCGGCGCGCTGGTGCTCGACGGGCGTCTGCACACCGGGAGTTCGGGGCTGGCGCTCGAAGTCGGCCATCTCACCGTCAACCCGGAGGGCCGCCCGTGCCACTGCGGCAGCCGCGGCTGCCTCGACGTCGAGGCCGACCCGCTCGCCTTCCTCACCGCCGCGGGCCGCGACCCGGGCCCGGAGGTCTCCCTCCTCCAGCAGGCCAACGACCTGATCCGCAACCACTACGACGACTCGACCGTCCGCACCGCCACCGAGGCCCTGATCGACCGCCTCGGCCTCGGTCTCGCCGGCCTGGTGAACATCCTCAACCCCGACCGGATCATCCTCGGCGGTCTGCACCGCACCCTGCTGGACGCCGACCCGGACCGGCTGCGCGCGGTCGTCGCCGACCGCAGCCTGTGGGGGCAGAGCGGCGGCGTCCCCATCCTGGCGTGCACCCTCGACCACAACAGCCTGGTCGGCGCGGCCGAGTTGGCCTGGCAGCCGGTCCTGGACGATCCGCTGGGCGCGCTGGCCCAGTGACGTCCACAGCCAGGAGGAGGCGTCCTCGGGCACGCCGCGGGTACGCTCGTGACATGCGGATCTCCGTTTCCTCGGACATGGACGAACCCGTGGCGCGCAGCCTCGTCACCGAGTTGCGCGACCGCGGTCACGAGGTGGTGCCGTACGGCGCGCTGAACCCCGGCGACGACCCCCAGTGGGCCGTCTGCTCGCAGGCCGCCGCGCGCGAGGTCGCCGCCGGAACCGCCGACCAGGCGGTGGTGTGCTGCTGGACCGGCACGGGCGCGTCGATCGCCGCGAACAAGGTGCCGGGTGTACGGGCCGCCCTGTGCACGGACGCCTACACCGCGGACGGCGCACGCCGCTGGAACGACGCCAACGCGCTGGCCCTCAGCCTGCGACTGACGTCCGAGCCGCTGCTCAAGGAGATCCTCGACGCCTGGTTCGCCGCCGCGCCCAGCGAGGACATCGAGGACCGCGAGAACGTGGCCCGCGTCGACCGACTCGACGTCGGCAGGACCACCTCGTAGCTCACCGGCACAGGCTCCGGAGCGCGGCACCATCGGTCGGCGCAGGTCGGCCCGCCGTACGCACACCCCGATCGCGAACGGCTCAGGCAGCGCCCGGGAGCACGGTGAGCCGGTCGCGCACCGCGCTGTGCTCCCGTACGAGGCGGGGGACCACACCCGTGCCGCAGCCCAGGGCGAGGAGCGTCAACAGCGCTTCCTGGCCGTCGGTTTCGCAGGCCACCTCGGGTGTCCTGCCCCGCGTCCGGAACCATCGGTCGGCGGCCTCGCGAACCAGCCCGCGGTGGTGCGCGACGGTCTCGACGCGGTCGCCCGGGATGTCTTCGACCGGGCCTGCACGGCGGCGTACGTACCCGCCCGCGAGATCGTCGCCGAGATCTACGACGAGGTCGCCGACGGCACCTAGCTGCGCAGCGCCGTCCCGGCGGAACGACGCCTCGGCGCCGGCCACTGGGGCCCGCCCTTCCAGGCCGCCTACGAGCAGATCGCCTACCCGGCGGCCGAAGGCCCGGCGGACCAGGCCCTGTTGACGACCTTCGACGGCCACCCCGTCCACGAGGACCTGGCCGCGGGGGCGAGGCTCCGGCCGTCCGTGGACGTCGCCGTGGCCTGTCAGAGCTCTTCCGTGGCCGCGGCGTACTGTGCCGCCCCTTCGCCGAGCGACCAGTCGATCGACTCGTTCTCGGTGAGGGTGACGAAGACGTTCCGCGGCTCGGTGCCCGCGTAGGCATGGGCGAGTTCGGCGATCCGCCGGTACAGCGCCCGCTTCTGCGTGGGGGTGCGCCCGGAGCGGAGTGTGATCGCGACGTACACGATGCCCTCGTCCCGGTGCACGCCCAGGTGGAGGTCGTACCGCAGGGTGCCGCGGGCGCCGTCGTGGCCGACCAGGACCTGGAACCGGTCGTCGGCCGGGATCCCGATGGTCTCCACGAGGGCGTCGTGCACGGCACGGCCGAGCGCGTCGAGCCGATCGGGACCGGCATCCAGGGCGTCTATCCGAACGAACGGCATTCCGGAGTTCTCCTCTCAGTTTCTGCGTACGACAAAAACCTGATCGCGCCGAGATGATCGCCATGCCTACGCCCGCCAGGTGAATCAGCGCCACTCCACCGCGAAGGCCCGCCCCGGGTTCCGCACGAGGATCCGCTCCACCATCCCCTCGCCCAGCTCGACTTCGAGCCGAGGCCGCACCCGTCGCAGCAGATAAGGCATTCCCGGCCCGCCGTCGACCGAGCGCGCCTGCGCGGTCGTGGTGTCGCCGCCGAGCAGCAGCCGGTCGCCGTGCCCGGCGTCGGCGAGCGCACGGACGGCGCCCGGCATCCGCCAGTCCGTGGCGTGGTTGGCGCGTGACGGCCCGTCGAAGGCCAGATAGCAGCCCGACTCCGCGGCCTGGAGGTGCACTGCGCCGTCCGGGAAACGATTGAGGTGCCCCAGGATCACCCGGTGCGGCGGCACCTCCAACTCCCCGCAGAGCAGGTCGAGTACGTCCAGGGCGCCGGTGCCGAGTTCCAGGTGGACGGCGATGGGCGCTCCCGTCGCACGGTGCGCCTCGGCCGCCGCTCGCATGGTCCAGCGAGCGTGTGCGTCGAGGCCGTGGAAGCCACCCGCGACCTTGATCAGCCCCGCCCGGACTCCCGACGTGCCGATGCCCTCGGTGAGTTCGGCGACGAAGATCTCGGTGAGCCGACCGCGTAACCGGCGGAGCGTCTCGTCGTCATAGTGGACGGCCTGGTGCAGCCCGGTCGCGGCCACGACGAGCACTCCCGTCTCCCGGGACAGCGGCGGCAGATCGGCGGCCCGTCGCCCGAGCCCGTACGGCGTCCACTGGACCACGCTGTCGCCGCCCTGGGCGAGGAACGCCGCCAACTCGGCGCGGGCGGCGGACACGTGCTGGAGCTCCTGCCCCGGCAGCCGGGGACTGCGGAAGAACAGATGGTCGTGCGCGTCACAGACGCCCAGGGCCGCGTGGCTCACGTCCCCGAGCACCGTACGGACCGCCCTCACCATCGCCGCCCCCGCGGCAGCCGGTTCCGCCCCGGCGACGACACATGCAGCACCTCGAACACGTCGCCTTCGGCCTTCGGCGCGTCGCGCTCCCAGAGCGAGAAGTGCACCAGCTCCCAACGGCTGGTGTCCACGGCGGCCGCCGCCAGCACCGCACCGTCCTGCGCGGCGAGCCGCCCCGCCTCGCGCACCGCGTCCTCGGCGACCTCCCCCAACCGCACTCCGTCCGGCACCCGTTGCCGCCGCCGCACCGCCTTCCGGGCCGGGGAACCGACCGCGCCGCCCTCCTCGTACGCCAGCCCCGTCCACTGCCGGACCGAGGGCCGCCCGAAGTCGTCGGGGATCCCCTGGAAGGCGCCGCCCCACAGGAAGGCGTTCATGCCCTCCAGGGTCTCCCACAGGTAGAAGGGCCCGTACTGGTTGACCGGCGACCCGTCGGTGCCCCGCTCGCGCATGAGATACGCCTTGAGACCCAGGCCCTCCCAGCCGTCGAGCAGGTTCCCCTTGCGGGCGACCCGGTCGCGGATGATGCCCATGTCGTAGTCGGCGGGCAACGTGACCTCGTACTGCATGGCGTGCATCGGTGTCTCCTCAGGCCGGACGGTCGGGAGCGAGCAGCGACAACAGCCCCCGGACACCCGCGTCGAACGCGGCGGGCGAACCGGACGCGCGGGCGAGGACATAGCCGCCCTGGACGGTCGCGAGGACGGTTGCCGCGATCGCCTCGCCGTCCAGAGAGGGCGCGAACTGGCCCTGCTCCTTGCCCTCTTCGACAATCCCGGCGATCCGTTCACGGATCCGGTCGAGCGTCTCGTCGACCGGCGCACGCAGCTCGTCGCTGGCGATGATGTCCGGGTCCATCGTCAGCCGCCCGATCGGGCAGCCGCGCAGCACGTCGCGCTCGCGTCGCAGATATGCCTCGATCCGCTCGTACGGAGTGCCGGGACCGCCGAGTACTCCCTCGGCGGTAGCACGCAACTCCTCGGCCGTCCGCCGGATCGCGGCCAGGGCGAGGTCCGGCTTCCCCTTGAAATGGTGGTACATGCTGCCCTGCCCGGCTTCCGCCCGCTCCAGGATGGCCTTGGGGCTCGTGCCCACATAACCGCGCTCCCACAGCAGCTCACGGGTGGATTCGATCAGTCGCTCCGAGGTGCTCACGCCATCACTGTACATACTAGTAGTTACAGAAGTCGAGGTCCGGGGAGAGCACCACCACGGCACCCGCGTACTCCCCGGGAGGTACGCACACTGCCGCTGGCCGTACGACGACCCGGGCCACTGCCCGGAGCCATTGTCGAGGCATCACGGAAAACCCACCTGGGAGATGACTCGACATGCAGACTCTGGCGCACTTCGGCGACGGCGGCCCCGGCCCGTGGATCCTGCTCTTCCCCTTGATCTGGGCAGCCGTCGTCATCGGCGGCATCACCCTGCTGCGCCGCACCGTGTGGCGCGGACGCGGCGGACCCTGGCGGCGCCCGACCGTCGAGGACAACTCGCCCATCACCGTGCTCGGCCACCGCTTCGCCTCCGGCGAGATCGACGAGGAGGAGTACTGGCGCCGGCTGTCCGTCCTGGACGAGCAGTTCGGCCGCACGGGCAAGGGCGGTGCCGTATGACTGCCACGACCACCGCCGTCGGCACCCTGCCGGCTGCCCGGGTCGTCGACGCCCTGAAGGTGTACGGGCGGGGCGACACCCGGGTCAGGGCCCTGGACGGGGTGAGCGTCGACTTCCCGGCCGGCCGCTTCACCGCGATCATGGGGCCCTCGGGCGCGGCCGGTGTCGAGACGGGACGGGGCCCCGCGTGAGCGAAGCCGGGTGTGGGGGAGCGCGCAGGCCCGGAAGTGATCGAACGCGGTCGCTGTCTCGACACCGGCGGAGAGTGCCCCGAGGGCGAACGAACCGGACGACCCGCCCCCTCAGCCGGCAACGGCCGACCGGGCGGGAGCACGTTCCGGGCGGCCCAGGTCGACGGCGCGCTCGACCTCCGGGAACCGGTGTGCGGGCGTCTCCACGAGCTGCCGCCGGGGTGGCCGCGCGGACTTCGCCCGTGTGGCCGACGGTGTGGGGAGTGTGAACCACACGACCTTGCCGGACTCGCCGTCCGGCTGTACGCCCCAGCTCTCGCTGACCGCGGCGACCATCGCGAGCCCGCGCCCGCAGGTCGCCAGCGGATCGAGGCCGGCGTCGTCGAGGGATGCCGCGACCGGCAGTCGCGGGTCGTGGTCGCGCACCGAGACCTTGAGCCGGTCGAGCACCAGCTCGATCTCCACGGTGCATGTCTTGTCGGGCAGGGCGTGCCGGTGGACGTTGGTCAACAACTCGGTCACACCGAGGGCCGCCCGGTCTATGAGCGGATCGAGATGCCAGTAGCGCAACTGCGCCGATACGATTCTGCGGACCTGGCCGATCCGCGACGGCAGGGCTTGGAGCTCCACCGCGCAGTGCCTGCTTGGGTGACTGATCACGGCTGCGACTCCCCGACATAGAGGTCCGGAAGAACACGGAGTTCGGATCGATCCAGCAAGTGCCTGCGTGACACAGCCGCCTGCTGTAGTGTCCGGCGGGCTGGTTCGCAGCGTAATCGCCGGTAAACCCAGAGTGATGTGAGACCAGAGTGGCGCAGCGGATGCCGTGCCGCAACTCGCGGTGACTCAGCCGCTACGCCCCGCAGCCCTTCGTACGGCTTCGATGAACCGGCGTGCCGCGGGCGGGCCGGGCTCGCCGGGGGCCGGGTCGTGGTCGCCCAGGGTGAGCAGGTACCGCTTGCCGTTGAGGTCGGCCAGGGCCCGGTCGTCAGGGGCGAACCAGGGCTTGGACGCGCGCACCGCCTGCACCGGCGCACTGTCGATCTCACTGCCGTAACTGGTGAGCAACTCGAGCCTGCCGTCGCTGATCCGGACCTGTCCGGCCCGGGTGAGCGAGCGCAGCCGCTTCCCGATCCGGACGCCTGTCGCCCTGAACTCCGGCTCCGTCATCCCGCCCCGCCCCCTTGCGCATTGGGTGTTGCGACCCGCGCTCCCGCATGGGCCGATGTCCTGTTCCTGTCGTGATCCAGTGTGCGCCCCCGCCCGGACCTTCGTCCCGACGGGCAGTCTGCCCGCCCCCGGCGCCGAGCACCAGTGCGCGTGGACGCCTCGCCGAGGGCGCCCGGAGCACTCGCGCGAATGCGCCCCCATGGCCGCGACCCGCAGTGCCCCAGGGCTCCCTTTGAGGCCCCCAAAGGGATGTTTATGCAGGTGAGAAGCGTGCTGAAGGTGTCTATGATCGGTGTGGCGGCCGCGTGACGCGCCGTCGGCGCGCAGCTTAAGGAGCCCCGCCGTGAGCACCCACCAACAGACCCGGACCGGCGAAACCCTCGACGTCGACCGCAGCGACGCCGCCTACCGCGGCTGGCTGAAAGAAGCCGTCCGCAAGGTCCAGGCCGACGCCAACCGGTCGGCCGACACCCATCTGCTGCGCTTTCCGCTGCCCGAGCGGTGGGGCATCGACCTGTACCTCAAGGACGAGTCGACCCACCCCACCGGCAGCCTCAAGCACCGGCTCGCCCGCTCCCTCTTCCTCTACGGCCTGTGCAATGGCTGGATCCGGCCGGGCCGCCCGGTGATCGAGGCGTCCAGCGGTTCGACGGCCGTGTCCGAGGCGTACTTCGCCAAACTGATCGGCGTGCCCTTCATCGCCGTCATGCCCCGCACGACCAGCGCCGAGAAGATCCGCCTGATCGAGTTCCACGGAGGGCAGTGCCACTTCGTGGACGACCCACGCAGGATGTACGAGGAATCCGCCCGCCTCGCGGTGGACACCGGCGGCCACTACATGGACCAGTTCACCTACGCGGAACGGGCCACGGACTGGCGCGGCAACAACAACATCGCCGAATCCATCTTCCGCCAGCTGAAGTTGGAACGCTTTCCCGAGCCCGCGTGGGTCGTCGCCACGGCGGGCACCGGCGGCACCTCGGCGACCCTCGCGCGCTACGTCCACTACATGCAGTACGACACCCGCGTCTGTGTCGCCGATCCGGAGAACTCGTGTTTCTTCGAGGGCTGGACCACCGGCGATCCGGACGTCACCTGCGACTGCGGCTCTCGTATCGAGGGCATCGGCCGGCCGCGCATGGAACCGAGCTTCGTACCCGGTGCGATCGACCGCATGATGAAGGTCCCGGACGCCGCGAGCGTCGCCGCCGTGCGGGCCCTGGAGCAGACCATCGGCCGCCGGGCGGGCGGTTCGACGGGCACCGGGCTGTGGAGCGCGCTGAAGATCGTCGCCGAGATGGTCACCGAGGGCCGGCGGGGGAGCGTGGTCACCCTGCTGTGCGACCCCGGCGACCGCTACCTCGACAAGTACTACTCCGACGCGTGGCTCGCGGAACAGGGCCTGGACATCGAGCCGTACACGGCGGCCATCACCTCGCTGCTGGAGACGGGCGTCTGGCGCGGGTGACCTGAGTCGAGTCCGGCCAGGACTTCTCGAACTCTCCGGCCCGGTGTCGCAGGTGCGGCGAGCCGATCACCTCCGATCACCGCCGCGGACTACTGGTGCCGTCGGGACCGTTGACGCCCTCAGAGGACCATGACAACGTTTCCATCACTTCTGTACCGCAATCGAATGGAGACGTTTCCATGCGCGCGTACCCCTCCCGCCGGGCGCTGATCGGCTCCGGTCTCACGGCCATGGCGATGGCCTCGACGGTGGCGACATCCACCGCGTCCGCGGCCGCCGCGGACGGCGGCAACACCGAAGACGCGGCACACCGTTCCCGCGCGCTGTCCCGCGCCAGAGCCGCCTACGCGGCCCTGGACAAGTACCTCGGCGCGACGGACGGGTCCGGGCTGGTGCGCGAGCAGTATCCGGCGGCCTCGGGCGACAACGCGTACTCCTACGAATGGCCCTTCTCCCAGGCGCACATCGCCGCTCTGGACCTCGCGGCGGTGGACAAGGCGTTCGAGCCGGAGCTCGCCGCCCGCGCGAAGGCCCAGGAGCACTACTGGAACGCCGGCGGGGGCACGACCGGGCTGCCCGGATACGCTTCCTACCCCGTCGCTCCGTACGGCTCGGGCGGCGACATGTTCTACGACGACAACGAGTGGGTCGGCCTGGCGAAGGTCCAGCGCCACCTGCAGACCGGGGACAAAGCCGCGCTGGCCCGCGCCAAGGAGATCTTCGCCCTCGTCAAGTCCGGCTGGGACACCGACACTTCGCACGCCGCGCCCGGCGGTGTCTTCTGGACCCAGGCGACCTGGAGCAACGACCGCAACACGGTCTCCAACATGCCGGGCGCCCAACTCGGCCTGCGCCTGTACCTGATCACCGGGGAGAGCGGCTACCTGGACTGGTCGAAACGGTTCTACGACTGGACGAACACCCATCTGCAGAGCCCCGGCGGACTGTACTGGGACCATCTCGACCTCCAGGGCACCATCGAGAAGACCATCTGGTCGTACAACCAGGGCGTGCCGGTCGGCGTCAACGTCCTGCTCCACCGGGCGACCCGGGACGGCGTCTACCTGAGCCGGGCCAAGCAGATCGCCAAGGCCGCGTACGCCTACTACGTCACGCAGGGCCGGCTGTTCAGCCAGCCGGTGTTCTTCAACTCGATCTTCTTCAAGAACCTGCTGCTCCTGGAGTCGGTCACCGGGGACGGCACGTACCATCGCGCGATGACCGACTACGCGGACCAGGTGTGGTCCACCATGCGCGACCCCGAGACCGGGCTGGTGCACTTCGACTCGTCCGGCGGCACCCAGGCCATCCAGCAGGCGGCCCTCGCGCAGCTCTACGCCGTGCTCGCCTGGCCCCGCGCCCTCTGGCCGACGCTCTACTGAGACTGGGGGCGCAGTTCCCCCGTCCCCCGGGCGATGAGCCGCACCGGCAGGACGGTCCTGCGGGTGGGGCCGCCCTCGCCTCTGATGCGGTCGATGAGCAGACGGGCGGCGTGGCGGCCGAGTTCCTCGGTGTCGGACGCAACCACCGTGACCGGGGTCGGGAGCATGTCCGCCAGCTTGAAGTCGTCGAATCCCACCACCGCGACGGGCGCCGCCAGTTGCTGGCGCGCCCGCAGGACGCCCTCGGTGAGGAAGCCCGTGGTCGAGAAGATCGCCGTCGGTGGCCGCGACGAGGTCAGCAAGGCGTGGGTGGCGGCGCTGGCGTCCTCCATGGTGCCGCGCGGCAGGGTGACGACCAGGCTCTCGTCGGCGGGGATACCGCTGCGCCGCAGGGCCTTGCGGTAACCGCGCAATCTGCGGCCTGTCGTGTAGTACGAGGGCGCGACGATGATCGCGATCCGGCGGTGGCCGTGGTCGATGAGGTGCTGTGTCGCCGCCGCTCCGCCGCCCTCGTTGTCGACCAGGACGACGTCGGCCTCGGCACCGGTGGCGGGCCGGTCGACGAAGACGATGGGCACTCGGTCGTGGGCGTTCACTTCGTCGAGAAAGGCGTGATCGCCCTGGTCGGGCACCACGATGAGCCCGGCGACCCGGCGCCCGATGAGCTCGCCCACCGCACGGCGCTCGACTTCCGGGTCCTCGTCGGCGGTGCTCAGGAGCACCGCGTACCCGTCCTGCTTCGCCACGTCGACGGCCGCCTTGGCCAGGGACGCGTAGAACGGGTTGGTGAGGTCGCCGAGCAGCAGCCCCACGGTCATCGAGTTCTGCCCGGGGCGCAGCGATCGCGCGATTTCGTTGCGCTGGTAACCGATGGCGCTGATGGCGGCGTTGACCCGGTCGACGGTCTCCTCGCGGACCGGTCCGAGGCCGTTGACGACGCGTGACACGGTCACGACGGCCACTCCGGCCCGCTCTGCCACATCGCGCATCGTCGGCCTGGTGTTCTGACGGTGCGGGGAACGACTGCTCACGTGGGAGAGAAACCAACTTTCATCGCCGGGGCGGGCGGGGGACCGCCCTCAGGATACGTTTCCAGCACCGTGCGCACGCCCCGGTCAGCACAGTGACCGGGGCTGTGTCTCCGCACGGGTCGGCGCTAGTGCCGCGGCAGGCAACGTTCGCCCCGTCGCGGCGTCCGGCACGCTCCCCCACTCTCGGCTTCGCTCGAGCGGGAGGGGCCCCCACCGCCGCACCGGCCGAAAGCCCAAGTACGTCCAGT
>JODI01000002.1 GCA_000720805.1 Streptomyces violaceoruber
GCCCCCATGCGCCCCCCACGCGCCCACCGGGCGCACCCACGAGGAGACCGATGAGTCGGATACGGCAGATACGGCAGCACGCACCAGGTCCCCGTCGTCTCGCCACCGCCACAGTGGCCGTCACCACCGCCACCCTGCTGACCGCCGCGCTCTCCCCCACCGCCGACGCCGCCGAAGCCGCCGATCGCCCCACCCGGGCCACCGCGGTCGAGAACGCGGCCTCGGTGCTCCTGGAGCGGGCCGCCGCGCTGGGGCTGACCGCCCCTCAGGGGACGAAGGTGCGTGATGCCGTCGTCGACCCGGACGGCGCCCAGCACGTCCGCTACGACCGCACCTACCGCCAACTGCCCGTCCTGGGCGGCGACTTCGTCGTCCACCTGGCCTCCGACGGCAGCTACCGCGGCGCCGACCGGGCGACCAGGGACGCGATCTCGCTCGCGAGCATCACCCCGGAGCTGTCCGCGTCGAAGGCCGCCGGCCTCGCGGTGAACGCGCTGCGAGTCGCCAACGCCGGTCGGACGCTGAAGAGGGTGACGGCCAAGCCGCGGCTGGTCGTCGACGCCCTGCACGGAGCCCCGAAGCTGGCCTGGCGGACCGACACCGTGGCGCAGGACTCCCTCGGCAACCCGGTCGCCCGTACCGTGCTGACCGACGCCCGCACCGGCGCCCGGATCGACGCCTGGGACGCCGTCGAGACGGCGACGGGTGACGGCAGGTCGCTGTACGGGGGCACGGTGCCGCTGCAGACCACGGGGTCGGGATCGACGTACCAGCTCAAGGACGCGACGCGCGGGAACACGTACACCGGGGACGCGGCGAACAAGACGGACCTGTGCGTGGTCGGGATCTGCGTCAACCGGGCGCCGGCGACGGTCTTCACGGACGCCGACAACCACTGGGGCACGGGCACGGCGGCCGATCGGGCGAGCGCGGCGGTGGACGCGCAGTACGGCACGGACCAGACCTGGGACTACTACAAGGACGTCCACGGCCGCAACGGCATCGCGGGCGACGGCAAGGGCTCGTACAACCGGGTGCACTACGGCGCCGCCTACAACAACGCCTTCTGGGACGACAGTTGCTTCTGCATGACGTACGGCGACGGCGACGGGGCGACCTTCGGGCCGCTGGTGTCGCTGGACGTGGCCGGGCACGAGATGTCGCACGGCGTGACGTCGAAGACCGCGGCGCTGACGTACTCCGGTGAGTCGGGCGGCCTGAACGAGGCGACCTCCGACATATTCGGCACGCTGGTGGAGTTCCACGCGGGCAACGCGCAGGACCCGGGCGACTATCTGATCGGCGAGAAGATCGTCCGCTCCGGCTTCGGCCGGGACGCCCTCCGCTACATGGACAAGCCCTCCAGGGACGGCAACTCGGCGGACTGCTGGAGCGGTTCGGTCGCCGGCCTCGACGTGCACTACTCGTCGGGCGTCGCCAACCACTTCGCCTTCCTGCTGGCCGAGGGCAGCGGCGCGCGGACCGTCAACGGCGTCGGCTACAACTCGCCGACCTGCGACGGCTCCACGGTCGCGGGCATCGGCCGGGACAAGCTGGGCGCCATCTGGTACCGGGCGCTCACGGTCCACATGACCTCGTCGACGAACTACGCGGCCGCCCGCACGGCGACCCTGAACGCGGCGAAGGACCTGTACGGCGCCGGGAGCACGGAGTACGACGCGGTGGCGGCGGCCTGGAGCGCGGTGGGCGTGCGCTGACGGCCGCGAACGGGGGGTCGCCCCGGTCGGGCGACTCCCCCACGCGTGGCCGTCCGGTTGAGGAGGGCCGGTCCGTGACCGTCCGGTCGAGGAGGGCCGGTCCGTCGCCGGCCGCCGCGCGAACGGAACGGCCCGTCACCCGTTCACCCCCTCGCGCTACGCCCTTCGGGACCTCTTTCCGTACGCCGCCCACAGACGCCGGTGACCTGGTGAAACACCGACGGATCAGCCATCGGCGGCTTTTGCCTGACACCCATTCACCCCAATTCTGACGTTCCCTCAGGAAGCGCTCCGGGCCCGCTGCCACTTACCTCGGAAGGGCAGCACCCACCGAAGACGCTCGAGGGAGCACCGATGCGACGTACCGCCCGCCTGCTGACCGGTAGCGCGCTCGCCGTGGCCGCCGCGGGGCTCGGCACCGCACCCGCGTACGGCGGCGACGCCACCGGACTGGAGCTGTACCCGTCCTCGGTCGTTCCGGGCCGGCAGGTCACCGTGAACAGCGCGGCCTGCGGGGACGGCGGGACGGCGGCGGGTGACGCCGGCGCGGTGGGTGCCGGTGCCTTCCCGCTGGCGCCCACCACGGGCGAGGGCGAGGCGACCGGGCGGTTCCGGGTGCCGCCGAGCGCGCAGCCGGGGACGTACGAGATCGTCGCGAACTGCGCGAAGAGCGGTCGGCGGGTGACCGGGGACCTGGTCGTCACTCTGACGGCCCCGCGCGAGCAGGTGTATCCCCGAGGAAGTGTGAAGACGGGGGTCGGTGGCGCCCTGGGCCCCGATCCCGTGCAGACCGCGGCCGGCGTGGCGGCTCTCGCCGTCGCCGCCGCGGGCGGTACCTGGCTCCTGCATCGCCGGGCGAGAGGCGACGGGATCTGACGGACACCCTCCGCTGTCCGTCCGCCGGTACCGCGTATCCCCTCCTCCTCCGGGTCCGACGCCCCTCGCGGCCCGGAGGGGGAGGGGTCAGGCCTTCATGGCGACGACCGGCCTCGTGCGAAGGCCGGCCCGCATGGAAAGGGGGTACGCCGTGCCCAGCGTCGGCAACGCCGCGATAGCGGCCGTCACCGCGGTCGCCCTGTGCACCGGGGCCTGGCTGCTGCGCAGCGGCGCCGAGACGCACCCTCCGCCACAACCGTCCGCCGCGCAGGCGCGCACCCTCGACGACTCCGGCACCGCGCTGGGCGCGGGGCCGGCCGCCGGACAGCGCGCCGCACGTCCCGCGGCGCCGGCCGCCGCCGCGCTGCCGCCCTCCCCGCCCGACCGGATCCGTATCCCCTCGATCCGGGTGAACGCGCCCCTGACGGGCCTGGGGCTCACCCCGGCCGGCAGCCTCGACGTGCCGCCCGCCGAGAGGAAGAACCTCGCCGGCTGGTACGAGGCCGGCACCACGCCCGGAGAGACGGGCACCGCGATCGTCGCCGGGCATGTCGACAACGCCGAGGGCCCGGCCGTGTTCTACGACCTGGGCGCGCTGAAGAAGGGCGCCGCCGTCGAGGTGGACCGGCGGGACGGCACGGTCGCCCTCTTCACCGTGGACGCCGTCGAGGTCTACCAGGCGAGAAACTTCCCCGACCGGAAGGTGTACGGCGCGGCCGCGCGCCCCGAGCTGCGGGTGATCACCTGCGGTGGCGGCTACTCACGGAGCACCGGCTATCAGGGGAACGTCGTCGTCTACGCGCACCTCACGGGCAGCCGCTGAGCCGCCCAGGATGTTCACCCGGCCCCACGCCCCCAGTGGCCCGAGCGCCTGGTTCAGCGAGGCGCCCCGGGGAGTGAGCGAGTACTCCACCCGCGGCGGGACCTCGTCGTACGCCTCCCGGTGCACGATGCCGTCCGCCTCCAGCTCCCGCAGCTGGGCCGCGAGCACCTTCTCCGTCACCCCGGGCAGCTCTCTGCGCAGTTCGCCGAAGCGGTGCGGCCGGATGTTCAGCGCCCACAGGATCAGCACCTTCCACTTGCCGCCGATCACGTCCATCGCCGCGTCGATCCCGCAGACGTACGCCCCCGGCCGTCGTACGGTCGTCATGCCGCCCCTCCCCTGCCTGGATCCTTACCCGGCGGTAACCACCCACTCCGAAGTACGTACTTGAGCAGGTCGTTCCTCTGCGACGAGCCTAATCGCCATGACTGACAACGCATTTGCCCAGCCCGCCCCTTCCCGCCCGACCTCCCTCACCCTCCTCGGC
This sequence comes from Streptomyces violaceoruber, assembly GCA_000720805.1. Taxonomy (GTDB): domain Bacteria; phylum Actinomycetota; class Actinomycetes; order Streptomycetales; family Streptomycetaceae; genus Streptomyces; species Streptomyces cellulosae_A. Next base: position 3,905 of record JODI01000002.1, read on the forward strand.
ACCGGCGCCATGGGCACCGCCCTCGCCCGTGCCTGGCTCGCCGCCGGTCACCCCGTGACCGTCTGGAACCGCACCCCCGCCCGCGCCGCCGCCCTGACCGGGGAGGGCGCCACGGTCGCCGCGAGCGCCGCCGACGCGGTGGCCGCGGGCAGGCTCGTCGTCACCTGTCTCCTCGACGACGCCTCCGTCGGCGCAGCCCTCGACGGGGCCGACCTCACCGGCCGGGACCTGGTGAACCTGACCACCGGGACGCCCGAGGAGGGACGGGACCGGGCCGCGTGGGCCGAGGCGCGCGGGGCGCGTTTCCTGGACGCCGGGATCATGGCCGTACCGCCGATGATCGGGGCCGCGAATTCCGGCGCGTACGTCTTCTACAGCGGCTCCGCCGCGCTCTTCGAGGAGCACCGGGACACGCTCGCCGTCCCGGCCGGGGCCACGTACGTCGGGGCGGACCCCGGGTTCGCCGCGCTGCACGACGTGGCGCTGCTGAGCGCGATGAGCGGGATGTTCGCGGGCATCACGCACGCCTTCGCGCTGATCCGCCGGGAGGACATCGCCCCGAAGGACTTCGCGCCGCTGCTCGTGTCATGGCTCACCGCGATGGCTCCCATGGCCCACGGGGTCGCCGCGCGGCTGGACAGCGGCGACTACAGCAAGGACGTCGTCTCCAACCTCGCCATGCAGGTCGCCGGCAACGCGACCCTCCTGCGCACGGCGGAGGAACAGGGCGTGAGCGCCGAGCTGCTGACGCCCTACCTGGCGCTGATGGAGCGTCGCCTGGCGGCGGGCCACGGCGACGAGGACACCACGGGACTGATCGACCTCCTCCTGACCGGTCGTTAGGCGGTCGGGCGGTCGGACCGTTGAGCCGTCGAGCCGTCGGACCGACGAGCCGACGAGCCGACGAGCCGACGAGCCGACGAGCCCGACGGGCCGTCGAGCCGCCCACTGCTCGTTCGCCGGATTCGCCATCGGCCTCAAGGGAGGACGCCCATGGTCGGTGACATGTCGGACATGATCGCGCCCTGGCGGGCCTCCGGGCGTGAGATACGTGCAGTGGCCATGGGGGCCGGAAGCTTGACCCCCTTCCGGGGTTCGGCGCGCCGGATCGGGGTAACCCGCACCTCACAGCGCTCCCGCGCCGCCTTCTCGGAACCCTCACACCCGCCCGGCGCCACCGCTGAGCGCAGCGTTCCCCGCGGGAAACAGACGTGATGCGACTGGGTAACACCGGCACCGCACGCTCCTAGACATGACCTCGAATACGCGTGTGGTGGTGATCGGCGCCGGCCTCGCGGGCGTCCGTCTCGCCCGGCGGCTCGGCGAGCTCGGCACTCCCGTGACACTCGTCGGCGAGGAGGAGCACCGCCCGTACAACAGGGTCCTCCTGGCCGAGGTGCTGGCCGGACGCTACAACCCCGAGGTGATCGCCCTCCCGGCGCCCGCCTCGCTGACCCGCGCCCGTGTCACCGGCATCGACCGGGACAGCCGGACCGTCGAGTGCGCGGACGGTGCGAAGATCGCATACGACACGCTGGTCCTGGCCACCGGGTCCAACCCCGTACTGCCGCCCCTGCGTGGCCTGTTCACCCCCGACCACGTGCTGCCGGAGGGCGTCCACGCCTTCCGCACGATGGACGACTGCCTGGGTCTTTCCAAGGCGGTACGGCCGGGTGTGAAGGCGGTCGTCATCGGCGGCGGACTCCTCGGGGTCTCGGCGGCCCGGGCGCTCGCCCTGCGCGGCGCCCAGGTCATGCTCGCCCAGCAGTCCGAGCGGCTCATGGAGCGGCAGCTCGACCCGGCCGCCTCCAAGCTGGTCCGCCGGCACCTGCTGGACCTCGGCGTGGAGATCCACACCGAGTGCCGGGTGCGCGACGTGCGCTGCGTCGGCGGCGCGGTCCGCTCGGTCGAGATGGCCGACGGCTACGCCCTCGACGCCGACCTGGTGGTCCTGGCCTGCGGGGTCCACCCGCGCGTGGGTCTCGCCCAGGTCGCGGGTCTCGAGGTGCGCAAGGGGATCGTCGTCGACGACGAACTCCGCACCTCCGACCCGGACATCCGGGCGATCGGCGACTGTGTCCAGCACGACGGCACGGTGTACGGGCTCGCCACCCCGGCGCTCGAACAGGCGGACGTCCTGGCCGAGTCGCTGTCCGGCCGGACCGACGCCCGCTACACCGGCACCCGTTCCCTGACCCGGCTGACACTCGCCGGGCAGGCCGCCCCCCACGGGCCGTTCGACCTCGCCGCGTTCGGTGAGACGGAGGCCCTGCCCGGCGACGACGTGGTCCAGCTGGCCGACGCCACTCGAGGCACCTACCGCAAGGTCGTCGTCCGCGACGACCGCCTGGTCGGCGGGGTCCTCGTCGGCGAACTCGGCACTGTCGGAGCGCTCGCGCGCGCCTGGGAGGGAGCAGAGCCGCTCCCCTCCGACGGCGGCCCCCTGCTCCACCTGCTCACCAACGATGGAGGCTCCTGATGTCCACGACCGCACTTGTGGGGAACGGCCCCCGCCCCACGATCGTGCTCGTCGGCCATGGCATGGTCGGCCAACGCTTCCTCGAAGCGCTCGCCGAGCGCGGCCTGACCGCCACGCACCGCGTGGTCGTGCTGTGCGAGGAGCCGCGTCCCGCGTACGACCGCGTGCAGCTCACCTCGTACTTCTCGGGCAAGACCCCCGAGGACCTGTCCCTGACGGACATGGAGTTCATCAAGGACCACGGCATCGAGCTGTACGTCGGTGACCCGGCGGAGACGATCGACCGCGAGTCGAAGAAGGTCACCGCCCGCTCCGGACTGGTCGTCGACTACGACACCCTGGTCCTGGCCACCGGGTCCTACCCCTTCGTACCGCCCGTCCCGAACAAGGACGCCGAGGGCTGCTTCGTCTACCGCACGATCGAGGACCTCCTCGCGATCGAGGAGTACGCCAAGTCGAAGGCGACCACCGGTGCGGTGGTCGGCGGCGGTCTGCTCGGACTCGAGGCGGCCGGCGCCCTGAAGGGCCTCGGACTGGCCGCCCACATCGTGGAGTTCGCGCCCCGGCTGATGCCCGTCCAGGTCGACGAGGGCGGCGGCGCCGCGCTGCTGCGCACCATCTCCGACATGGGCCTGTCCGTGCACACGGGCGTGGGCACGCAGGAGATCGTGGTCGGCGAGGACGGCGCGGTCACCGGCATGAAGCTGTCCGACGGCTCCGAACTCGCCACCGACATGGTGGTGTTCTCCGCCGGTGTCCGCCCCCGCGACCAGCTGGCCCGCGAGAGCGGCCTGACGGTCGGCGAGCGCGGCGGCATCGCGGTGGACGAGCAGTGCCGGACCGTCTCCGACCCGCATGTCTTCGCGATCGGCGAGTGCGCGCTGGCCTCCGACGGCCGCGTGTACGGCCTGGTGGCCCCCGGTTACGAGCAGGCCGAAACGGCCGCGGCGACGATCGCCCGGGACGACGCGGAGTTCACCGGCGCCGACCTCTCCACCAAGCTGAAGCTGCTCGGCGTGGACGTGGCCTCCTTCGGCGACGCGCACGGCACCGCCGAGGACTGCCTGGACGTCGTCTACTCCGACTCCCGCGCCGGTCTGTACAAGAAGCTGGTCATCGGCCGCGACGGCACGCTGCTCGGCGGCATCCTGGTCGGCGACGCGGAGGCGTACGGCACCCTGCGCGCCTTCACCGGGTCCGTACCGCCCGTCTCCCCCGAGTCGCTGGTCCTGCCGGCCGGTGCCGGGGAGTCCGTCCAGCTCGGTCCGTCCGCCCTGCCGGACGAGGCGATCATCTGCTCCTGCCACAACGTCACCAAGGGCACGATCCGCGGCGCGGTCACGGACCACCAGTGCACGACCGTGCCCGAGGTCAAGAAGTGCACCAAGGCCGGTACCGGCTGCGGCAGCTGCGTCAAGGTCCTCGGCCAGCTGGTCACCGCCGAGCTGGAGGCCAGCGGCGTCGAGGTCGACAAGGGCCTGTGCGGCTGCTTCTCGCAGACCCGCGAGGAGCTCTACGAGATCGTCCTCGCCCTGCGCATCAACACCTACCAGGACCTCCTGGACCGCTACGGCCGCGAGGACGCCCGGGGCGGCGACGGCTGCGAGATCTGCAAGCCGGCCGTCGGCTCGATCATCGCCTCCCTCGCCCCGACGATCGGCGCGAGCGGCTACGTCCTCGACGGCGAGCAGGCGTCCCTGCAGGACAGCAACGACCACTTCCTGGCCAACCTGCAGAAGAACGGCTCGTACTCCGTCGTCCCGCGCATCCCCGGCGGTGAGATCACCCCGGAGAAGCTGATCGTGATCGGCGAGATCGCCCGCGACTTCGGCCTCTACACGAAGATCACCGGCGGCCAGCGGATCGACATGTTCGGCGCGCGGGTCGAACAGCTCCCCCTGATCTGGGCCCGTCTGGTGGACGCCGGCTTCGAGTCCGGGCACGCGTACGGCAAGGCGCTGCGCACGGTGAAGTCCTGCGTCGGCCAGACCTGGTGCCGCTACGGCGTCCAGGACTCGGTCCGCATGGCGATCGACCTGGAGCTGCGGTACCGCGGCCTGCGCTCTCCGCACAAGCTCAAGTCGGCCGTCTCCGGCTGCGCCCGCGAGTGCGCCGAGGCCCAGTCGAAGGACTTCGGCATCATCGCCACGGCCGCCGGCTGGAACCTGTACGTCGGCGGCAACGGCGGCGCCACCCCGCGCCACGCGGACCTGCTGGCCCAGGACCTGTCCGACGCCGAACTGGTCCGTCTGATCGACCGTTTCCTGATGTTCTACATCCGCACCGCGGACCGTCTGGAGCGCACCTCGACCTGGCTGGAGCGCATCCCCGGCGGCCTGGACCACGTCCGCGACGTGGTGGTCGAGGACTCCCTCGGCATCTGCGAGGAGCTGGAGTCCCTGATGGCGGCGCACGTGGCGGGCTACCGCGACGAGTGGGCCGAGACCATCAACGACCCCGAGAAGCTCTCCCGGTTCGTGTCCTTCGTGAACGCCCCCGACACCCCCGACCCGGTCGTCGGCTTCGTCCCCGAGCGCGACCAGATGAAGCCCGACCTGCCGCTGCTGACCATCGGCCACCGTCCCCTGGAAGGAAGCGCCCAGCGATGACCCTGGCACTCGAGACCACCGATCTGAAGGTGCAACTCCAACTGAACGACGGTGACGACTCCTGGTTCACCGTCTGCGACCTGAGCGCACTGCTGCCGGGCCGCGGGGTGGCGGCGCTGCTGCCCGACGGCCGCCAGGTCGCCCTCTTCCGCGACCGCTCCGGCAAGCTGTACGCCATCGACAACCGCGACCCGTTCGGCGGCGCGGCAGTCCTCTCCCGCGGCCTGACCGGCACCCACCAGGGCCGCCCGTTCGTCGCCTCGCCCCTGCTGAAGCAGCGGTTCGACCTGGAGACCGGGGTGTGCCTGGACGACGACGTGGTGCGGGTGGCGACGTACGAGGTGCGGGCATCGTAGTTCCTGTCCAGCTGAAGATCGAAGTTCGATCCCGAAGCCGCGTTGCAGGCAGCCGTCGAGCTGTTCTGACAGCGCGGCTTCGTGGCGACGTCGATGTCCTCCCCCGAGGCGACAGCATGACCGACAATGGTCGGCAACCATCGGACCGGCACTGGGGGCACAGCCGCTGTGGGACCGCACCTCGCATGGACACTGAGCTCCGGCGGAGCCTCGTGTGAACTGACCGACGGAACCTCCGCGAAGTCGTTCATGTTCGACTACCTCACCGACGCCCTCGCCGACCTGCTGTTCGGCATGACGGGCCTGTACGGCCGGTGGCGCACGGAGAGGTTCTTCTTCGACGCCGTGACGACGGAGATCCGCTGGGTCCTGCGACGCCCGGACGAGAGGAGCGTGGTGCTGTCGATCTACCGGCTGCAGGACCTCGCCGTGAGCCTCGACCTGCCGGACGGGGCAGGTGAGCTGGAGTGGCGGTCCACGCACTCCCGGGCCGAGCTGGTCCACGCGGTCCTGCGGGCGGCCGAGGAGGTCCTGGAGCGACACGGCGAAGAGGGGTACCGCGAGCTGTGGCAGGCGCACCCGTTCCCGATGGCGGCATTGCAGGACCTGCGGCGGCTGCACAGCAGGCACGACGCCTGCGCGGAGCACGCCGAACCCCCGCGTCCCGCGGCCACGGTGGCGTAGGCACTGCCGTCGGCACGGTTCGCGTCAGCCCTTCAGAGCCTCGTACGTGACCCCTGTGAGCTGCTCGGAAGCGCCCCAAAGGAGCTCCCCCGCACGGTCATCGCGCGTCCACGGGGCCCTCCATGACGGTCCCGGAGCCCCGCGCCACATCGCGAAGGACGGGCCGGTGAACGAGTCGGGGAGTACGTGGGGCGCGGTGGCGGCGTAGAGGGTGGGGAGGGCGCCGGTGTCGGCGGACTGGGCGACGTAGCGGTTGCCGAGCCGCATGAAGCGTTCGCTGGCCTTGCGGCCGGCCATCAGGGGGCCCGCGGTCTGCAGGTTGGTGGCCGCGTACCCGGGGTGGGCGGCCGCCGCGACCACGTCCGAGCCGTGTGCCGCCAGCCGGCGTGACAGCTCGTGCGTGAAGAGGAGGTTGGCGGTCTTGGAGCGGGCGTAGGCGGTCCAACGACGGTAGTGGCGCTCGCTGTTGAGGTCGTTGATGTCGATGTTGGCCATCATGTGCGCCGTGCTGGACACGGTCACGACGCGCGCACCGGGCGTGCCGAGGATCCTCGGCGACAGCAGCCCGGTGAGCGCGAAGTGCCCGAGGTGGTTGACGCCGAACTGCGTCTCGAACCCGTCAGCCGTCGTCCCGTACGGCAGTGCCATCACGCCGGCGTTGTTGACGAGCAGATCGAGCCGGTCGTACGAGAAGCCGTCCGCGAACCGCCGCACGGAAGCCAGGTCCCCGAGGTCCAGCCGGACGACCTCCACCTCGGCGCCCGGCACGTCGGAGGCGAGCCGGTCCACCGCCTCCGCGCCCCGCGCCTCGCTCCGGCACGCGAGCACCACCCGGGCGCCCCGCCGCGCCAGCTCCCGCGCGGTGACGTACCCGATGCCGCTGTTGGCCCCGGTGACGACGGCGACCCGGCCGCTCTGATCGGGGATGTCCTTCTCGCTCCAGCCGGACATGGCGGCCTCCCTCGGCTGACGGGTGGGGTTTCAGCCTACGAGCGGGGAGCGCCCGGCGTAGTCGTCCGGAAGGGGGCGGGTGTCCAGATAGAACCATTCGGCGTCCGGGCCGGGACTCCGTGCGGGGGCCGGGGCCGATGCGGGTGTCGACGTGGGCGGCGGTTCCACGGTCTCGTCCGGGCTGACGGGGCCCGCCGGGCCCGGCATCAGCAGTTCCACCCTGAGCCCTCTCCCCCGCTGCTGGGCCGTGAACTCCTCGATCTGGTTGCGGCAGGCGTGGTCCAGGTGGGTGACGCCGGTCAGGTCGAGGCGGATCCGCTGTTTGCCGGAGGCCACGGCGGCCTCCAGGGCCTCGATGACCTTCGGCAGCCGCAGGAAGGTCGCGTTGCCGGCCATGACGACCTTCGCGGTGTCGTCCTCGACGTGCTGCCGGATCACGGTCTGCGACATGCGCAGCGCGGCCAGCACGATCCCGGCGGCGAGTCCGATCAGCACGCCTTCGAGCAGCGCGGTCGCCACGATGACCAGCGTGGTGAGGGTCATCACCACGAACTCGCCCCGGTCCTGCCGCCACATCTTCGGGAACTCCTCCGGCCCGAACAGCTTCCAGCCGCTGTGCACCAGGACCCCGGCGAGCACCGAGATCGGGATCAGCGCCAGGACCTGCGGAAGCAGGAGGGCGAAGGCGAGCAGCCACAGTCCGTGCAGGGTGCGGGAGAGCCGGGTCTTCGCGCCCGCCTGGACGTTCGCCGAGCTACGGGCGACGACGGCCGTGATGGGCAGCGCGCCGAGGATGCCGGCGACGGTGTTCCCGGCGCCCTGGGCGATGAGCTCGGTGTTGTAGCGGGTGCGCGGACCGCTGTGCATACGGTCCACCGCGGCCGCCGTGAACAGGCTCTCCGCGGAGGCGATGACCGTGAAGGTGAGGATGGAGGTGATGATCGCCACGTCGGCGAGCCCCGCGAACTGCTCCCCACCCGGCACGCTCACCGCGGCCAGCAGGTCACCGACCTGGAGCGTCTTCACGTCCACGCCGGGCAGCGCGGCCACCGCGATGCCGATCCCGACGGCGACCAGTGCGGCCGGGACCTTCTTGACCGGCCCCGGAACCTTCTTCCACATGAAGCTCAGCACGACGGTGACGACACCGAGCAGCGTGGCGATCATCGCCTGCCGGTCGGTGACGATGTCGGCGACCAGCCCGGGGATGCCGGCCATGTTCTCGATCGGGACTCCGGGTGCCTTGGAGTCGGCCATCGGATAGACCTGGCTGAACATCAGCGGCAGTCCGATGCCGGCCAGCATGCCCTGCACCACGGCGAGGGAGATCGCCTGGAACATCCGGCCGAGTTTCACGACCCCGAGGACGATCTGCAGGATCCCCGAGCAGAGCACGATCACCCCGAGCATCGCCACTCCGTGCTCGGCGACGGTCTCCGCGACCAGCGCGGCGAGTCCGGCCGCCGGCCCGCTGACCTGCAGCGTGCTGCCCCGCGCCGCTCCGACCACCAGCCCGCCGATCACCCCGGAGATGATCCCGAGCTCGGCCGGCACCCCGGACGCGACGGCCACGCCGATGCACAGCGGCAGCGCGACGAGGAAGACGACGAGGGAGGCGGTGATGTCGGTGGCGAAGTCGGCCTTGGGGCCGTTGGGGCCGTTGGGGCCGTTGGGGCCCTTGAGGTTCTTGGGACCCTTGAGGCTCTTGAGACCCTTGAGGCCGTTCGCGGGACGGGAGGACGGCGGGGCGTCCTGCGGCGGGCCCGGACGTGGCGGGTGGAGGCCGGGGGCGGGCGCCTCGTCGTGCCAGGCGGAATGCGGCTCGTCCCGCCAGCCCGCCTGCGCGGCGGTATACGGCTCGTCCCGCCAGCCCGCCTGCGTGGCGGTACGTGGCTCGTCCCGCCAGCCCGTGTGCGTGGCGCCGGGTGTCTCGTCCTGCCAGGCGGTCCCGGGCGCCGCCCGCATCGCCGGTCCGGGGGCGGCCTGGGGCCCGGTAGCCGGCCCGCCGCGATCGCCGCTCCATCCCCCGCCCCGGGTCCGGCCCCGCGCATGCGCCCCGCTCATCCGGCGTGCACCCGGAAGTGGCCGTCGTCGTCGAGTTCGTACACCCGGCCGGTGTCGACCTCGTAATACCAGCCGTGCAGCCGCAGCCGGCCCTCCTCCAGCCGCTGCCGCACGCTCGGGTAAGTGCGCACCGCGGCCAGCTGGTTGACGACGTTGCGCTGCGCCACGTCCGCGAGGGACGGACCGTCGGAGGTGCCGGAGGAGTCGGAGGAGCCCGTGAGGACCGGGGCCAGTTCCGGGCGGGCCAGGGCGAGCCACGCGTCGACGCCCGGCAGGCGGGTCAGGTCGTCGCCGGACTTCAGCGCGCCCATCGCCCCGCAGTGTGAGTGACCGCACACGACCACGTCCTGAACCCCGAGCACCTCCAGTGCGTACTCAAGGGTGGCCGCCTCACCCGACGCCCCGTGCTGCCCGTACGGCGGGACGATATTGCCCGCGTTCCGCAGCTCGAATATCTCGCCGGGCCGGGCATCGGTAATGAGTGCGGGGATGACCCGCGAGTCCGAGCAGGTAATGAAGAGCGCCTCGGGATATTGCCCCTCGGCCAGTTTCTGGTATGTGCCGATCTCACCTTCGACCCGCTGCGTGAACGTGCGGGCACGATCCAGCAATGCCTTCAACTCAGCCTCCTTGGCAGGGAGTTCGTCCTGGTCACCTCACCGTAGAGGGGCCCGCACCAGAGGAAGGTTAAGCGAACACCAGAGCCCGGCCAGAAATGGAACATTCTTTGGCGGGGGGTGCGCAGATGCGATTGTCTTGTAACGTGTAAACGCCAGGAAGCGGAACACGAATTCGGGCTGCTTGGAACCTTCCTGCCCCTGCCCGCGTTCACGCCGATTCGGGTTCATCGGTTCACAGTTCACAGTTCACAGTTCACTGCATCGAAGTTCAACGGTTCACAGTTCACGGTTCACGGAGAGACGGGGCGCATGGGCCTACGAGTGCTGCTCATCGAGGACGACGAGACGATCGCCGAACCGCTCGCCGAGGGGCTCGGCCACTTCGGCCTGACGGTCGATCACGTGGCCACCGGCACCGACGGCCTGAGAGGTCCGTACGGCGATGTCGTGCTGCTCGACCTCGGGTTGCCGGACATGGACGGCATCGACGTCTGCCGGGGCATCCGCCGGGTCTCCGACGTGCCCATCCTCATCCTCAGCGCACGCGGCGAGGAGACCGACCGCGTGCTGGGTCTGGAGCTGGGCGCCGACGACTACCTGGCGAAGCCGTTCAGCGTAAGGGAGTTGGTGGCCCGGGTACGGGCGGTGACACGCCGGACCCAGCGGACGCAGGCGCTGCCGGAACAGCCGCCGACGGAGCGGTACCCGCTGGACCCGATGCCGATGGACCCGATCCTCACGCCCACGCCCACGCGCACCTCTTCCCCCATGTACGACACCGCGCCACCACCCCCGCCCCTCACCTCACCGGCACCCACCTCGCCGGACCCGTCGTACGCCACGCCCCCCGCCCCCGACCCGCTGCCGCACGAACCGGGCCCGTTGGTCGTCGACCGCCGTACCCGCCAGGTCTGGGTCAGTGAGATACCGGTCTCGCTCACCCCCAAGGAGTTCGACCTGCTCGCGCTGCTCACCGAGGACCCGGGCGCGGTGTGCTCCCGGCAGCAGATCCTGGACCGGGTCTGGGACCCGCACTACGAGGGTCCGACGAAGACGCTGGACGTCCATGTCGCCTCACTGCGGCGGAAGTTGGGGCATCCGGGCTGGATCCAGACCCTGCGCGGGGTCGGCTTCCGGCTGGCGGTGCACACCGGTCCGGTCGGCCGGCCATGACCCGCCGGCTGCTGCTCAGCTATCTCAGCCTGGCCGCGCTGGTCCTGCTCTGTCTGGAGATCCCGCTGGGCTTCGTGTACTCGCGGGGCGAACGGGAGCGGGTGATCACCCTGGCGAAGGACGAGGCCGAGTCCGTCTCGGCGTACGCGGCCCTCTCCCTCGCCGCCGGCCGGGCCGAGCGGGACCTGCCCGGCCGGGTGGCCCACTGTGCCGCCCGGATCGGCGGCCAGGTGGTGGTCGTCGACGGTGCGGGCGCGCCGCTCGCCACCTCGCACCCGCTGACCCCGCAGACGTCGGGGGCGCTGGCGTCCCGCCCCGGCATCGCGGCGGCGCTGCGCGGCACGGCCACGGTGGACGTGCGCACGTCCACCATCGGCGGCGTCCAGTATCTGTCCGTCGCCGCACCCGTCGGGCACGGTGCCCGGCCGGAGGGTGCCGTGTGGCTCACGGTGCCGACCCGGATGGTGCACGAACGCGTCCACCACGTCTGGCTGTTGCTCGCGCTCGGCGGTCTCGGCGTCCTCACCGCGGTCACCTTCGCCGCGTTCGCGATCGCCCGCTGGACCGGCCGCCCCATTCGTGAACTGGAGCTGGCCACTCAGGAGTTGGCGGCTGGCAGCCGCGCCGCACCGGTCACGGTCACAGTGACCGAGGGCCCGCCGGAGGTCCGCAGCCTGGCCGCCGCGTTCAACCGTACGTCGGCCCGGCTCGCCCATCTTCTCGAGTCCCAGCACGCGTTCGCGGGTGAGGCCTCGCACCAGCTCAAGACGCCGCTGGCGGCACTGCGACTGCGCCTGGAGAACCTGGAGCCGAACGTCTCGGCCCGCGGCCGGTCCAGCCTCACCGCCGCCGTCACCGAGACGGACCGGCTGGCCCGCATGGTCGAGGGCCTGCTGGCGATGGCCCGGCTGGAGGAGCACGCGGCGACCCCCGGCCCGGTCGACGTCGGCGCGGTCTGCGCGGAACGCCACCACACCTGGACGCCGCTCTTCGCCCGGCAAGGTGTCTTTCTGACCCTGTTCGAGGACAGCGTCGGCCCGGTGCTCGCCGTGCCCGGGGCGATCGAGCAGATCCTGGACAACCTGCTCTCCAACGCGCTGCGCGTCTCCTCGCCCGGCACCACGGTGACCATCGAGCTGCGCCTGCACGGCCCGTCCCGCCGCGCCCTGCGCGACGTCCGCCCCGGCTGGGTCGACCTGCACGTCACCGACGAGGGCCCGGGCATGACGGCGGACCAGCGGGCCCGCGCCTTCGACCGCTTCTGGCGCGCTCCCGGCGCCCCGAAGGGGGGCACCGGCCTCGGCCTCGCCCTGGTGCAGCGCCTCGCCCACGCGAGCGGCGGCGAGGCGAGCCTGCGCTCCGCGGCCACGGGCGGCCTGGACGCGGTGATCCGCCTCCCGTCGGCCCACCCCGCACCGGGCGCTCCCGCTCTGGGCCGACCGCGCCCACGCCGCCGCGAGGCCCCCACGCGGATCGGCGCCGGGAGCCGTCACTGACGGCAGGTCAGGGCGGTATGAGGTGAGAGGTCCGTTCCGCTCGTAACGCCGCACGAACATCACGGAATGAACACTTCCTCTCCACAATCTACGGGCTCAGGAATACGGTCATCTCCTCACGTGACACCTCTGGGGGACCGAGATGACCAACCCGTACACGTCTCCGCCCGTGCCGCCGACCGTTTCCAGGCCCGCGCCGAAGTGGGCCCGGAAGCGGTACCTGTTGCCCGCACTCGGTCTGGCGTTCTTCCTGGGTGTCGGCGCGGGGGCCTCCGGCGACGGCACGAAGACGACCGACGCGAAGCCGGCAGCCGCCAAGCCGCAGCCGACGGTCACCGTCACCGCGACCGCAACGGCGACCGCGACCGTGACGGCACCCGCGAAGGCACCCGAACCGGGACCGACGGTGACGGCCACCAGGACAGTCAAGGTCAACGTGACGAGAACGGTCACCGCCCGACCCGCGGCGGACAGCGGGTCCGACGACAGCGGCTCGACGGGTACAACGGATACGGACGTGTACTACGCGAACTGCACCGCGGTCCGCGCGGCCGGCGCCGCGCCGCTCTACCAGGGCCAACCGGGCTACGCCTCCCACCTGGACCGCGACGGCGACGGCGTCGCCTGCGAGTCCTGAGCCGCCCTCAGCCGACGGCGAGGGAAGGCGTCACTGACGCTCGCCACGAGGAACCGCAAAAGGGCGGCACCCCCGCACAGGGTGCCGCCCTCTCTTCGTGCTCCGGAACCGCCGCCCATCGGTGAGGGTCGGGGACGGTGGGCGGTTCCGGGGTTCAGCAGGCCGAGGCCCCGGTGCTGCCGGTGCCTACCGGTGGTCGCTCCCGTTCGAGGACGACGCCGCCCGCCCGGCCTCCAGCCGGGCCACCGGGATCCGGAACGGCGAGCAGGAGACGTAGTCCAGTCCCACCTCGTGGAAGAAGTGGACGGACTCCGGGTCGCCGCCGTGCTCACCGCAGACGCCGAGCTTCAGGTCGGGGCGGGTCTTGCGGCCCGCCTCCGCCGCCAGTTTCACCAGCGACCCCACTCCGTCCCTGTCGATCGTCTCGAACGGGCTGACGCCGAAGATGCCCTTCTCCAGGTACGCCGTGAAGAAGGACGCCTCCACGTCGTCCCGGCTGAAGCCCCACACCGTCTGGGTCAGGTCGTTCGTGCCGAAGGAGAAGAACTCCGCCGCCTCCGCGATCTGGCCGGCGGTCAGCGCGGCCCGCGGGAGCTCGATCATCGTGCCGATCGCCAGCTTCAGGTCCGTGCCCGTCGCCGCCTGTACCTCGGCGACGACCTGGTCGGCCTCCTCGCGGACGATCTCCAGCTCCTGGACCGTGCCCACCAGCGGGATCATGATCTCCGCGCGCGGGTCGCCCTTCGCCGCCTTGCGTTCGGCCGCCGCCTCGGCGATGGCGCGGACCTGCATGGTGAACAGGCCCGGGATGACCAGGCCGAGGCGTACGCCCCGCAGGCCCAGCATCGGGTTCTGTTCGTGCAGGCGGTGGACGGCCTGCAGCAGGCGCAGTTCGTTCTCGTGCGGCTCCTGGCGGGACTCCGCCAGGGCGACGCGGACCGACAGTTCCGTGATGTCCGGGAGGAACTCGTGCAGCGGCGGGTCCAGGAGACGGATCGTCACCGGGAGGCCGTCCATCGCCGAGAACAGCTCCACGAAGTCCTGCTTCTGGAGCGGGAGCAGCGCCTTGAGGGACTCCTCGCGCTCGGCCTCCGTGTCCGCCAGGATCAGGCGCTCGACCAGTTCACGGCGGTCGCCCAGGAACATGTGCTCCGTGCGGCACAGGCCGATGCCCTGCGCGCCGAAGCGCCGGGCCCGCATCGCGTCCTCGGCGTTGTCCGCGTTCGCGCGCACCCGCAGACGCCGCTTGCGGTCGGCGAACGCCATGATCCGGTGCACGGCCTCGACCAGTTCGTCGGCGTCGTTGGCGCCCGCGTGCATCCGGCCCTCGAAGTACTCCACCACGGGGGACGGGACGACCGGGACCTCGCCCAGGTAGACCTTTCCGGACGAGCCGTCGATGGAGATGACGTCGCCCTCCTCGACCACGTGGCCACCCGGAACCGTCATCCGGCGGCGCTTCGTGTCGACCTCCAGCTCCTCCGCGCCGCAGACACAGGTCTTGCCCATGCCGCGCGCGACCACGGCCGCGTGCGAGGTCTTGCCGCCGCGCGAGGTGAGGATGCCCTCCGCCGCGATCATGCCGTCGAGGTCGTCCGGGTTGGTCTCGCGGCGGACCAGGATGACCTTCTCACCGGAACGCGACCACTTCACCGCGGTGTACGAGTCGAAGACCGCCTTGCCGACCGCCGCGCCCGGTGACGCCGCGATGCCCCGTCCGACCTGCGCGACCTTGGTGTCCTCGTCGAAGCGGGGGAACATCAGCTGGGCGAGCTGGGCGCCCGTCACGCGCTGGAGCGCCTCCGCCTCGTCGATGAGCCCCTGGTCGACGAGCTGCGTGGCGATACGGAACGCCGCGCCCGCCGTGCGCTTGCCGACGCGCGTCTGGAGCATCCACAGCTGACCGCGCTCGATCGTGAACTCGATGTCACAGAGGTCCTTGTAGTGGTTCTCCAGGGTCTCCATGATCTGCATCAGCTGGTCGTACGACTTCTTGTCGATCGTCTCCAGCTCCGCCAGCGGGACCGTGTTGCGGATGCCCGCGACCACGTCCTCGCCCTGGGCGTTCTGCAGGTAGTCGCCGTACACGCCCTGGTGGCCGGAGGCGGGGTCGCGGGTGAACGCGACGCCCGTGCCCGAGTCGGGGCCGAGGTTGCCGAAGACCATCGAGCAGATGTTCACCGCGGTGCCGAGATCCCCGGGGATGCGCTCCTGGCGGCGGTACAGCTTGGCGCGGTCGGTGTTCCAGGAGTCGAAGACCGCGTGGATGGCGAGGTCCATCTGCTCCCGCGGGTCCTGCGGGAAGTCCCGGCCGGCCTGGGTCTTGACGATCTTCTTGAACTTGGTGACCAGCTTCTTGAGGTCGGCGGCCTCCAGTTCGGTGTCGACCGCGACCTTCTTGGCCTCCTTCGCCGCCTCCAGCGCGTCCTCGAAGAGGTCGCCGTCGACGCCGAGGACCGTCTTGCCGAACATCTGGATGAGGCGGCGGTAGGAGTCCCACGCGAAGCGCTCGTCGCCGGCCTGCTTGGCCAGGCCCTGCACCGACTTGTCGGAGAGGCCGATGTTGAGGACCGTGTCCATCATTCCGGGCATCGAGAACTTCGCGCCCGAACGGACGGACACCAGCAGCGGGTCGTCGGCCTGGCCGAGCTTCTTGCCCATGCGCTGCTCCAGCGCGTCGAGGTGCGCACTCACCTCGTCCCGCAGTGCCGCCGGCTCCTCGCCACTGTCCAGGTAGACCTTGCAGGCCTCCGTGGTGATCGTGAAGCCCGGGGGGACCGGGAGGCCGAGGTTGGTCATCTCGGCGAGGTTGGCGCCCTTGCCGCCGAGGAGGTCCTTGAGGTCCTTGTTGCCCTCGGTGAAGTCGTAAACGAACTTCACGCCCTCAACGCTCCCGCTGTGCTCAGCTACTCGAGGATCTTTGTTTTCCGACACGGGTCTCGACTCCTTGACGCCGCGGTGGCTGCCCTGACGGCCAGGAACATACCCAGATCAAAGGCGTCTGGGTACGTCCACTTGCGCGTCATGCGCCTGTAACCACTCGTCCGCCAGCGGATCGAAAGTCAAAGCTTGGCAAGCGAAGACAGCCGCATGTTTTCACTTCTTGAACGCATCGACCCCCACGGATCTCGGATTTCGCTCGCATGAGCGGCTCTCGGCACGTCTGATTTCGATCGATGAACGATCGAGGCGTGGCACTCAGTGCCACCCTTTGGAGAAGTGCAGTCGCCCATGATCCGCTCATGTGAGCGCAGCCCTTATCAAGGGTGGCGAGAATCACGCTGCCACAGCTGCCGGGATTTCACCATGCGGACGGGTCCCGAGGAGGGAAACACTCACGTCACACGCCCAACGCCGCCAACCGCTCCTCCACCCGCTCCGGCGCGTACAGGTGCTCCACGACCATCGCACCGCCCCCGACCAGCCCGGCCCGGTCACCGAGCCGTGACGTCACCACCTCCAGGTGGGCCGTGGAGCGGGGCAGCGCCCGCTGGTACAGCAGTTCCCGTACGCCGGTGAGGAACGGGGTGCCGGCCAGGTCCCCCGCGATCATCAGCACGCCGGGGTTGAGCAGCGTCACCACCGTCGCCAGGACGTCCCCGACCTGCCGCCCCGCCTCCCGCGCGAGCGCCGCCGCCTCCGGGTGTCCGGCCGCCAGCAGGTCCCGTACGTCCGAGCCGGACGCCGCCGGCACCCCGGCCTCGGCCAGCCGCCGGGCCACGGCACCGCCGCTCGCGACGGCTGCCAGACAGCCGTAGGAACCGCACCGGCACAGCGCCTGGGCGCCCGCCGGGACCCGGATGTGGCCGAGGTCGCCCGCGCCGCCGTCGATGCCCCGGTAGACCGAACCGTCGACGACGACTCCGGCGCCTATCCCGGTCGAGACCTTGACCAGGACGAACGCCGAGCAGTCGGGGTACGTCGTGCGCTGTTCGCCGTACGCCATGAGGTTGGCGTCGTTGTCGACGAGGACCGGCACCGGGCCCGCCCCCGTGCGCTCGCCGAACGATCTCGCCAGGCGGCCCCGTATGTCGTAGCCGTCCCAGCCGGGCATGATCGGCGGCTGGACGACCCGGCCGGTGCCGGTTTCGACGGGGCCCGGGACCGCGAGGCCGATGCCGCAGACCTCGTCCGCGCGGTGACCCGCCTTCTCCAGGAGCTCGGCGAACCAGTGGCCGAGTTCGCCGAGTACGGCGTCGGGACCGTCCCCGATGACCAGGGTGCCGGCGTGCTCGGCCAGGATCTCGCCGGTCAGGGAGAGGACGGCGGCGCGTGCGTGCCGGGTGTCGAGGTCCGCGGCGAGGACCACCGCGTGGGCGTCGTCGAACTCGAGCGTGATGGAGGGACGGCCCCCGAGGGGCGAGTCGACCGGGCCGCCGGCACCCTCGCGCAGCCAGCCCGCGCGGAAGAGACGGTCGAGGCGCTGGCCCACGGTCGCGCGTGAGAGGCCGGTGGCCTGCTGGAGCGCGCCACGGGTCGTGGCGCGGCCGCTGCGCACCAGTTCGAGCAGATCTCCGGCACCGACCTGACCTCGCGCGCTCATGTGCACACCCCCTTGTGTTTCCCAAGCTTGCATTACATCCTGAGTTTTGCGTGTTAAATAGACGTAACCCTACGGCAGTCAGTGCCGAACCGGTTGGCCGTACGTCTTCGGGGAGTCCTCAGTGGATCGCGCAACGCAGCTCACCGCCCGCAACACGGGACACCTGGATCCCGTACGCACCATTTCCTCACCCCCCTTTTCCGGCCACGGTGAGGTGACGGGTTCCGGGAGCGTTGCATACGATCCGGCGGCCACGAAACATTCGACGTCTGCGGCACATTCGCTGCACGTCAGAGCGGCCCGCGTGCTGGAGGGCAACTGGACCGGCACCTCCACGGTGCCGTCCCACGGCCTGTATCCGCACCAGTGGTCCTGGGACTCCGCCTTCATCGCGATCGGGCAGCGCCACCTGTCGCCGCTGCGGGCGCAGACGGAGCTGGAGACGCTGCTCGACGCCCAGTGGGACGACGGCCGGATCCCGCACATCGTCTTCAACCCCTCCGTACCGCTCGACGCGTACTTCCCCAGCCCCGACTTCTGGCGCTCCTCGACCGCGGGGCGCGCTGCGGGCGCCCCGCGCACCGTACAGACCTCCGGCATCGTGCAACCACCGGTGCACGCGCTGGCGGCCTGGCTGGTGCACCGCGCCGACCCTGGGCTGTCCCGGTCACGCGGCTTCCTCGCGCGGGTGTACCCCCGGCTCGCGGCCTGGCACCGGTATCTGCTGCACCGGCGCGACCTGGGCGGCGGCTCCCTGGCGTCCGTCGTGCACCCCTGGGAACAGGGTATGGACAACAGTCCCTGCTGGGACGCCCCGCTCGCCCGGATCACACCCACCCCGGCCCGCTCCTTCCGCCGCGCCGACCTCGACCACGGGGCGGCCGAGGACCGGCCGACCGATCTGGACTACGGGCGGTACGTGCGGCTGGCGACCGACTACCGGGATCGCGGATACGCGGACGGCGCCGGTTCGTTCGCCGTCGAGGACCCCTCCTTCAACGCCCTGCTCATCGCCTCCGAACACGCCCTCGCCCGGATCGCGGAGGAGCTGGGCGCCGCCGGCAGCGCCCGGCACGCGCGCGCGGAGCGCCTGACGGCGGCGCTCGTTGAACGGCTGTGGGACCCGACGGCGGGCCTGTTCCTGTGCCGGGACGTCACGAGCGGGGAGCTCATCCCCGAGCGCGGCGTATCCGGCCTGGTCCCGCTGCTGCTGCCGGACCTGCCGCGGGAGGTCACCGCCGGGCTGCTGCGCACCCTGGGCGGAGCGCACTTCGGCGTCGGCGACAGCACCCGGCTGGTCCCGAGCTACGACCTGCTCGGCGAGGCCTTCGACCCGCACCGGTACTGGCGCGGGCCGGCCTGGTTCAACACGAGCTGGCTGGTGGAGCGCGGGCTGCGCACCCACGGTGAGCGGGACCGCGCCGACGCGCTGCGGACGGCCGCCCTGGAGGTGGCCGCCGCCACCGACTTCGCGGAGTACGTCGACCCGTACACCGGCGAGGCCTGCGGGGCGACCGGCTTCAGCTGGACCGCCGCGCTCACCCTCGACCTGCTGCACACGGGCCCGGGAGACGACGTGTCCCCGACGGCCCTCCGCACGTTCGACATAAGTGACTTGAGTGACGCGAGCGACATGAGTGACCCAAGTGACAAGTGACGCGAGTGGCATGGAGGGCGTGGGCGGCATGGACGGCGTGCGTGGCGTGGACGGCATGGATGGCGTGGGTGACCAGGGAGTCAAGGGAGGGGATGGGCGATGACGGACCGGCATCACCTGCTCGTACACGGCGGGACGTTCGCCGCCGTCGGCGACGGAGGGGACATCAGCGGCGTCCGGAACGGCAGCTCCCCGGACGGCTTGTTCGTGCGCGACGCCCGGCATCTGAGCCGGTGGCAGCTGACCGTGGACGGCGCGGTGCCCGAGGCGCTGTCGCCGGTCACGCACGGGGACACCGCACGCTGCGTGCTGGTGCCGCGCGGCGGACGCCTGGAGCCGCCCGCCTACACGATCTTCCGTGAACAGGCCGTCTCGGACGGCGCGTTCGTCGAGTCGCTCCGGGTCACCAGCAACCGGCCGGTGCCGACGACGGTCCGTCTCGCGGTCACCGCGGACGCCGACTTCACCGACCAGTTCGAACTGCGCTCCGACCACCGCACGTACGCGAAAATAGGAGCCATCCGCTCGCGCCAGGTCCTGGACGACGGCGTGGAGTTCACCTACCGGCGCGGTGCATGGCGATCCTGTACGACGGTGACGGCCGAGCCGGTACCGGACGGCGTCGAGGAGACCGGCACCGGAGCCCGTCGCCTGGTGTGGACGCTGGACCTGGAGCCGCACGGTTCGGCGGAGCTGACGCTGCGGGTGATGGCCCGCCCGCACGGCGACCGGCGGGCCCTGCGCGTCCCGCGCTCCCCGGCGGCGGTGAACGAACAACTCCTCGCGCTGGAAGGCGAGTTCGTCGAAGGCGTCGCCTTCCCGACCGGCTGGCCGGAGCTGGCCGCGGCCTGCGCGCGCGGGCTCGCCGACCTCGCCTCGCTGCAGGTCCCGGCGACCGGCCCGGACGGCGAGGACCTGCGCGTCCCGGCGGCGGGAGCCCCCTGGTTCCTCACCATGCTGGGCCGGGACGCCCTGCTGACCTCCCTGTTCGCGCTCCCCTACCGCCCACGGCTGGCCGCCGCCACGCTGCCCGCGCTCGCCGCGACCCAGGCGACGGAGACCGACCCGGAGTCCGTCGCCCAGCCCGGCAAGATCGTGCACGAGGTGCGGCACGGCGAACTGGCGCACTTCGGCCAGGTGCCGTTCGGCCGGTACTACGGTTCGGTGGACGCCACGCCTCTGTTCCTCGTCCTGCTCGGCGCGTACGTCGAACACACCGGGGACACCGAACTGGCCCGCCGCCTGGAACCCCACGCCCGCGCGGCCATCGGCTGGATGCTGGACCACGGCGGCCTCACCTCACGCGGCTACCTGGTCTACCGCGCCGACCAGGGCGGCCTCTCCAACCAGAACTGGAAGGACTCCCCCGGCGCCATCTGCTCGGCCGACGGCACCCGCGCGAGCGGCCCGGTGATGGCGGCGGGCGCCCAGGGATACGCGTACGACGCGCTGCGCCGCACGGCGTGGCTGGCGCGCACGGCGTGGGAGGACGCGACCTACGCGGCGCTCCTCGAACAGGCCGCCGCCGATCTGCGTGACCGTTTCCAGCGGGACTTCTGGATGCCGGACCGCTCCTTCCCCGCGCTGGCCCTGGACGGCGAGGGCCGCCAGGTGGACGCGCTCGCCTCGGACGCCGGCCATCTGCTCTGGTCGGGCCTGCTGGACAAGGAGTACGGCGAGGAGGTGGGCCGGCGGCTGCTGGCACCGGACTTCTTCTCCGGCTGGGGCGTGCGCACCCTCGCCTCGGGGCAGTCGGCGTACCACCCGCTCTCCTACCACCGCGGTTCCGTCTGGCCGCACGACAACGCGCTGATCAGTCTGGGGCTCGCCCGCTACGGCCTGCACGACGAGGCCCGCACGGTCGCCCACGCCCTGGTCGACGCGGCGACGGTGACCGGCCACCGCCTCCCGGAGGTCCTCGCGGGCTACGGCCGCGACACCCACGCGGAGCCGGTCCCCTACCCGCACGCCTGCGTACGGGAGTCCCGCTCGGCTGCGGCACCGTTGGCGCTGCTCACGGCGGTCGGGGGCGCCTGACACCCGCGCCCGGTCCACGTGCCCGGCGCAGGTGCCCAGCCCCTGCCCGGCACCGGTTGGGCAGTCGTTTGCGCGGTGTTTGCCGAGCACTGGGCAAAAGGGCTGAACAGCGGACGGAGCCGAACCGTACGGAAATGCGAGGGATCCCGGCCCCCCAGAGGCCGGGTCCGCCGCTCCACCGGGCTTCGTACGGAAGGACCTTCGGGTGCCTGTCTTCACGCGCTTTCGCCAAACGCCGGGCACCGCCGCCGACGACACCGCCCCCGTCCCTCCGGCGAGCGAGGAGACCCCGGGGGGAGCGGCCGAGGCGGTACCGGAGGGGGCGGCGACCGACACGGCCGTGTCCGAGACGGCCGTAGCCGACACGGCCACGCCCGACACCGCCGTAACCGACACGGCCGTGTCCGAGACGGCCGAAATCGACAAGGCCGCGCCTGGTGAACCCGATGGTGACGCCCCGGCCGGTGCCAAGGCCCGCCTCAGAGCCCGCCTGGCCCACTGGCGTTCCTGGCGCACCCGTCACCCCACCGCCGCCCGTGTCCTCTACTGGACGACCACCGCGCTGGCCGCCGCCCTGGTGCTCGGGGCGATGCTGATGCCCAACACGGTCGCCACCGTGCAGCCCAACCGGTTCACGCGGCTGCCGGCGGAAGCGATCATCGGGGCCGCGGTGATGCTCGCGCTGCCACGTCGGCCGCGGATGATCCTGGCGGCGTTCTCCGGCGCGGTCCTCGGCGCGCTGACGATCATGAACTTCCTCGACATGGGGTTCAGGGAGTATCTCGGCCGGAGCTTCAACCTGATCCTGGACTGGAGCCTGCTGGACGACGCGCAGTCGTACATCGCGGACTCGATGGGCCGGACGACCGCCGTCGCCGCCGCCGTCGGCGCGGTGGTCCTCGTCGTCGTGCTGCTGGTGCTCATGGCGCTGGCGACGGTCCGGCTGAGCAACCTGCTGGTGCGCGACACCCGGACCGCCACCCGGGCCACCCTGATCGCCGGCACCGTCTGGATCACCTGCTCCACCCTGGGCCTTCAGTTCAACGGCATGCCGATCGCCTCCGACCGGGCCGCCGGTGCCCTGAAGGCGCAGGCCTGGCGGGTGAAGACCACGCTGCGGGACGAGGCGGCGTTCCGGAACGAGGCCAAGGCCGACCAGTTCGGCGACACGCCCGCCGACCAGCTGCTGCCCGACCTGCGCGGCAAGGACATGATCTTCACCTTCATCGAGAGCTACGGCCGCAGTGCCATCGAGGACCCGGGCATCGCACCCGGCGTCGACGAGACACTCGACAGCAGCACCGCCGCGCTCGAGAAGGCCGGTTTCCGCGCCAGGAGCGGCTGGCTGACCTCCGCGACCTACGGCGGCAGCAGCTGGCTCGGCCACTCCACCACCATGTCCGGCCTGTGGATCGACAACCAGCAGCGCTACCGGACCGTCATGTCCAGCGACCATCTCAGCCTCACCAAGGCCTTCAAGAAGACCGGCGCCTGGGACACGGTCGGTGTGATGCCCGGTGTCCAGAAGGGCTGGCCGGAGCAGAGCTTCTACGGCCTCGACAAGGTCTACAACGCCTTCCAGATGGGCTACCGGGGCCCGAAGTTCAGCTGGTCGACCATGCCGGACCAGTACGCGCTGGAGGCCTTCCAGCGGCTGGAGCACGGCAAGAAGCGCGACAAGCCGCTGATGTCGGAGATCATCCTGACCTCCAGCCACCAGCCCTGGTCGCCGATCCCGAAGATGGTCGGCTGGGACCAGCTCGGCGACGGCTCGGTCTTCGGGCCGATCCAGAAGGCCGGCACCCACCCCTCCGACATCATCACCGACAGCACCCGCTCCAAGCAGGAGTACGGCAAGTCGGTCCAGTACTCCGTCACCAGCCTCACCCAGTGGCTGGAGCGCTACGGCAACGACGACACCGTCCTCGTCTTCCTCGGCGACCACCAGCCGATCGCCCGGGTCAGCGGCAACCACGCCAGCCGTGACGTGCCCGTCTCGATCGTCGCCAAGGACCCGAAGGTCCTCGACAAGATCGCCGGATGGAACTGGACGGAGGGTCTGAGGCCCGCCAAGAACGCCCCGGTGTGGAAGATGAGCTCGTTCCGCGACCGCTTCCTGACGGCGTACGGCTCGACACCCCACCCGTCCAAGGACTGATCAGCCCCCGGAGGTGTCCAGCTCCGCGTCCTCGCCGATCCCCGCGCAGTCGTACGGGTCCTTCAGCCAGCCGTCCGGCAGCACCACCCGGTTGTTGCCGGACGTACGGCCGCGGGGCCCGTCGGCGCCGGACGGCCAGGGCTGGTCGAGGTCCAACTCGTCGAGCCCGGACCGCAGTTCGGCCAGCGAGGAGGTGATCGCGAGCCGCTTGCGCATCTCGGAGCCGACCGCGAAGCCCTTCAGGTACCAGGCCACGTGCTTGCGGAAGTCGATGACCCCGCGGGCCTCGTCGCCGATCCACTCGCCGAGCAGCGTGGCGTGCCGGACCATGACGTCGGCGACCTCGCGCAGGGAGGGGCGTGCGATGTCGTCGGTACGCCCCTCGAAGGCGGCCACCAGGTCCGCGAACAGCCACGGCCGCCCCAGGCAGCCGCGTCCCACGACCACGCCGTCGCAGCCGGTCTCCCGCACCATCCGCAGCGCGTCCTCGGCCGACCAGATGTCGCCGTTGCCGAGCACGGGGATCTCCGGCACATGCTCCTTCAGACGGGCGATGGCGTCCCAGTCGGCGGTGCCGCCGTAGTGCTGGGCGGCGGTGCGGCCGTGCAGGGCGATGGCCGTCACGCCTTCCTCGACCGCGATGCGGCCGGCGTCGAGGTAGGTGATGTGGTCGTCGTCGATGCCCTTGCGCATCTTCATCGTCACCGGCAGGTCACCGGCGCCGCTGACCGCCTCGCGCAGGATCGCCCGCAGCAGGTTGCGCTTGTACGGCAGCGCCGAGCCGCCGCCCTTCCGGGTCACCTTGGGGACCGGGCAGCCGAAGTTCAGGTCGATGTGGTCGGCGAGGTCCTCCTCCGCGATCATGCGGACGGCCTTGCCGACGGTGGCCGGGTCGACGCCGTACAGCTGGATCGAGCGCGGCTTCTCCGTCGCGTCGAAGCGGATCAGCTGCATGGTCTTCTCGTTGCGCTCGACCAGCGCCCGGGTCGTGATCATCTCGCTCACGAACAGGCCTTTTCCACCGCTGAACTCCCGGCACAGGGTGCGGAAGGGCGCGTTGGTGATCCCGGCCATGGGGGCGAGGACGACGGGCGGCCGGACGGCGTGCGGGCCGATCCGCAGGGCCGTACCCGCCGTGCTGGTCAGGGGCGTGCTGTTGGTGAGCGCGGTCGTGGGCATTCCCCCATTGTCACGCACGCCGAGAGGTGGCGACGATGACCATGCGATAGTCATTAGTTAGACACACTATTGAAGTGGGCGTAGGCTGGAGCCCATGCCCGAGCTCAGTCACCGTCGTCGCATGCTGGTGCTCGCGATCTGCTGCATGAGCCTGCTGATCGTGAGCCTCGACAACACCGTCCTGAACGTCGCGTTGCCCTCCATGCAGAAGGAGCTGGACGCGAGTACGTCCGGCCTCCAGTGGACCATCGACGCGTACACCCTCGTCCTCGCCTCGCTCCTGATGCTCTCCGGCTCCACCGCCGACCGGCTCGGCCGCAAGCGGGTCTTCATGGCGGGGCTGATCGTCTTCACCCTCGGCTCCGCGCTGTGCTCCCTCGCGCCGAACCTGGACGCGCTGATCGCCTTCCGCATGGTGCAGGCGGTGGGCGGTTCGATGCTGAACCCGGTCGCCATGTCGATCATCACCAACACCTTCACGGACCCGCGGGAGCGAGCGCGGGCGATCGGTGCGTGGGGTGCGGTGGTCGGCATCTCCATGGCCGCCGGGCCGCTGGTCGGCGGGCTGCTCGTGGAGTCGGTCGGCTGGCGCTCGATCTTCTGGCTCAACCTGCCGGTGGGTCTGGCCGCCCTGCTGCTCACCCTGCGGTACGTGCCCGAGTCCCGGGCGCCCAAGGCCCGTCGGCCGGATCCGGTCGGCCAGGTGCTGGTGATCATGCTGTTCGGGGCGCTGACGTACGGGATCATCGAGGCGCCGGACGCGGGCCTGGTCGCCGTACTCCCGTTCTTCGCCGTGGCGCTGGCCGCGTTGGCGGGGCTGCTCCGCTACGAGCCCCGGCGGGACGAGCCGCTGATCGACCTGCGGTTCTTCCGCTCGGCGCCGTTCAGCGGGGCCACCGTCATCGCGGTGTGCGGGTTCGCGAGTCTGGGCGGCTTCCTGTTCCTGTCGACGCTGTACCTGCAGAACGTACGGGGCCTGGACGCGATGCACGCGGGGCTGTGGATGCTGCCGATGGCCGTTCCGACGTTCCTGTGCGCACCGTTGTCCGGGCGGCTGGTCGGCACTGTCGGACCGCGGGTGCCGCTGCTGATCGCCGGGGTCGCCATGACCGCGAGCGGGGTCCTGTTCGCCGCGTTCGACGCCGAGACGTCCGACGTCACGCTGTTCGCCGGGTACGCGCTGTTCGGCATCGGCTTCGGGTTCGTCAACGCGCCGATCACCAACACGGCCGTGTCGGGCATGCCGCGCAGTCAGGCCGGGGTGGCCGCGGCCGTCGCCTCCACCAGTCGGCAGCTGGGGCAGACCCTGGGCGTCGCGGTGATCGGGGCGGTGCTGGCGGCGGGGATCAGTGCGTCGTCGTACCGGGAGACGTTCGTCTCCGCCGCCGCGCCGGGGTGGTGGATCATCGCCGGGTGCGGGCTCGCGGTGCTGGTGCTGGGGGCGGTGACCAGTGGGGCGTGGGCTCGGGGGACCGCCGCGCGGACGGCCGAGCAGCTGGAGTCTCCCGAGGTGCGGCAGGCGGTGCGCGCGTAGGCGCCGCCCCGGCGGCCCCGCCCCGCGGACGGCTCAGCCGAGTTCGTACTCGAACCAGACACGATGCGTGCCGTCGGCGTCGACGGCCAGCCCTCCGGCGCCGGAGATCCCGGCCAGCTCACCGGTGCCGCTCGACGGCACCAGGGCGAAGAACTCCGCGGTGCGGTCGCTGCCGGACGTCGTCGCCGAGTGCACGAAGTTGAAGGCGCCCTCGCGGCCGTGCAGCGAACCCTCGAAGGACTCCATGGCCACATAGGTCCCGACGCCGGTCTCCTGGTCGTACGCGGCGGTGAACAGGGTCGCCGAGCGCCCCTCGATCTCCCCATGGAACTGCTTCTCCATCATCGCGACGCCTACCGGCAGCCCGGTCGACACGGCCGGCTCCGGTTTCAGCTCCGTCGGGACGAACGCCTTGACGGTAAAGGTTCCCGTCGCTCTCATGCCCCGACCGTACCGACCCGGGCGGCTCTGCCAGGGAGGAACGGCAGGGACGGGTCCGGTCGGCCGGCCATGGCCCGTATGGCGCACCGCGGTCTTCCTTCCGGGTGACCCCGGTGGCGCGAGTCCCTGGATCGCTGGTGTCTGTACGAAGGAGGACCAGGCAGAGAGCGAGAGACCATGGAGCGAAAGCACGAGCGCCTCGCGACACCCTGGGCCGCCGGGGTGGCCGGGCTGGTGTTCGCGATCCTGATGGCCGCGGCGATGGTCCTGGTGCGCGTTGCTCTGCCCGCCGGAGCCGGCGGGGACGACGCGACCGTCGACGCCGGACAGCGCGGTGCCGTGCGGACGGCGCTGGCACTGCTCCCGTTCGCCGGGATCGCCTTCCTGTGGTTCATGGGCGCCCTGCGCGAGCAGACCGGCGAGGCCGAGGAGCGGTTCTTCTCCACCGTGTTCCTGGGCAGCGGCCTGGTCTTCGTCGCCACCCTGTTCGGCGCTGCCGCGGCGGCCACAACCGTGCTCGACGAGAGTCAGCAGCACCCTCCTTTCGGCCGGCACTTCGCCTACGCCCTGCTGACCACGTACGCCATGCGGATGGCGGCGGTGTTCATCATCACGACCTCGACCATCGGCCGCCGGCGCGGCGTCCTCCCGCGCCCGCTCGTCGTCCTCGGCTACGTGGCGGGACTTGTGCTGCTCGCGGTGGGAGCGAGCGTGCCCTGGTCCGAACTGGTCTTCCCGGCCTGGGCGCTGCTCCTCAGCCTGAACATGCTGCGGGGCCGAAGTCCCGCCCGGCCTGAGCCGGCCCCGTCGACCTGAGCCGGCCGCACCCGCTCATCGCGGGGCACGAGACCACCGTCAATCTCATCACCAACGGAATGCTGACCCTGCTGCGCCACCCCGACGTCCTGCGGCGGCTGCGCTCGGATCCGCAGCTGGCCGTGCCCGTCGTCGAGGAGTTGCTGCGCTTCGAGCCGCCGGTGCAACTGGTGCCGCAGCGCACCACCCTCGCCGACATCGAGGTCCGCGGCGTCACCATCCCGAAGGGCGCCTCCCTCTGGCTGGTTCTGGCGTCCGGCAACCGCGACCCCCAGCGTTTCGAGGACCCGGACCGCTTCGACCCGGACCGCCGGGACATCCAGCACCTCGGCCTGGGCAGCGGCATCCACAGCTGCTTCGGCGCACCACTCGCCCGGCTGGAGGCCCAGCTCGCCCTGTCGGAACTGGCCCGGAGGCTGGAGAACCCACGCCTGGTCGAGGACCCGCCCCCGTACCGGCAGAACGCCGTGCTGCGCGGGCCGCGGCGTCTGGACATCTCCTGCGACGGGATCCGCCCCTAGTCCGGACGCGGGCCCGCTTCCGCCACGACCGTGCGCAGCAAGGGGCGGCTCGCCGCGCTCGCGCCGGCCAGGCCTGCGAAGCCCAGCGCCAGGCAGCCGGCGAGGAGCGTGGCGCTGCGGCCGTCGAACTGCGGTGCGCCCCCGGCAAGGGTCAGCGGCGCCGCGCAGAACAGCCCCGTGAGCACCGCGCCGCCCGCTAGCACGGCAGCGGGCAGCACCGACTCGGTACGCCTGGCCGCGTCCAGGATCCGCAGCGGGGTGCCCGCGAGGTGCAGCAGGCCGTACGTGCGTCGGCGGTCCAGGACGGACGAGGCTGCCGTGATGCCCGTAGAGGCGATGGCGATGGCGAAGCTCGCGCCGAGCACGGCCAGGGTCACGAGGTGGAAGTCGTGGTCGAACTGCCGCGACTGCCAGGCGACGTCCGTGCCCGTGACCGGGTACTGGCCGGGCACGAGGCCGGAGAGGGCGCCGCGCGCCGCGTCCAGCCGGGCCGGGTCCGTGACGGTCGCGGTGACCTGGCGCTCGCCACCTTCGCCGGTACCGGTGGCGACCCAGTCGTCGTCCGTGCGGACGGTGGCGTCGATGCCCGCGCGCTCCAGGCGTTCGCCGACCTGCTGCCGCACCTGGGTGACGCGCTCCTTCGGCACGGACAACGCGAGCTGGTCCGCGCTGCCCCACGGCGAGTCGCCGCCGAGACTGAACAGCGCGAAGAAACCGGCCACGAAGGCCGCCAGCGTCAGCGCCGACACCGCACGCCACACGGACTTGGGGTCGTCGAGCAGACGGCGCCCCGCCAGCAGCGTCGCCGGACGCCGCGCCGACGCGGCGACGAGGCCGCCGAGCACGCCGACCACCCACGGGCCGATGACGGACAGCGCGGCGAAGACAGCGGCGCAGCAGTACACCACCGCGTTGATGTCCATCGCCCTGCCCTTGGACAACTGCCAGTAGCCCAGCAGCACGACGACGAACAGCAGCGCGCGCACGGCCTTCAGATGGGGAGCGCGCGAGCGGCGTACGACCCCGAGCGGGCCCACGGCCACCTGCCGCAGCCCCGCCAGCGCGCCGGCCGCCACCATCAGCACCACGCCGGCGAGCAGGGCGAGCAGCACGGGCAGGCCCACCCACAGGTCCACGACGTACCAACTGCCGCCCGCCACGGGGACCTTGGCCGCCAGGGGCAGGAGGACCGCATAGCCCAGCGCGCCCGCGAGGGCCCCGGCCGTGCCGGTCAGCGCCGCCTCCGCCGCCGCCATCTCCGCGATCCGGCCCGGCGCGGCGCCCAGCAGCCGCAGCGTGGCCAGCCGCGTGTCGCGCCGCGAGACGGACAGCCGGGCCGAGGAGGCGCCGAGCACGAGCAGCGGCACGATCAGCAGTGCCGTGGCGATCTTCATCAGGTCCTGGTACTGCGAACCGAGGCCGTCCGCCGTGCGCTTGCCCGCGAAGTCCGCGACGGGCGTGGGCGTGACGATGTCCCCCGGGCGGCGCGGGTCGGTGCCGCGTTTCACCGTCATCGCCGGGTCATCGGCGCGGTGCCCGACGACGGCCACCTTCTCGCCGGGCCTGGCCAGCGCGGCGCGGCCGAGCGTGCCGGTGGTGTCCATGCCGGGCAGCTCGCCGAGCGCGGGCGACGTCCATACCTCGCCCGGCTCGGGGAAGCGCGGCATGCCGGGAGGCGCGGGCGCCTCACCGTTGCGGCTGCCGCTCCTGCCCGGCAACGCGGCGACATCGACGACGGTTACGGGCTCACCGCCGACGAAGGTGGTGCCCACCGCCTCGACGGCCACCGGGCGTGAGCGCTCGGTCCTGGCGGGGGTACGCCAGTCTGCGTGCGTGGCGCGTTCGCCGAAGCCGAGGTTGGCGCCGACGCACAGGAGCAGCAGTGTGGTGCAGATGGCCGAGGCGGCGACGGACAGTCCGACGCCGAGGCGGCCGTGTCTGCCGCCGCCTCGCAGCAGCCGCCAGGTCAGCGTCCAGGTGGTGCGGTTCAGCATCCTCATCGCACGACTCCGATGCCTTCGCCGGTCCTGGCCGCGTGCCCGGCGGGTGCTGAGCTGCCGGGTGCTGCGCTGACGGGTGCTGAGTCTTCTGATGCGGAGACTTCGGATGCGAAGTCTCCGGATGCTGAGCCGTACGCATCCGTCTCGCGTACGATCCGCCCGTCCCGCACGTGCGCCGTACGGTCGCACCAGCGGGCCACCGACCGATCGTGGGTGACCACGACCAACGCCGTGTTCTGCCTCCTGGTGACCTCCGTCAGCATCCGGATCACCTCCTGCCCGGTGGCCTGGTCGAGCGCGCCCGTCGGCTCGTCGGCGAAGACGACCTGGGCGCCCCCGACCAACGCACGTGCGAGCGCCACCCGTTGTGCCTGTCCGCCGGACAGCTGGCCGGGGCGGCTGTCCTCCTTGCCCTCCAAACCCAGCGGCGCGAACCACTGGCGTGCGCGCCGCTCCGCCTCGCGTCGCGAGGTACCGCCGAGCATCAGCGGGAGCGCCACGTTCTCCACCGCCGGCAGCTCGGGCAGCAGCTGCCCGAACTGGAAGAGGAAGCCGAAGCGGGTACGGCGCAGCTCGCTGCGGTCCGGTTCGCGCATCTGGTCGATGCGCTCGCCGTCCAGCAGCACTTGGCCGCTGTCCGGGCGCTCGATGTTCGCCAGGCAGTGCAGCAACGTCGACTTGCCGGACCCCGAGGGGCCCATCACGGCCAGCGACCCACCTGGTCGCACGGCGATGTCCACGCCGTCGAGCGCGCGGGTGGATCCGAAGGACTTGGACAGTCCGATGCCGCTCAGCACGGGCGGTGGCCAGGAGGTGTTGAGGTTCATGTGCTCCAACATCCGCTGCCGGCACGGCTCGTGGCCTCGGCCGGTCGACCGGTTCACCACCGCCGCGTCGTCCTTTCGGCCGAGGCCACACGGCGGGGCCGCCCCTACGCTGCGACACGTGCGAGATGCGAGAGAGGCGAGAGACATGGCCGACCACCCGGGGAATCCCCCGCTGCCCCGCCGTACGGCCCTCACCGCTCTGGGCGTGGTCATGGCGCTGTTGTGGGTGGTCGACGTGTCCGGCGTCGTGGCCGCCTCCGGACTCGAAGGCGCCGGCGTGTGGGGGAGGCTGGCCCCGGGCCTCGTGGCGGCCGTCGCGCTGCTGCTGCCGCACCGACGTCTCGCGCCGGCCTGGGGCGCGGGTGCCGCGGTGCTGGTCTCCTGGACGGTGACGCTGGTCTACTTCACGTCCGTGACGGCGCCGTTCGCCGGCTGGGGCATGCTGGAGACGCTGTGCCTGCTGCTCCTGCTGGTCCGCACCATGAGGGACGTACCGCAGCCCTGGCTGGCCGCCGCGCTGGGCACGGCGCTCGGCTCCGCCGTGATCTCGGCACCGATGCGGCTGGCTGTGAGCGGCAACATCTACTTCTCCTTCCTCCTGATCTTCCTCACGGGCGGCGCGGTCGGTCTCGGCTCGTATCTGCGCAGCCTCGATCTCCGCAGAAGTCGCGCCGTCGCCGACACGCGCCACAGCGAACGTCTGGAACTCGCCCGCGAACTGCACGACTTCGTCGCCCACCACGTCACGGGCATCGTCGTCCAGGCCCAGGCGGCCCGTACGATCCGCGAGATCGCGCCCGAGCAGGTGGACCCCCTGCTGCACAGCATCGAGAACGCCGGGCACGAGACCCTGCAGTCGATGCGCAAGCTGGTGCGCGTGCTGCGCGACGACACCACACGGGCGGTGCGGCCGGGGGAGCTGTACGCCGAACTGGGCGAACTGGTCGCCACGTTCTCCGAACGTGACGTCCCCGCCACCCTCCAGGTCGCGGCCGAAGCCCGGCAGGCGCGGCCCGCCCCCGAGGTGGAGACCTCCGTGCGCAACGTCGTGCGCGAGGCGCTGACGAACGTACGACGCCACGCGCCGGGATCACCGTCCGTCTCCGTACGGGTCGCGCTGTCGGACGACGCCGCCGGTGATGCGGCTGCCCGGCGGCTTCGGGTCGAGGTGTACAACGCGCCACCTCCGCGGCAGGCGGGGCCGAACGACGAACCTCTCGGCGGGCGCGGCGGCCTCGGCCTCGTCGGGCTGACCGAACGTGCCGAGGCGGTCGGCGGCACACTCCACGCGAGCCGGGCCGAGGACGGCGGCTGGAGGCTGACCGCCGAATTCCCGGTACACGGCGCTGTGACAGGATCCCCCGCATGACCAACGCCAGCGGATCAGCGATCCGTGTCCTGATCGCCGACGACCAGGAAATGGTGCGCACGGGCTTCCGGCTGATTCTCCAGTCACAGCCCGGTATCGAGGTCGTGGGCGAGGCGGCCGACGGCGCGCAGTGCGTGGAGCTGGCCAGGAAACTGCGCCCCGACGTGTGCCTCGTCGACATCCGGATGCCGAAACTCGACGGGCTGGAAGTGACCCGGCTGCTCGCGGGCCCGAAGGCCGTCGACCCGCTGCGCGTGGTCGTCGTGACCACCTTCGACCAGGACGACTACCTCTACGGGGCGCTGAACGGCGGCGCCTGCGGGTTCCTGCTGAAGGACGCGGGTCCAGGACTGCTGGTGGAGGCCGTACGCGCGGCGGCGCGCGGCGACGCGCTGATCTCCCCCGCCGTGACCGTACGGCTCCTGAAGCAGATCGGTGGGCAGCGCCCCGCTTCCCGGGACGAGGAATCCTCGGGCCCGCTCACGGAACGGGAGTTGGATGTGGCCCGGCTGGTCGCCGACGGGCGGACCAACCAGGAGATCTGCGCGGAGCTTGTCATCTCGCTCTCCACCGTCAAGTCCCATCTGACGAACATCCAGACCAAGTTGGGGTTGCGGAACCGCGTGGAGATCGCCGCCTGGGCATGGCGCTGCGGCGTGGTCGGCGACCGCTGAACCCATCGCCGCACCACGCCGCCCGACGGGAGGTGCGCTGCTGCTCGCCTTCCCCGCCGCCCGCCCGGTCTCCGGCTCGTCTTCTCCTCGCCTTCTGCTCGCCTCTCGATTCCCGCGACGGCCGGTCTCTACCGGCAGTTCTCCGCAGAGCTTCCTCCGCCGAACGTGACAAGGCCTGCCGCGTGGGCAGGCCTTGTCACTGGACGGCTTCCGTAGCAGCGCCCGAATCGATCAGCTTCGGGGCCGGCTGATCTGATGCGCCGGGTCGGCGACGGCCTGGTACGCACGAGGGTCCGCGAGAACCGACTGGTCCCGGCGATCGCGGTGCCGGACAAGCAGGGTGATCGCGACAACGCTCTGCACGGCCACGATGGACCCCAGGTTCGAGGGCGAACTGGCGTCCAGCAGCGCTATCGTCCCGTTGACGCCCAAGTGAACCGCGATCGACGCCGCGACCCCAGCACGCTCGTAGGCGTAACCGGTCAGCAGCGCCATCGGGATGACGCTGAGCACGAAAAGCAGGCCGCTCCAGCTGGTCAGACCGAATCCGGCCTGGAGAGTCCCGCGGACGAAGAACAGCGGCACATGCCATACCGCCCAGATGACACCCAGCAGGAGGCCGGCCTGAAGGCGGCTCAACGACGCACGCATGCGTGGGTATGCCGTGCCCCGCCAACCGGGCTCCTCGGACAACGGACCGGCGACCAGCATGCCGACGAAGAACGCCACGGGTCCGCCGGCGTCCGTGATCAGACGCCGCCCCTCTGCCAGACTCACCACGGGACCACCCAGAAGGTGCGCGAGCACCGCGCCGGCCAGCACGGTGGCCGACGCCATCACCAGCAGGGGCAGCACCCAGCCCAGCCGCATGCTCAGCCGGAGCCTCACGGTATGGGCAGGGACGGGTTCCCGGCGGCGGGCGCGGCGCACCCGGACCACGATCGCGCCGATCACCGGGCCGAAGCCGCCGAGCACGTAGGGAACGACGGTGGAAGAATTCTTCACCGATCCACCGAGTGCGATCGCGACAAGCCAGAAAGCCCAGGTCGTCGCGAAGGTGACAGCAAAATACAGGGCAAGGCCGCTTTGCTGGCGAACAGGTGTTGCGGTAGTCACGCCTTTTCCCTTTCAGGGGTGTCGCATCGTGCCGGTCGAAGGCGAATCCGGTCGCGGTCCAGCCGCCCGGATCCGTGCGTTTTCCGCTCGCCCTGCTCGCCCTACTTCGACAGGCCGTAGTCGAAGCTGACCCGGTCGCCGTTCACTCCGGTCACGGAGATCAGCATCGTCTTCTTCTCGCCCTTGAAGACGGCGGTGCACGCCACGGTGTCGTCCATCTTCGCGTGCAGCCCGCTCGGGCAGCTCACGGACTGCGGTCCGTCCTGGACGAAGGGGATGCCGTAGTTCTCCTTGGCCAGCTTCTCGACCTCAGTACGGGAAACCGTGTGATCCGATCCACCCGCCCTGGCGACCGACGAGTTGTCGAACACGTTCCACGCCGTCACCACCCCTCCGGCCAGCACGGCTGCCGAGGCCAGGGCAATGACGATGCGCTTCATGGGGTGCTCCTTCGATTCCCGCGGCGGCCGGTCCCTACCGGTTGCTCTTCGCAGAGCTTGCCCGCCCGACCGCCCCCGCCGCCCCGGCACAACGGCCGGTTGTGACCCCCCGGCCTCGGCCAAAAGGACGACGACCGCTCGCACGGGAGCGAACGGTCGACATCGCCAACCTCGGACTCAGACCGTGGCCTTGAGGGTCACGTCGATGTTCCCCCGGGTGGCGTTGGAGTACGGGCACACCTCGTGCGTGGTCTTCAGCAGCTGATCGGCCATGGACTGCTCCAGGCCGGGCAGGTACGCCGTCAGTGTGACAGCCAGGGTGAACCCGCCGTTGTCCAGAGCGAGCAGGCTCACCGCGGACCGGACCGTCGACTCGCCCAGCCTGAGCTTCTGCTGGCCCGCGATCAGCCGGAGTCCGTTGTGGAAGCACGCGGCGTACCCGGCGGCGAGCAGCTGCTCGGGGTTCGTCCTGTCGCCGCCGGGGCCGCCCATCTCCTTCGGGACCGCGAGCACCTCGTCGAGCGCGCCGTCGATCGGCGCGTTCTCCGCGACCGCGCCGCTCACCGCGTTCGCCACCGGCTCCGCTCTCGCGCTGGCGCTGGGCCGCAACGCGCTGGGACTCCTGACCCTCGGACCGGTGGTCGCGCTGATTCGCCGGCGCGAGTTCAGGAAGGTTTTCCGCGGCGAGCGTTTTCTCGCGCGCAAGGAGCAACGCCGAGGTGCTCTCTCAGGGGCTCTCGCCGGTACGGCGCTCGCCGCGCACTTCGCCACCTTCATGTCCATCACCCGGATGACCAGTGTCGCCATGGCGACCGCCCTGGTCGCCACCCAGCCCGTCTGGCAGGCCCTCATCTCGACGCTGCAGGGACACCGGCTGCCGCTCGCGCCCTGGGCCGGCCTCGGCGTCTCCGTGGCGGGCGCGGCGATCGCCAGCGGTATGGACGGTCGGGCGGGCACGAAGCGCTCCTCGGTGACGCGCTCGCCCTCGCGGGAGCGGTCGCACGCGCCGGCTACACGGCGATCAGCGAACAGGCCCGTCCCGACGTCAGCACCCCGGTGTAGTCAAAGCTGGACGGTTCCTCCGGATCCCGAACCCCAACGGCGAGGGAGCGAGCCCGCTACCGGGGAGTTCCTGGCCGGGCACTGAGGTGCGGTGACGTGGTTACCCCGCCTCGCTGCCTGCCCGGTGATCTGACCCAGCGCTGTCCTCGTCCTTCCCCGACTTGACGGGCACGCACGGGGAACGGCCCGATCACCAGCCACATCGAAGATCAGCCACGGCCAACCCGCCCCATACCAACGGCGAGCCCCATGCTCCTACGAGATGCCATCGGGCGCGAGGTGCAACGGGGTTGACACCTACCGGAAACCCATCGTCCGTCTACTGGAGTTACCTTTCGTTTCACCGTAATGGACTCTTCGAGGGGTTGAGATGAGCGCCACGCGTGGCTCGATCCGCAAGGTCGGAGGTGGGTCCCAGAACGTGCCGAGCAGCATGACGGGGTGCGGCACGGTGCCGGGCCCGCCGAAGTCCGGATCCGCCTGACGGACTGCCCCGAGAAGCGGGTGCTTTGCCCGCACAGCAAGGACGAGAGGTATCCCGAACGGGGGCGCGACCGGCGCCTCCTGGTCGACGGTGAAGGCCTGCCCGACCGCTGCACCTCCCGGTCCAGGTCCGGCATCTGATCCGGCTCGCCGGTTCTGGCCGATCCTGCTCCGGATCCGCACCCACCTCGCCACCTCACCAGACTTGCACAAGTTCCCGCCCGGTATTTCCTGTTCGCCTCCGTTCTCGCCGGATTCCCCGGCACAGGGCCGGTTGCAAGGGGCCCATGCGCCACCGCGACACCGCCGCACAGTTGCTCGCCGACTGCTGGAAGGACATGCCGTGACAGTTCCCCGCGAAATCACCGGCTCGGAGCCCGTACCGAGCACTGCCACGATCACCGTCGATGACCGCTCACTGCTCAAGACCATGCACTGGTACGACGGCTTCGTCATGGCGCTGTCGAACCCCGGCTTCATCATCGCCAACATCGGCTACACCACCGGGCAACTCGGCGCCCTCGGAGCTTTGGCCGTCTGGCTCGGCTCCATGGTCATCGCCGTGCTGCAGAACAAGATCTACACCGAGCCGGCCACGATGTTCCCCACCCACTCCGGCGGCATCGCGATGTACGCCTTCGAAGGCTGGCGTAAGCGGTTCAGCCTGGCCGGGCCGATGTCAGCCGTCGGTTACTGGGCAGGCTGGTCGTCTGTCCTGGCGATTTTCGGGATGACCATCGGGGGTCTGGCGCAGTCGGAGTGGTTCCCCGGCCAGACGTGGAGCACGTCCGGCGTGATCCATCTGGACCTGCCACGGGTCATCGCGGTCGGACTGATCCTGGCCATCTGGGTCATCAACGCGCTGGGCATCAAACCGGTCAAATTCCTCGGTTACCTGACCGGCGGGCTGCTCATGGTGCCGCTGGTGCTGTTCGCACTGGTGCCGTTCTTCCTGTCGGACTTCGAGTGGTCGCGGATGAGCTGGGGGTTCGGCGGGGCCGGTGCCTCGGGCTGGGGCACTCTGCAACTCGCGCTCGTCTGGCTGTACTTGAACTCCTGGTCCGCCTACGGGGTGGAGGTCAGCGCCACCTTCGCGCCGGAATACCACGACACCGAGCGGGACACCCGGCTGGCCCTGCAGCGTGGGGCGATGTTCTCACTCGCCGTGTACGCGCTGCTCCCACTGGCCCTGGGCGGGGTGATCGACCAGCAGGCCATGGCGGAGTCACCGCTCGGGTTCTACACGGACCTCCTCCACCGGGAGATCGGCAGCGGGCTGTCGAATGTCGTGATCATCTTCATGATCGGCAGTTTCATCCTGGGTATGAACGCGGCGAGCGCCGGCGGGGCCCGGACGCTGTACGGGATGTCCAGGGCCGGGATGACCGTGCGCTGGCTCGGTCACCTGAACAAGCACAACGTGCCCAACCGCGGCATGTATGTGGACGTGGTGGCCAACATTCTCGCGGTGCTGCTGCTCCCGAGTACCGTCGCGGTGCTCGCCGCGAGCAACCTCGGTTACGTCCTGTGCCATGTCCTCGCACTGTCCGCCGTGGTCCTGATGCGCCGCGACCGGCCCGCATGGCCGCGGCCCCTGCGGCTGGCCAAGGGGTGGGTGGTCCTCGCCGGGGTGCTGGCCGTGTTCAACCTGGTGCTGCTCGTCGTGGGGTCCCTGTCGTTCGGACTGACCGGCTACGGCGGGTACGGTCAACTGCTCATCGGCATCGGCCTGCTGGCCTTCGCCTGTGTGCTGTATGTGTACCGGCAGGTCGTCGAAGACAAGAAGAGCTTCCGGCTCCGCGACGACGCTGACACTGAGGCTGACGGCGCTGTCGAACAGGTCGCGGCGTGAATCTGACGATCACCTGCGCATGCGGCGCCACCGGCAAGATCCGGTACACCGGCGTCGACCAGGCCTGGCAATGCCCGGACTGCGGCTCCGCCTGGCAGGCCGACCAGCGATCCGCCGGCCGGTTCGCCGAGTTCGCCGCCGAACTTCGCCGGATCCGGCTCACGGTCCTCCTCGCTGTGCTGTTGGCGGTGACCGCCGCCGTGGTGCTCGCCTTCATCGAACCAG
The DNA here is from genome assembly GCA_000720805.1 of Streptomyces violaceoruber. Classification (GTDB taxonomy): domain Bacteria; phylum Actinomycetota; class Actinomycetes; order Streptomycetales; family Streptomycetaceae; genus Streptomyces; species Streptomyces cellulosae_A. Next base: position 41,908 of record JODI01000002.1, read on the forward strand.
GCCGGATCCTGCTGGTACCCATCGTCCTCGGCGCCGCCGCATTCCTGTACCGGCCGCGCTACCGGCGCCGGCTGGCCCAGGTGTATCAGCACCTGCCGCAGGCCGTATCACCGAGTAAGCGATCATGACCCTCTCCGCGCACCTCGTCCGGCCGCCGCCCGACCGCATGCGGACCGGCGGGCGTTGGGCATCCCGGCCCGGGCTCCGGCGTCTCGCGGAGATCACGGCATCACCCACCGCACCCGCCGTTATGCTGCCCGAATGGACGGCAAAGGATGAACGGCAAAGGATGAACGAGGAGCAGGAACGAATCGACCACGGCCCGGCCGCCCGCGAGGTCAACCAACCGGCCCCCGTCGATGGAGCCTTGGAGCGGGCGATCGCGGTGCAGGTGCGCCGCTACCGACAGGCGACCGGGCTGACCGTCGGGGATATGGCGAAGCGGGCGGGCATCTCCAAGGCCATGCTTTCGAAGATCGAGAACGCCCAGACCTCGTGCAGCCTCACCACCCTGTCTCGGCTTGCGGCGGCGCTCGACGTGCCGGTGACCGCGCTGTTCCGGGGGGCCGACGACAACCGCGAGGCGGTGTTCACGCAGGCCGGCGCCGGAGCGCGGATCGTGCAGCGCGGTTCGCGCGTGGGGCACGACTACACCTTGATCGGCGCGCTGCGTGGACAGCACAAACGGATGGAGGCGCATCTCGTCACCCTGACCGAGCAGAGTGAGGTGTTCCCGCTCTTTCAGCACCCGGGCACCGAGCTGCTGTTCATGCTGGAGGGCGAGATGGTCTACGGACACTGCGACGCCTCGTACCGGATGCGTCCCGGTGACGCGCTGCAGCTGGACGGCGAGGGCATGCACGGCCCGCAGGAGCTGGTCGAGCTGCCGATTCGCTTCCTCTCCGTCGTGGCGTACGGGGACATCGAGGCCTGACGCCGCACGTCGCGAAGACAGCTGTCGGCGACACACCGAAGAGCTGAATCGAAGCGGAGGAACAGAAGCCCGGCCCCGTATGCCAACGGCCGGGCTTTCCCTTTGCCTGCACGGACCGAGCGTCGACCGTTACATGTCGTAACCGCCCCGAAACCACCGAGTCAGTTTCCTCTGGTGATACTTAATTTCACCAGAGGACACGAGAGGTGAGCTCGCATGGCACAGCTGTCCCCGCCACCCCCACGACTCCTCCTTCCCGGCCTCACCCCCCGCGAGCCGGGGCTCGAAACCTATCCGGTGCGTCCCGGCGGTCTCACCGGCGTACGGCTGGCCCCGGGCGACCGGATCACCGTGATCGACCGGCACGGCCGGCAGCCCGCCGAGCTCACGGTCCTCGACCGCACCGGCTGCACCGGCGCCGCGCTCGGGATCACCCTGGACGTGCCCGCGACGGTGTTGCGCGCCTCGACCGCTTCGCCGGTGGCCGCCGAGTACGGCGTCGATCCCCACCAGGCCCTGGCGGTACAGCTGTTCGGGCCCTTGTCCGCCGCCGGGTCCCAGGAGGTGTTCACCGCCGCCGAGGAGGCCGTCGCCCTGGTCGCGGCTCCCGCCGCTCCCATGAACGTCCACGACGTCACCGCGAATCCGCCCTCCGACCTGCTCGTCGAAGTACGCCGGGCGACCCCCCGCCGCACACGCGAGCCGCTGCTGCCCGAGCCACTCGCCGAGCCCGTGCTCGATCTGCGGATCGATGCCACGAGCGCCCGCGCGTACGAGGTGAAGAAGGGCCAGTACGTCCAGGTCATCGATGTCGAGGGGCGCCAGTGCTCCGACTTCCTGGCCTTCGGTTCCCGGCAGTTGCACCAGGGCGTCGAACGCGGTCTCGACGCGACCACCACCCGCCACTTCACGGGCCGCGCCTATCCGCAGCCCGGCCTGCACGGCAAGTTCTACGACCAGGAGGCGCAGCCACTGGTGGAGGTCGTCCGCGACACGGTCGGGCGCCACGACACCTTCGGACTCGCCTGCAACGCCAAGTACTACGAGGACATGGGCTACCCGGGCCACCTCAACTGCACGGACAACTTCAACGAAAAGCTCGGGCCCTACGGCATCGCCGCCCGCACCGGCTGGCCCGCACTGAACCTCTTCTACAACACCGCCTTCGACGACGACCATCAGCTGATCTTCGACGAACCGTGGTCCCGTCCCGGCGACTACGTCCTGCTCCGTGCCATGACGGACCTCGTCTGCGCCTCCTCCGCCTGCCCCGACGACATCGACCCGTCGAACGCCTGGGTGCCGACCGACATCCACGTCCGCGTCTACGACGCGAGGAGGTCCTTCTCCATGGCCATCGCCCACCGTGTCACCCCGGAGGCCGAGCCGACGCTCAGCAAGCAGACGGCGTTCGCGCCCAGGACCCAGGCGCTGACCCGGCAGTTCACCGAATACCGGGGATTCTGGCTGCCCGACAGCTACGACAACCACGGCCCGCAGGCCGAGTACTGGGCCTGCCGCGAACGCGCCGCGGTCATGGACCTGTCCCCGCTGCGCAAGTTCGAGGTCACCGGCCCGGACGCGGAGGCGCTGCTCCAGGCCACCCTCACCCGCAACATCCGCAAGCTCTCGCACGGCCAGGTCGTCTACTCGGCGATGTGCAACGAGACCGGCGGAATGCTCGACGACTGCACCGTCTTCCGGCTCGGCGACACCAACTTCCGCTTCGTGGGCGGCGACGACTACGACGGCGTCTGGCTGCGCGAACAGGCCGAGCGCCTGGGCCTGGACCGCGTCTGGGTCAAGCCGTCCACCGACCAGCTGCACAACATCGCGGTCCAGGGACCGGCGAGCCGTGAGCTGCTCGCCCAGATCATCTGGACTCCTCCGACCCAGCCCGCCTTCACCGAGCTGGGCTGGTTCCGCTTCGCGATCGGCCGGCTCGGTGACCACAACGGGATTCCGCTGCTTGTCTCCCGTACGGGCTACTCCGGCGAGCTCGGCTATGAGATATGGACGCATCCCCGTGACGCCACCGCCCTGTGGGACGCGGTACGCGAGGCCGGTGAGCCGTTCGGCCTGACCCCGCTCGGACTCCAGGCGCTCGACATGCTGCGGATCGAGGCCGGGCTCGTCTTCGCCGGATACGACTTCAGCGACCAGACCGACCCGTACGAAGCGGGCATCGGCTTCACCGTCCCGCTGAAGTCCAAGGAGGACGACTTCGTCGGCCGCGAGGCCTTGCTCGCCCGCAGGGCCAGCCCCCAGCGCACCCTCGTCGGACTGGAGCTGGAGGGCAATGAGCCCGCCAAGCACGGCGACTGCGTGCACGTCGGCCGCTCCCAGGTGGGCGTGGTGACGAGCGCGACCCGGTCCCCGGTCCTGCGCAAGAACATCGCCCTCTGCCGGATCGCCGTCCAGTACGCCGATCTCGGCACGGCCGTCGAGATCGGCAAACTCGACGGCCACAGCAAGCGCATCCCGGCCCACGTGGTGCGCTTCCCGTTCTACGACCCGGACAAGACCCGCCCCCGCTCATGAACCTGTCCCCGTCTTCCGCCCCCCGCTCATGGGCCTGCCCCCGTTTCCCGCCCCCGGAGGTTCAGTATGTCCCGCATTGCCATCATCGGCGCCGGCCCCAGCGGCCTGGCCCAGCTCCACGCCTTCGAGGAGGCCCGGCGCGGTGGCGCCGACGTCCCCGAGGTCGTGTGCTTCGAGAAGCAGAGCGACTGGGCCGGACTGTGGAACTACACCTGGCGCACTGGCCTCGACGAGCACGGCGACCCCGTCCACGGCTCGATGTACCGCTACCTGTGGTCCAACGGGCCCAAGGAATGCCTGGAGTTCGCCGACTACACCTTCGACGAGCACTTCGGCGGGCCCATCCCGTCGTTCCCTCCGCGGGAGGTGCTCCACGACTACATCACCGGCCGGGCCAAGAAGAGCAACGTCCGCCAGTACATCCAGTTCGACTCGCCCGTCCGCCGGATCGCGTACGACGCGAAGTCCGAGCTCTTCACGGTCACGGTGGAGAACCGGGCCGACGGCACGAGTCGTGCCGAGGAGTTCGACTGGGTGATCGTCGGCACCGGGCACTTCTCGACGCCCAACTTCCCCGAGTACCCGGGCTTCGCGACCTTCCCGGGGCGCATTCTGCACTCCCACGACTTCCGTGACGCGGGCGAGTTCGCGGGCAAGGACCTGCTGATCCTGGGCAGCAGCTACTCCGCCGAGGACATCGCGCTGCAGTCGCTCAAGTACGGCGCGAAGTCCGTCACCATCTCCTACCGCAGCAGCCCGATGGGCTTCGGCTGGCCGGACGGCATCAGTGAGGTACCCGGTCTCGACCGAGTCGAGGGGCGCACCGCGCGCTTCGCCGACGGCACCGCACAGGAGGTGGACGCGATCATCCTGTGTACCGGCTACCAGCACAGCTTCCCGTTCATGGACAACGAGTTGAGGCTACGGACCGGCAACAACCTCTACCCGGAGAAGCTGTACAAGGGAGTGGTCTGGACACCCAACCCCAAGCTGATGTACCTGGCGATGCAGGACCAGTACTACACGTTCTCGATGTTCGACGCGCAGGCGTTCTACGTGCGTGACGTCGTCCTCGGCCGGATCGAACTGCCCGGCGCGGCCGCCATGGAGGCTGACATCGCGGCCTGGCGGGACCGCCTGGAGACCCTCGACGGGCCGATGGACGAGATCGACTTCCAGACCGACTACCTGCGCCAACTCCTCGCGGCCACCGACTACCCGGACTTCGACCTCGCCCTGGCCCGAGAGCACTTCGCGACCTGGGAACACCACAAGGAGGAGTCCATCACCGGCTACCGGAACAAGTCCTTCGCTTCACCGTGCACCGGCACGGTCGGCCCGGTCCACCACACCCCCTGGTGGGACGAGCTCGACGACTCCCTGGCCACCTTCCTCCGGACCAAGTGACAGGCCATGGACCGCTATCTCGTGACGCTGAAGTGCCGGGACCGGCCCGGCATCGTCCGGGCGCTCGCGGACGCCGTCTACGAGGTCAAGGGCGACATCACCGAGAGCGCCCAGTTCTCGGACCCGAGCACGGGGCTGTTCTGCATGCGGACAGTGTTCGCGAGCCCCGAGACCGATCACTCGGTCGTACGGGACACGCTCGGCACGAAGCTCGCCGGCTTCGGGCCCGTGCTGACCGTGCGCGCCGAAAAAACCTGGCGGCGGGCGCTGTTGATGGTGTCCAGGTCCGAGCACTGTCTCGACGATCTGCTCTACCGGCGGCAGACCGGCGAACTGCCGGTCGAGATACCGGTCGTGGTCTCCAACCACGCGTCCGCACGGGCCACCGCCGAGCGCTACGGCATCCCGTTCGTGCATGTCCCGGTGACGCCCGCCACCAAACGCGAGGCCGAGGACCGGCTGCTGGAGATCGTCGCCGAGTACGCCGTCGACTTCGTGGTTCTCGCCCGCTATATGCAGGTGCTGACCGACGAGCTGTGCCGGCAGCTCCCGGGCCGGATCATCAACATCCACCACTCCTTTCTGCCGGGCTTCAAGGGTGCGAAGCCATACCACCAGGCGCATGAACGGGGCGTGAAGCTGATCGGCGCCACGGCCCACTTCGTCACTCCCGACCTCGACGAGGGCCCGATCATCGAGCAGGACGTCGTACGGGTGGGTCATCGCCACACGGCTGAGGAGCTTGTGGCCATCGGCCGCGACATCGAGCGGCTGGTGCTCGCGCGGGCGGTGCGGATGCATGCCGAGGACCGGGTGCTGCTCACCGGACACCGCACCGTCGTCTTCAGCTGAGCGGGCCGCACCACGAGTTCACAGGGGCGTAACCCATCCATCGTTTCACCGTATGACACTAGATTTCACGTCAGGATACACATCAGGAGGGTGAGGATGACCACGACCGAAGGTCCGATCCTGAAGGTGCAGGACGGCGCAACCAACCTCCCGAGCATGGACGTCGAGGGATCCAAGGCGTTCATCGGCGACGCGTTCGTCAACCCGGGCGGCGCGGTGATCTGCTCCGGCTTCTTCGAGCTGTTCCATTCCGAGCCGCTCGTCTACGAGTACACGTACGACGAGACCAAGTACGTCGTCGAGGGCGACTTCACCCTCACCGACATGGCGACCGGGCAGGTCGTCACCGCGGTCAAGGGGGACGTGCTGTTCTTCCCCAAGGGAACGACAGTGAAGTTCGAGACCTCCGGCCACGCCGTCGGCTTCTACGCCGGCCACCGCACCTTCGCACCCTGACATGGGCCTGAAGCACTCGAGTGTCCCGCGCTGGCCGACGGCCGACCCGGGCCTGGACCGCTCCGGGAACGCGTACGCGGTGATGACCTTCGGGCCCGCCGCGACCGCGCTCGGGGCCGCCTGGCGGGGCGAGTTGGCGGCCCTGGGACGAGCGGTGTGGTCCTGGCACGGCGACGCCGCCACGGGGGTCGGCCTCGCTGGGCTCCGCGAGCAGATCGCCTCCGCCACCGTGGGGTGGCGGCTGCTGCTCGCGGGCTCGGAGCCCGAGGTGCTGCTCGCCTACGCCGAGGCGGTAGCGGGCGGGGTCCTCGATGCGGAGATCACCGTGGTGGTCACGGACACGGCGCGGCGCCGGGTGTGGTGCTCGCACTGCCGGACGACGACCGTCGCCGAGGTGGCGCTCGGTGCGCAGACCGACTGCGCGGGGTGCGGGCGCTCGCTGCTCGTGTATCACCACGTGTCGCGGCGGCACGCCGCCCACCTCGGGTTCATGGCCGATGCGGAGGAGTTGCCATGACGCTGAAGCTGATCGTCCGGCGCAGCACCGAGATCGCCGACGGCATCCGCGAACTCGCGCTCGCCCGCTCCGACGGCGGCCGGTTGCCCGCGCATCCGCCGGGCAGCCATGTGGTCGTCGAGTGCGGGGCGCGGCGCAATGCCTACTCGCTGACGAGCAGCGGGATCGAGCCGTACGAGTACACCGTCGCCGTACTGCGGCTGCCCGGCAGAAACGGCGGGTCGGAGCAGATGCATCGCTTCCGGGGCGGTGACCGGGTGGCGGTGTCCTCCCCGCGCAGCGACTTCCCACCGGTGTCCACCGCGCGGCGCCATCTGCTGATCGCCGGGGGCATCGGGATCACCCCGATGCTGAGCCACGCGCGTGACGCGGTGCGCTGGGGACGGGACGTACGGCTGCTGTACGGTCACCGCGCCGGCCAGGGCGCGTACGTCGAAGAGCTGACCCGGCTGCTCGGCGGGCGGATGCAACGGGCCGGCGACTCGGGCGAGTTGGCGGGGCTGCTGCACGAGGCGCTTCACTCGCAGCCGATCGGCACCCATCTGTACGTGTGCGGTCCCGCGCCGCTGATGGACCGGGTGACCCGGGAGGCGACCGCCGCCGGCTGGCCGCCGCAGCGGCTGCATCTGGAGCGGTTCACGCCGACCGAGCTCGATCCGGGACAGCCGTTCACGGCGCGGCTCAGGCGTTCGGGCCGCAGCGTCACCGTACCGGCGGGCACGAGTCTGCTCGACGCCCTGGAGCAGGCCGGGGTGCCGGTGGCGAACATGTGCCGACAGGGCGTGTGCGGCGAGTGCCGGGTACCGGTCCTTGCCGGGCGGCCCTTGCACCGCGACGAGTTCCTGTCCGAGGACGAGCGTGCGGCGGGCGACACCGTCATGTGCTGTGTGTCCCGCAGCGAGACCAAGAACCTGGAGGTGGACCTGTGACGGTCACCGCACTCCCCGCCCGGATCACCCGCTTCCCCTTCCCGTTCCGCACCGACTCCTACCGTTACTCCACCAATGTCGAGCCCGCCCGGGTGCCGGTCGCGACGGAGGCGGGCGAGTGGGGCGCCACCGTCGTCGACGTCGACGACGAGTACGCGGACGAACTCGTCCAGCGCGCGCGGATCCTGGCGGCCGACCCGACCCGGCTCACCGTGCTGCCTCATATGCGCCCTGCCTGCTGGGACGCCCTGCACACGGTGCTGCGTGAGCTGGCCGCGCTCCGTCCGGACGTGATGGAGCTGCGCCGGGAGGGGCAGGATCTCCTCTGGCGCAACGACCTCCTCGGCGTGGAGCAGCGTTTCCGCGACGGCGAGGACGACTCGCTGCCCGGCGGACCGCTCGGGTTCCTCGGCAGTCAGGTCCAGGACGACATCGTGCTGCTCGACCAGCGCGAGGGGTCCCTGTGGGCCGACGCCGGACTGGTCACCTTCGCGGCCGACTGGTCGATCCGCTTCGACGTCGGGATGCGCTTTCTGGAGGTGCACGGACCGGTGCCGCGCGTCCACGAAGAGGGCATCATCCCGCGTGCCGAGCGCTTCCTGATGCGGCTGCGGCCCGGCCAGGAGTACCGGCGTACCAACTGGACGATGTCCGTGGACCGGCGGCTCGACCAGTCCACCGAGGTCTATCCGGCCTGGGGCAGGGACCGGCGCACCATAGCGTCAGCGCCCGAGCGGGAGCTCGCCGAGCGGCTTCAGCTGCGCGTAGAGGTGCAGCACCTCATCCGGCTCGGCGCCTCCGGGGCCGTGATGTTCCTCATCCGCACCTACATGCTGTCGCTGGCCGAGCTGGCGCAGGTGCCGGCCTGGCGAGCGCGGTTCGGGCATGTCCTGGCCGAACTGCCCGACGACATGGCCGACTACAAGGGTCTGACCCGCTTTCGCCACCAGGCGGCGGACTGGCTGCTGTCCCCTCAATCGCCTCCGGAGTCCTCATGACCGACGAAGCCCTCCCGTCCGCCCCGTCCGCCGACCTCGCCGCCCGTGCCCGCGCCGACGATGTGAAGTTCCTGCTCGCGCTGTTCGTGGATCTGACGGGCAAACCGTGCGCCAAACTCGTCCCCGTCGAGGCCGCGGACGAACTCCAGCACGAGGGCGTCGGTTTCGCCGGATACGCGGTCGGCGCGATCGGCCAGCAGCCCTGCGACCCCGACCTGATCGCCATACCCGACCTGGACTCGTACACGCCGCTGCCGTGGGTGCGCGAGGGCCTCGCTCTCGTGCACTGTGATCCGCATGTCGAGGGAAAGCCGTGGCCGTACGCACCGCGGGTGATCCTCAAGACGCTGCTCGAGCGGGCCCGGGAACGGCAGCTGGAGCTGTACGCCGGCGCGGAGGTCGAGTACTTCCTGGTCGAGCGCGACAGCGGGGGGCGGATCGCGCCCGCGGACGCCAAGGACACCAGCGCCCAGCCCTGTTACGACGCGCGCGGGCTGACCCGGATGTACGACCATCTCACCACGGTCTCGGTGGCGATGAACAAGCTGGGCTGGGGCAACTACGCCAACGACCACGAGGACGGCAACGGCCAGTTCGAGCAGAACTTCGCCTACGCCGACGCGCTGACCACGGCCGACCGGGTCATCACGGCCCGCTATCTGATCTCCATGCTCGCGGAACAGCGCGGCATGACAGCGACGTTCATGCCCAAGCCGTTCACCGACCGCACCGGCAGCGGCATGCATCTGCACCTGTCGTTGTGGAACGGCGACACCGCCCTCTTCCCGGAGGCCGAGGACGAGCGGGCACTGGGCCTGTCCCCCCTGGCGTACTCCTTCCTCGCGGGAATCCTGGAGCACGCGCCCGGCATGCAGGCGGTGCTCGCACCGACCGTCAACTCCTACAAGCGCACGGGGGCCGTCTCCACCCGCTCGGGCGCCACCTGGTCGCCCCGGCACGCCAGTTACGGCGGCAACGACCGTACGCACTTCGTCCGCGTCCCCGACGGCAACCGCATCGAGCTGCGCGGCGGCGACGGTTCCGCGAATCCGTATCTGGCGCTGGCGGCGGCCCTCGCGGCCGGGCTCGACGGGATCGGGCGGAACCTGGACCCGGGCTCGCCGGGGACGGACGGTGCCAAACGCCCCGAACTGCCGATGACGCTGCTGCACGCCGTCGAGGCGCTCGCCGAGAACCCCGTGATCAGCGGGGCACTCGACGCCGCGGGTGCGGGGGTGTGCGACTACTTCACCGGGCTGAAGCGCGAGGAGTTCTTCGCCTGGCACAGCACGGTCGGCTCGTGGGAGATCGACCGCTATCTCACCGCGTTCTGAACCACCATCAACCATGCGAATTCCGGAAGGGGGAAGCGCCCATGTGCGGGATTGTGGGGCTCCACTTGCGTGACCCCGAACTGCATCCGCAGCTCGGCATCCTGCTCGACGCCATGCTGGGCCAGGTCGTCGAGCGCGGCCCCGACTCAGCCGGCGTCGCGGTCTACGGCGACCGGCGCCGCTGCCCGGAGGGCCACGCGGCCGTGTCGGTTCTCCACGCGCCGCCCGGTCTCGCGAAGGCGCTGCCCGACGCGCTGATCACGACGGCCGGGGACACCACGGTCGTCGCCGCTCCCCTCGCGGTCGACGCACTCGCCGCGGCCGTACGGGAGGCCGCCCCCGACGCCCGGATCGTCGGCACCGGCACCGAACTGACCGTCTACAAGGGCACCGGCCACCCGAACGCACTGTCCGCGACCTACGACCTGGCCGGCGCACAGGGCTGGCAGGGGCTGGCCCACACCCGGATGGCCACCGAGTCGGCGGTCACCCCGGAGGGCTGCCACCCCTTCTCGGTCGGCGACGACCAGTGCCTCGTCCACAACGGATCCTTCGCCAACCACGCCACGATCAGGCGGGAGCTGCAGGCCGAGGGTGTGGTCTTCGACAGCGAGAACGACTCCGAGGTCGGCGCCCGCTTCGTCGCCTCGCGGCTCGCCCAGGGAGAGGACCTGGAGAAAGCGCTGCGCACCCTGTGCGAGCGTTTCGACGGCTTCTACACGCTCCTGGTGACCAACGGCGACGGCTTCGCGGTGGTCCGCGACGCCATCGCCTGCAAGCCCGCGATCATCGCCGAGACCGACTCCTGGGTGGCGATGGCCTCGGAGTTCCGCGCCCTGGCCGTGCTGCCGGGCATCGAACACGCTCGTATCTACGAGCCCGAACCGGAAAAGGTCTACGCATGGCACCGCTGACGTCACGAGTCGACCTGGCGACCAGCCCCGTACGGGATCTCAACGCAAAGCTGCACACCGGCTCCGTCGAGGCCTGTCAGGTGCTCAACCCGGGCGGGCGGCACGCCATCGCAGTCGGACTGCGCCATCCGGTCACCGTCGACATCCACGGGCACGCGGGCTACTACTGCGCGGGCATGAACGACGGCGGCTCCGTCACCGTGCACGGCAGCGCGGGCACCGGAGTCGCCGAGAACATGATGTCGGGGACGGTACGGGTGCGCGGCGACGCCTCCCAGTCGGCCGGGGCCACCGCGCACGGCGGGCTGCTGGTCGTCGAGGGCAGCGCGTCGATGCGCTGCGGGATCTCGATGAAGGGCGTGGACATCGTGGTGGGCGGCGATGTCGGCCCCATGAGCGCGTTCATGGCGCAGGCCGGACGCATGGTCGTCTGCGGGGACGCGGGCGAGGCGCTCGGTGACTCGGTCTACGAGGCCAGGCTGTACGTACGCGGCTCGGTGGCCTCCCTCGGCGCGGACTGTGTCGAGAAGGACATGCGGGCCGAACACCGCGCGGAGGTCGCCGAGTTGCTGGCCGCGGCGGGCATGGACCATGACCCGGCGGAGTTCCGCCGCTACGGCTCGGCGCGCACGCTCTACCACTTCGCGGCCGCCAACTCCGCCGCGTACTGAGGAGGACCTCATATGACCACCTCGCATCTGCGCGAGTCCGCCACCTTCGACCGCTCCACCATCGCCGCGATTCAGCGCGCCGCCGAGACCGGCGTGTACGACATTCGCGGCTGGGGCGCCAAGCGGCCGCTGCCCCACTTCGACGACCTGCTCTTCCTCGGTGCGTCCATGTCCCGCTATCCGCTGGAGGGTTACCGGGAGCGCTGCGACACCGACGTCGTGCTCGGCGACCGAAACGCCGCCTTCCCACTCCACCTCGACATCCCCGTCACCATCGCCGGGATGAGTTTCGGGGCGCTGTCCGCGCAGGCCAAGGAGGCGCTGGGACGCGGGGCCAGTGAGGCCGGGACGTCCACCACGACGGGCGACGGCGGAATGACGCCGGAGGAACGCGGCCAGTCGAAACACCTGGTCTATCAGTACCTGCCGTCGCGCTACGGCATGAACCTGGAGGACCTCCTCAAGGCCGACGCCATCGAGATCGTGCTCGGCCAGGGCGCCAAGCCGGGCGGAGGCGGCATGCTGCTCGGCCAGAAGATCAGCGACCGGGTCGCCGAGATGCGTACGCTCCCGCCCGGGATCGACCAGCGCAGCGCCTGCCGTCACCCCGACTGGACGGGCCCCGACGACCTGGCCATCAAGATCCTCGAACTGCGGGAGATCACCGACTGGGAGAAGCCGGTCTATGTCAAGGTCGGTGCCACCAGGACGTATTACGACGTGAAGCTCGCGGTCGCGGCCGGTGCGGACGTGGTCGTCGTGGACGGTATGCAGGGCGGCACCGCCGCCACCCAGGAGGTGTTCATCGAGCATGTCGGCATCCCGACCCTCGCCGCGCTCCCCCAGGCCGTACAGGCACTTCAAGAGCTGGGCCTGCACCGCAAGGTCCAGTTGATCGTCTCCGGCGGTATCCGCACCGGCGCCGATGTGGCCAAGGCGATGGCGCTGGGTGCGGACGCCGTCGCGATCGGCACGGCCGCGCTGATCGCGCTGGGTGACAACCATCCCCGGCATGCGGCGGAATACGAGCGGCTCGGTTCCGCGGCAGGCTTCTACGACGACTTCCAGGACGGCCGGGACCCCGCCGGCATCACCACCCAGGACCCCGGTCTCGCCGCTCGTCTGGACCCGGTGGAGGGCGGCCGCCGGATCGCCAACTATCTGCGGGTGCTGACCATGGAGGCGCAGACCCTGGCCCGCGCGTGCGGCAAGGCGCACCTGCGTCACCTGGAGCCGGAGGATCTGGTGGCTCTGACCATCGAGGCGGCGGCGATGGCCCGGGTACCGCTGGCCGGTACGTCGTGGATCCCTGGGAGTGGGCTGTGAGCACCAGTACGGCCGATGTGGTCATCGTCGGCGGCGGAGTCGAGGGAACGGCCACGGCCTGGGCGCTGGCCCGGCGCGGCATCACCGATGTGGTCGTCTGTGAGCGCGACACCATCGGCTCCGGCGGCACGGGCAAGTCCAGCGGCGTCGTCCGCTGCCACTACGGCGTGGGCTCCCTCGCCGCCATGGCCTGGAAGAGCCTGCCCCTCTTCGAGAACGCCTCAGACGTGCTCGGCCGGGACATCGGCTTCCGCCAGACCGGCTACGTCGTCGGCGTCGGAGAACGGAATGCCGACGCCCTTCGCGCCAACCTGGACGCCCAGCGTGCCCTCGGCATCGAGACGGGCACGATCTCCCGCGACGAGGTGGCCGCTCTGTGGCCCACCGCGGAGTTGGGTGACTTCGCGGCGTTCGGCTGGGAGCCGCGCGGCGGCTACGGCGACGGGTATCTCACGGCGCAGGCGTTCGCCGCAGCCGCCCGCCGCGACGGCGTACGCGTCCGGCAGGGCACGGCGGTCACCGGACTCCTCACCGACCAGAAGGGGGTGTCCGGGGTCCGGCTCTCCTCCGGGGAGGAGATCGCCACCCGTTCGGTCGTCGTCGCGGCGGGCCCCTGGTCGGTCGGTCTCCTCGCACCTCTCGGCATCGATCTGCCGGTCACTGTGCACCGCGAACAGATCGTGCTGGTCTCGCCGGGCCCGGGTGTCGACGTCTCCAGGGTGCCGGTCTTCTCCGACCTCGTGTCCCTGCAGTACATCCGGGCGGAGACCTCCGGGGAACTGCTCTTCGGCAACAGCGACCTGAGCCGCCCGGAACCCGCCGACCCCGACCGCTACTCCGACCGGGCCGACCCCGCCTTCGTGGAGTCGGCGGTGGAGAAACTGGCCCACCGGCTCCCCGGCCTGGCGGACGCGTCCGTGGCGAGTACATACGCGGGCTGCTACGACGTGACACCCGACTTCAACCCGGTCATCGGCCCTGCCGGTGTGGAGGGGGTGATCGTCGCGGCCGGGTTCAGCGGCCACGGCTTCAAGATCTCTCCAGCGGTCGGTGAACTCGTCGCCGACCTCGTCCACGACACGGACTCCCGTGACCCGGGGGTGCCCGCCGCGGATTTCCGGCTCGACCGGTTCGCCGAGGGCAGACCGCTCACCAGCCCGAGGCCGTACATCGGCGCGGGAGAAATGCGCTGACGTGGCGCCGCCGGTCACGTGCGGTCATGGCGATCATGGTCTTCGGCATGAACTGACGCTGCGATCGAGGAAGCCCTCGTGGGCCCGGAGGCCGGGGGCGGTGCCGAGCTCTACCACGGCATCCTCAAGGCCGGCGCGGTCGTCGTTGACTCCGGCGCCTTCCGTGACCGTAGTTGTGAACCAGTTGAGGCGCCGTTACGGGAAGGCGGAGGAACTGGGACAGACGGGGGCCCGTTGTGTACCGGCTGCCGGGCCCGAATCGGCTCAGCCCAGTTGCTCGGCCAGCTTCGGCCAGCGCCTGACGATCGCCTCCTCCACCGCGGGCAGCGCCCTCTGGCCCGCCAGCGCCGACGCGATCGCCAGCACCACGCCCGCCCACGCCACCGGGCCCAGCGGCGTGCAGCCGAAGACCTGGCTCACGCCCGGGGTCTCGACCAGCGCCACCAGCGCGACGGCCGAGCCCAGGGACGTGAACTGGACCAGGCGGCTGCCTCGTCGGTCGGCCAGGGTCTGGGCCAGTTGAGTGCCCACCACCGCGCAGAGGGCCATCGTCGTGGAGCGTCGGGCCGTGCCCGGGGTGAAGCGGCCGAAGAGCCAGGCGACGGTGGCGCCGAGGCAGGTGGTGAGGGCGCGGTGGCGGATCTGGCGGATCAGCGGGGCGCCCAGGACGGAGGTGGCGAGGGGTTCGCCGGGGCCCTCGTCGGCGGGTTCCTCCTCCTGCTGGGTCGGTGTGACCGCGACGGCCATCGCCGGGAACAGGTCCGTGAACAGGTTGACCAGGAGCATTTGGCGGGTGGACAGAGGGGCGGCGCCCGAGAGCAGGGTGCCGACGATGCCGAAGCTGACCTCACCGGCGTTGCCGCCGATGAGGATGGCGATGGCGTCGGCGACGCTGTGCCACAGGGCCCGGCCTTCGCGGACCGCCTCGATGAGGACCGTCATGTCCTCGTCGGTGAGCACGAGGTCGGCCGCGTTGCGCGCGGCGGCCGAGCCGCGGGCCTGGATGCCCACGCCGATGTCGGCGGCGCGGATGGCGGCCGCGTCGTTGGCGCCGTCGCCGACCATGCCGACGACCCGGCCGGCGTCCCGCAGCGCCTCGACGACCATGAGCTTCTGCTCGGGCGCGACCCGGGCCACCACGTCGGCGTCCCGCAGCATCCGGGCGCGGGCCGAGCGGTCGGCGGCGGCGAGTTCGTCGCCGGTGACCACGCTGGCGTCGTCCGGCCAGCCCAGGTCTTCGGCGATCGCGCGGGCGGTCTGGGGGTGGTCGCCGGTCAGCACCACCGGCCGTACGCCCGCCTCCCGCAGCCCCCGCACCAGCGCCGGGGACGTCTCGCGGGCCACGTCGGCGAGGGCGAGCAGTCCGGTGAACTCCAGCTCGCCCAGGGGCTCTTCGAGTACGTCCGCCGCCTTCTCGCCCTCGCGCAGCGGGCGTCGGGCCACCGCGAGGACCCGCAGCCCGTGGCCGGCCAGGGAGTGGGCCCGGTCCCAGATGTGGTCGGGGAGGCCGGCGCAGGCCGGCAGGACGGTCTCCGGGGCGCCCTTGAGCACCAGCACCGGGGAGCCGTCCCCGTCCCGGCCGACGGCGGCGGCGTACCCGCGGGCCGCCTCGAAGGGCAGGCCCTCGATCTGCTCCCAGTCCTCGTCGGGGCCGGCGGCGTCCAGGACGGCCTCGTCGGTGGCGTGCGGCTGACGGGCCGAGTCGCCGTTGAGCTGGGGGCAGGCGCGGGCGGCGGTCCGCAGCGGGCCGTCCGCGCCGGGTTCGTCGAGGGTGTGCACGGCGCCGTCGGCACCGGCCACGCGGACCATGCGCAGCCGGTTCTCGGTGAGGGTGCCGGTCTTGTCGAAGCAGATGGTGTCCATCCGGCCCAGCGCCTCCAGTGTGCGCGGGGCGCGGACGAGGACTCCGCGACTGCTCAGCCGGCGGGCGGCGGCCAGCTGCGCCACCGTGGCCACCAGCGGCAGCCCTTCCGGTACGGCGGCCACCGCGACGGCCACGCCACCGCTCACCGCCTGCCGGATCGGCGTACCCCGCAGCAGTGACAGACCGGTCACCGCGGCGCCGCCCGCCATCGTCAACGGCATGGCCTTGCGGGTGAGTTCCTGCAGCCGGGCCTGCACTCCCTTGGCCGGCGGGACCCGGGCGGCGAGGGCGACGGCGCGGGCGGCCTCGGTGCGCTCGCCGGTGTCCACGACGACTGCCTGGGCGCGTCCGGCCACCACGGTCGTCCCCTCGAAGACCATGCAGTGCCGTTCGGCGACGGAGGCGCGCGGGGCCGGCTCCATGTCCTTGTCGACGGGCAGGGACTCGCCGGTCAGCGCGGACTCGTCCACCTCCAGGCCGTCCTCCCACAGCAGCCGGGCGTCGGCCGGGACGACGTCGTCGGCCTTGAGGTCGATGACGTCGCCGGGGCTGAGCTTGGCGGCGTCGACGACATGGGTCTCCTCGGGGGAGTCCGCGACCCGCGCCTTCTGCTTCTGCTGCGCCAGCAGCCCGGACAGCGCCCGCTCCGCCCGCAGCCGCTGGAACCCGCCGACCAGCGCGTTCAGGTCGAGGGCGCCGACGACCAGCAGGGCGTCCACGACCGACCCGAGGATCGCCGACGCGGCCGACCCGACCACCAGCACCGGGGTGAGCGGATCGTCGAGCTCGTTGCGTACGGCCCGGCCGAGCTGCAGCGACCAGCGCGCGGGGGCCAGCGCGGGCTGTCGTACGACGGTGTCGGCGGCCGTGCGCACCCGGGCCGTCGCCTGTTCGACGGCGCCGGGCTCCGGGGGCGCCTCGCGTTCCAGCCGGTCGCGCACGGCGTCCGGGTCCAGTTCGTGCCAGGCCACCCGGGGCCGGGGGTGCGGGGGCCGGGTCAGTGCCACGCGGAGGGCCGCGCGGGCCCCGCCGAGCAGGGCCGCGGCGGCGCTCACGTCGACGGGGGCGTGCCGCAGCCCGGGCAGGGGCGAACCGTTGCCCCGGCGGGACTCGCCGACGGCCACCAGCAGCCCGGACAGCGCGGCACCGGACCGGGCGAGGACCTGCGACCGGCGGCCGACCGCCCGGGCCACGGGTACGGCGCTCAGCAGCCGCCACACGTCGGTCAGACCATGCGGGGCCAGGACGTCCGCGCCCCAGACCACCTGGCCGTCCGCGTCGGTGAGGGCGACGGCCACGTCACCGCTCAGGAGACCTTCGGTGACGTCGGTGTCGGCGTGCGGGCGGGGCCGCGCGACCGTGATGACACCGCCCTCGTCGCGCAGTTCGTCCACCACCTCACCGAGCGGCCGGTCGGCGCCGACCACCTGGTCGGCGAGGCCGGTGAAGTCGGCGAGCGCGGGATCGTCCACGACCACGACCCGCAGTCCGGCCCGCCGGGCGGCGTCGAGGACGGCCTCCGTCCAGGGATCGGCGCCGGCTCCGGGGGTGCGCAGCGCGCTCGGGTGGAGGACGACGGTTCCGGCCATCTCCAGCTGCCGCAGCCGGTCCGGGTCGCGCACCAGCACACCCGTCCCGGACAGGGCGCCGCTGAGGACGGCGTGGAAGGCGGCGGGACCGTACCGGGCGGCCTTGGGCGAGCCGGCCAGGACCGCTTCGGCGGCCTCGGAGATGTCGTGCTTGACGAGCAGGGCGGCCACGGCACCCAGCAGGCTGCCGGTGGAGGCGTGGGCGGCGTACTCCTGGGCGGGCGAGGTCCGCAGTGCGGGGCGCCGCGCCGGGTCCGCCGGGACGCTGTCCCGGTCCGGTGCGCACAACTCGTCGTGCACGGTCTCGAAGGTGGCCGTACGGGCGAGCGCCTCCCCGAGCTGGCAGGTGCGCAGGGTGCCGTCGAGCAGCAGCGAGGTGGGGGTCTGGCCGACGCCGTGCACGACCGCGTTGGCGGAGGCCAGCGCCACGTCCATCCGGGAACCCCCGAGCCGGGAACGCAGCCAGGCGCGGAAGCGGGGGTTCTCCCGCAGCAGCGTCACCGTCGCCGTCACCAGCCGGGGCGAGGGCGGCAGCCGCAGCGCCGACGCGGTGAAGGCGGCCGCGGCGCCCAGTGCGTCGGCGCCGAGCGCCAGGGCGGTGTTCCGCACGGAGGCCGGATCACCGGGATGCGTCAGCTCCTCCACGTCGTCGCCCCCCACGGGGACCAGCCCGTGCCGTTCCGCGAGCGCGGACGCCCGCTCCATCACCTCGTCGCTGACGGCGTCCTCGACCGCCACCACGACCAGCCGCTCCAGCCCGCGGTCCCAGTACGCGAGCGCCACGTCGGGGTGCTCGGCGAGGGCGGCGGCGACCTGGCGGGCGAGGTGTTCGGTGCGGGGGGAAGGGGTTTCCCGCGTCTTTTCTTCTGTTGCTTCTGTCGTCTCTGTTGCTTCTGGTGGCTCTGTTGCTTCTGCCGTCTCTTTTGCTTCTGGTGGCTCTGTTGTCTCTGTCGGGGTCTGTGGTGGTGTCTCTGTCTGCGGGCGCAGTGCGAAGTGGGCCCGGGTTCCCGAGCGCCAGTCGCGGGTGCGGCTGCCCGGGGCCGCCGCGCGGGCGACCCGGGCCATGCGCAGGGCGAAGTCCGCGCCGCGTACGCCGGCGCGGGCCGTGCCCGCCGCGGCTCCGGCGGCCGCACCGACCGCCGGAGCCGCGCCGCGCGCCAGCAGCCGCGGGCCGGCCAGCACGAGGTCGGCGGCGGCCGCTGTCGGGCGGGTGAGAAGTCCTGTGCTCATCACGCTCCCTCAGCCCGTACGGCCGTGCCGGGCCGCCTCGGCCGGCGCCGGATGGGCGGCGTGGTGGGTGGGCAACTTGTCGGAGGGCGTCTCCGGCACCGCCGTACGCCCCGCGCCCGACGGGGCGTGGGACGCCAGCACCTGTGGCGTCGGCGTGTCGCCGCCCGGCGCCCCGGCGCGGTGGCCGGCCTCCTCAGGTCCACCGAGGGCCCCGGCGCCTTCGGCCCGCTCTCTCTCCTCAGACTCGCTCTTCCCGTCCGTCTCCGCCGGCCGCGGCTGCGTCAGCCACGCCACCGCCGCTCCGGTGACCGCGACGGGCCACTCCACGACTCCCGCGACACCGAGCACTCCGGCGCCGGTGTACACGGCGATCCGCCGCCCGCGCGGCGACACCGCTCCGACCTTGTCCAGCGCGCCCTCGGCCGCCCGGCCCACCGTCCCGGCGCCGGGCACCCAGCGCAGTACCGAGGCGGCCGCTCGCAGCGGTTGCGGGAGATCCTGTGTCGACTTCTGCTCGGCCATGACTCTCCTCGGGTCGGTACCTGACCTTCCGATCACCGAGTTCCCGCACTTCGGAGAGTCATCCGCGGGACAGGGCCACCCCGCTCTCCCGGTTCTCCGGCTCCCGCTCCGGGCCCCGCCCTCGTCGCCCCTCCCGCTCCAGCGCGAGGGCGTGCAGCCGCTCCAGCCGCTGCCTCGACTCCTCGTCGCAGGGGGCGTACGTCACCACGCGCGGCCCGGCCTCCGGTCCCAGCCACAGGTCGGTGTGGTCGACGACCACGCGGCCGACGTACCGGTTGAGGAACTCCTTGCGCCGCACCCGGTGCGTGTCGACCTCGTGCCGCTCCCAGGCGTCGCGGAAGTCCGGGGACTCCGCGCGCAACCGCTTGAGCAGCATCTTCCAGGCGGGCTCGGCGAGGTGGCCGGCCATCGTGGCGCGGAACCGGGCGGCCATCAGGCGCTGGGTCTGAGCGAGGTTCACGATCGAGGAGCGCCACTCGTCGTGGGTGTAGCAGAGCAGCATGCAGTTGCGGTCCTCGGGCGGCACCGCGTCCAGGTCGCACAGCAGCAGACCGTACGTGCGGTTGTGGGCGAGGATGTCGTACCGGCTGTTCTGCACACAGGCCGGCATCGGCTCCAGCTGCTCCAGCACCGTCCGCAGCGCCGGGGTGACCGACGGGCAGACGGTGGCCGGCGTCGGGTCCACGGCTGCGGCGAGCTGGAACAGATGGGCGCGTTCGCCGGGGTCGAGCAGCAGGGCGCGGGCGAGGGCGTCGAGGACCTGGACGGAGACCTGGATGGCCCGTGCCTGTTCGAGCCAGGTGTACCAGGTGACGCCGACCGCGGAGAGCTGGGCGACCTCCTCGCGGCGCAGTCCCGGGGTACGGCGCCGACGGCCGCGCGGCAGGCCGACCTGCTCCGGGGTGATGTGCTCGCGGCGGTGGCGCAGGAAGGCGGCGAGCTCGTGCCGCCGGATCTCCGACACGGCGGGCTCCTGCGCGGCTCCGGGCACACTCCCCCGGGCTCTGTCCGCCCCGTCCGCCTCTGCCGCCTCTGCCCTGTCCGCCAGGTCTGCCATGGTGGTCATGCCCTCCAGCCTGCCGGTGCCCGGATCCTGTTTCCAGGTGGTTCTTCTACCAGGATAAGAAGACTCTGGTACCCGTCTCACAGTGGTCGCAGGCTGTGGACCGTGACCGAAACCATCACCTCGCACCAGGTCCGCTCCCCCGTGGCGCCACCCGCGCTCGGCGGACTCGGACTCTTCACCGTGCTGCTGGCCGCGGCACTGCCCCTCATCGACTTCTTCATCGTCAACGTCGCTCTGCCCACCATCGGCGCGGACCTCTCGGCGAGCGAGTCCGTCCTGGAACTCGTGGTCTCCGGGTACGGCCTCGCGTACGCCGTCCTGCTCGTCCTGGGCGGCCGCCTCGGTGACCTGTTCGGCCGGCGCCGGTTCTTCCTGGGCGGCATGGCCGCCTTCGGCCTGACCTCGCTGGCCTGCGGTCTCGCGCCCACCGCCTGGACCCTGGTGGCGGCCCGGGTCGCGCAGGGCGCGGCGTCCGCCGCGATGCTGCCGCAGGTCCTCGCCACCATCCAGGCGGCGACCGCCGGTCCGCGCCGGGCGAAGGCGATGGGCCTGTACGGCGCCACAGCCGGCCTGTCCATGGTGCTCGGCCAGATCCTCGGCGGCGTTCTGGTGGCCGCCGACATCGCCGGCACCGGCTGGCGCGCGGTGTTCCTGGTGAACGTGCCGGTCGTCCTCGTCGGCCTGGTCCTCGCGGCCCGCGCGGTCCCGGAGACCCGGGCGCGGCGCCCCGAGCCGGTGGACGGCCCCGGCACGGTCCTGCTGGCCGCCGCTCTGCTCACCCTGCTGGTCCCGCTGACCGAGGGCCGGGCGTCGGGCTGGCCGCTGTGGACGTGGCTGTCGCTGGCCGCCTTCCCCGGTGTGGCGGCGGCGTTCTACGCGGTGGAGCGCCGGGCGGACCGGCTGGGCCGTACGCCGCTGGTGCCGCCGAGTCTGTTCGCGCTGGTGTCGTTGCGGCGCGGGCTGGTGATGATCCTGCCGTTCTCCGTCGGGTTCAGCGGCTTCATGTTCGTGATCGCGGTGGCCCTGCAGGAGGGCGCCGGCCTCGGACCCGTGCAGGCGGGTCTGGCGCTGGCGCCGCTGGCGGTGACGTTCCTCGTCACCTCGGTCGCCGGACCACGGCTGATCACCCGGTACGGCACCCGGGTGGTGACCGCGGGCGCCCTGCTCCAGGCGCTGGGCATAGCCCTGATCGCGCTGGCCGCGTGGCGTTCCTGGCCGGACCTCGGCCTGCTCGCACTGCTCCCGGGCGGCGCGGTCGCGGGGGTGGGTCAGGCGCTCCAGCTCCCGGTGATCTTCCGGATCGTGCTGTCCGAGGTGCCGTCCGCCCGGGCCGGCGTCGGCAGCGGCGTGATGACCACCACCCAGCAGTCCGCGCTGGCCCTCGGCGTGGCCACCCTCGGCACCCTGTTCCTCTCCCTCGTCCCGGGCCTGGGCATGCGGGACGCCCTGATCACCACGCTGCTCGTGCAGCTGGGGGCGATCGCCGTGACCGGTCTGCTGAGCCTGCGTCTGCCGAGGACGATCGACTGAGGCCCGGATGGAGCCGCCCTTCCCGCGGACCGGACGCCAGAGCACGGCTTGGCCAACTCGGTGTGAAGGATCCCCCGTTGATGTTGGTCTTGCTGCACACTCCTTGCTGCGTCGACCGACTCACAGGTCGCGGGTCCCTGGAGGCACAGCATGCTGGAGATCAACACGAGCAAGGTGAGCCGCTGGGACCAGCACGGACGCGAGCACGTCGTGCGGGTGCGGCGGTCGGGCATACAGCGCACGATCAGCTGTGACACGTGCGGCTGGCGCAAGGGAGCGCAGTTCCTGCCCTGGCTGAAGGCGGAGGAACATCTGGCGCAGGCCCATCAGGCGACGGTGGATCCGTCGGGGGCTTAGGGCCCTAGGTTCCGGCGGCACCGAGGCCGCCGTGTGCGGGCTGCTGGGCCGCCCGCAGCCCTCGGACCACCAGGTGCACCACGGCCTCGAACTCGCCCTGGATCTCCGGCAGTTCCCACTCCCGGGCGTGGCAGGGGTCGTGGAAGCGGTCGGTCGCGTGGAAGACGGCGGCGGCGGTGGTCGCCGGGTCGGCGCTCGTGAAGACGCCGGTGTCGACGCCCGCCCGGATGATCACGGCCAGCTGTCCGATCAGCTCACCGATGTGCTCGCCGACCGCCTCACCGGCCTCGCCGGCCAGAACCCGGTACGTGGCGAACAGCTCCGGATCACCGCCCGCCTTGCGGCGCTTGGCGGCGAACAGCGCGGCCAGCCAGTCCCGCAGCCGGGTCTCCGGGTCACCGTCCCCGGCGACGATCCCGGCCAGCACCTCGGTCGTGCGGTCCAGCCACCGCCTGGTCACCGCCTCCCGCAACACCGCCTTCGTCCGGAAGTGCCGGTACACACTGCCGTGGCTGACTCCGAGCGAGCGGGCCACGTCCACCACGGTCGCCTTCGCCGGGCCGTACCGGCGCAGCACCTCCTCGGTGGCCTCGAGGATGCGCTCGGCGGTCAGTGTCTCGGTGGTCGGTGCCATGGGTCAGACGGTACCCGGAGCGGGAATCACCGCTCGACCTGCGACATCAGGGCCGCCGGGTAGCGCTCCCCGGCGGCGGCGTCCGCCGGCACCGCGTCCTCGATCGCCGCGAGGTCGGCCGGCTCCAGCGTGACGTCCAGCGCGCCGAGCGACTCCGCCAGCCGCTCCCGGGTGCGGGCGCCGACCAGCGGCACGATGTCCTCGCCGCGGGAGAGCACCCAGGCGATCGCGATCTGCGCGACCGAGACGCCCTTCTGCTCGGCGATCTTCCGCAGCGCCTCGACCAGGTTCAGGTTGTGCTGGAGGTTCTCGCCCTGGAAGCGCGGCGCGTGCGCCCGGAAGTCGTTGGCGGCGAGCTGCCGGTCGCGGGTGAAGTGCCCGGAGATCAGGCCCCGGGACAGGACGCCGTACGCCGTGACGGAGATGCCCAGTTCACGGGTGGTCGGCAGGATCTCGTCCTCGACACCGCGTGAGATGAGGGAGTACTCGATCTGCAGGTCGGAGACCGGGGCGGTGGCGGCGGCCCGGCGGATCGTCTCGGCGCCGACCTCGCTCAGCCCGACATGACGGACGTACCCCTTCTCGATGAGCTCGGCGATCGCGCCGACCGTCTCCTCGATCGGTACGGCGGGGTCGAGCCGGGCGATCCGGTAGACGTCGATGTGGTCGACGCCGAGGCGCTGGAGCGAGTACGCGGCGAAGTTCTTCACGGCGGCCGGGCGGCCGTCGTAGCCGGACCAGCCGCCGTCCGGGTCTCGCAACGCGCCGAACTTGACGCTGGTCAGGGCCTGTTCGCGGCGGGCGGCGGGCGCGGTGCGCAGTGCCTCGCCGATCAGCATCTCGTTGTGGCCCATGCCGTAGAAGTCGCCGGTGTCGAGCAGGGTCACGCCCGCCTCCAGGGCGGCGTGGATCGTGGCGATCGACTCTGCCCGGTCCGCGTCGCCGTACAGCGCGGACATGCCCATGCAGCCGAGACCGATCGCGGACACCTGGGGGCCGGTGCTTCCGAGGGTGCGTGTGCGCATCGTCATGGCACCACCCTGACATGACAGCTGACAGATTTCAATATCTGTCAGCTGTCATGTGTCCGTCGCTGCTCTGTCGCTGGTCCGCCGTCGTCAGCCGCCGTAAGCCAGCCTCACCCCGAGTGCCACGAAGGACACCGCGAAAGTCCGCCGCAGCCACGCCATCACCCGGGGCCGTCCGGTCACGTGGTGGCGCACCGAGGCCGCGAGCAGCCCGTACCCGACGAAGACGACGAAGGTGACCAGCATGAAGACCCCGCCGAGCGCCGCCATCCGCAGCACCGAGTGCGGCTCGCCGGGGCTCACGAACTGGGGCAGGAAGGCCAAGAAGAAGATCGTCACCTTGGGATTGAGGATGTTGATCAGCACGGCACGGGTGATCACCTGCCGGGCCGTGGCGGGCCCGGTGTCCCGGTCGATTTCCATCGCCCCCTTGTCCCGGACCATGGCCCACGCCATGTAGAGGAAATAGCCGACCCCGGCGTACTTGAGGACCTGGAACGCCACCTCGCTGGCGTGCAGCAGCGCGGCGAGGCCGGTGACCGTGGCCAGCACGTGCGGGACGATCGAGAGCGTGCAGCCGACGGCGGCGGTCACGCCGGCGCGCCGGCCGCGGGAGAGCCCGGTGGCGAGGGTGTAGACGACCCCGGTGCCGGGAGTGACACAGACGATGAGGGTGGTGAGGAGGAACGCGATACTCATGCGGTCCACCCTGGTCACGCGACGGCCCTCGATACAGGTCCACAGAGGGACCCGTGTCGAGGGCCAATGAGCGCGCGAGGAGCGTTGAAGAGGGAGGGGGTCCTAGCAGCCGATCAGACGCGCGGCCAGGTACCCCTCGATCTGGTCCAGCGACACCCGCTCCTGCTTCATGGAGTCCCGCTCGCGGACGGTCACCGCGTTGTCGTCCAGCGTGTCGAAGTCGACCGTCACGCAGTACGGCGTACCGATCTCGTCCTGGCGGCGGTAGCGGCGGCCGATGGCGCCGGCGTCGTCGAAGTCGATGTTCCAGTTCTGACGCAGCGCCTGGGCCAGACCCTTGGCCTTCGGGGACAGCTCGGGGTTGCGGGACAGCGGCAGCACCGCGACCTTCACCGGCGCCAGCCGCGGGTCGAGCCGCAGCACCGTGCGCTTCTCCAGCTTGCCCTTGGCGTTGGGCGCCTCGTCCTCGAGGTACGCGTCGAGCAGGAAGGCGAGCATCGCGCGCCCGACACCGGCCGCCGGCTCGATGACGTACGGCGTCCAGCGCTCGCCGGCCTCCTGGTCGAAGTAGGAGAGGTCCTGGCCGGAGGCCTTGGAGTGGGCGCCGAGGTCGTAGTCGGTGCGGTTGGCGACACCCTCGAGCTCGCCCCACTCGCTGCCGCCGAACTGGAAGCGGTACTCGATGTCGGCGGTGCGCTTGGAGTAGTGGGAGAGCTTCTCCTTCGGGTGCTCGAACCAGCGCATGTTCTCCTCACGCAGGCCGAGGCCGGTGTACCAGTTCCAGCGCTGCTCCATCCAGTACTCCTGCCACTTCTCGTCCTCGCCCGGCTTGACGAAGAACTCCATCTCCATCTGCTCGAACTCGCGGGTGCGGAAGATGAAGTTGCCGGGCGTGATCTCGTTGCGGAAGGACTTGCCCATCTGCGCGATGCCGAACGGCGGCTTGCGGCGCGAAGTGGTCTGCACCTGGGCGAAGTTGGTGAAGATGCCCTGGGCGGTCTCGGGGCGCAGGTAGGCGATGGAGCCGGTGTCCTGGGTGGGGCCGAGGTGGGTGGCCAGCAGACCCGAGAACTGCTTGGGCTCGGTGAACTGGCCCTTGTTGCCGCAGTTGGGGCAGTTCACATCCGCCAGGCCGTTCTCCGGAGCGTGGCCCTTCTTGGCCTCGTACGCCTCCTCCAGGTGGTCCGCGCGGAACCGCTTGTGACAGGAGGTGCACTCGGTGAGCGGGTCCGAGAAGGTGGCGACGTGGCCGGAGGCGACCCAGACCTCGGGGGCCAGGATCACGGACGAGTCGATACCGACCACGTCCTCGCGCGACGTCACCATGTAGCGCCACCACTGGCGCTTGAGGTTCTCCTTGAGCTCGACACCGAGCGGCCCGTAGTCCCAGGCGGCCTTGGTGCCGCCGTAGATCTCACTGCTGGGGAATACGAAGCCACGGCGCTTGCTCAGGCTGACGATGGTGTCGATCTTGTCGGCGGCCACGGTGCTCTCTTCATTACGACGACGGGCGACGAAGCGAGTTGCTTCAGAGCGAATGCCTCAGGTTACCGGCGGGGACTGCCCCTCAATCAAATCGGATGGCCTTCGAGCGCACCCCGGCTCCTCACCGGGCCCTTACCCAACCCGCACCCGGGAGCTTGTTGACAACGGTTTCCATGTTTGATGAAAATGACTGTCATGAACGTACGACGTCGCCTCATATCCACGGCCGCCGTGACCGCCGTCACCGCCCTCGGCCTCGCCACCCTCTCCGCCTGCTCCACCGAGAGCGCCGCGGCCGGCAACACGGACAAGTTCGACGTCGTCGCGTCGTTCTACCCCCTGCAGTTCCTCGCCCAGCGGATCGGCGGGGACCATGTGAACGTCACCAGCCTGACCAAGCCCGGTCAGGAGCCGCACGACCTGGAGATCAGCGCCCGGCAGACCGCGCAGCTCCAGGAGTCCGACGCGGTGCTCTACCTCAAGAACCTCCAGCCCGCCGTCGACGACGCGGTGTCCCAGTCCGAGGTCAAGACCAAGATCGACGCCGCCTCCCTCACCTCGCTGGAGAAGCACGGCAACGAGGTCGGCGGCCACGCGGCCGAGCACGACGACCACAAGGACGAGGAGCTGGCCGGCCTCGACCCCCACATCTGGCTCGACCCGGTGCGCTACGCCCAGGTCGCCGAGGGCGTCGGCAAAGCCTTCGAGAAGGCCGACCCGGACAACGCGTCCGACTACAAGAAGAACACCGCCGCCCTGGTCAAGAAGTTGGATGCCCTGAACACCCGGTTCAAGGCCGGCCTCGCGAACACGAAGACCAAGGTCTTCATCACCACGCACGCCGCCTTCGGCTACCTCGCCGAGCGCTACGGCCTCACCGAGGAGGCCATCAACGGCCTCGACCCCGAGTCGGAGCCCAGCGCCGACCGCGTCAAGGACCTTGAGAAGATGGCGAAGGCCGACGGCGTCACGACCGTGTTCTACGAGACGCTCGTCAGCGACAAGACCGCGAAGACCATCGCCTCGGACTCGAGCCTCAAGACCGACGTCCTCGACCCGATCGAGGGCATCACCTCCAAGTCCGAGGGCGACGACTACTTCCAGGTCATGGAGTCCAACCTCAAGGCGCTGCAGACCGCTCTCGGCGCCAAGTGATCCCTACGGAGGACCTCGTGAGCGAGCCCGTCATCTCCCTGCGCGGCGTCCGTGCCGAGCTGGGCTCGCGGCCCGTCCTGCGCGGCATCGACCTCACCGTGGACCGCGGTGAGGTCGTCGCGCTGCTCGGCGCCAACGGCTCCGGCAAGTCGACCGCGATCCGCGCGATCATCGGCCAGGTACCGGTCGGCGCGGGCGAGATCAAGCTGTTCGGTGCCCCGCGGCACGGCTTCCGCGACTGGGCGCGCGTCGGGTACGTACCGCAGCGCACCACGGCCGCGGGCGGCGTGCCCGCGACGGTCACCGAGATCGTCTCCTCCGGCCGGCTGTCCCGCGCCCGCTTCGGCGTGCTGCGCAAGGCCGACCACGCGGCCGTCCGCCGCGCCCTGGAGCTGGTCGGGATGGCCGACCGCGCCAAAGACTCCGTCAACGCCCTGTCCGGCGGCCAGCACCAGCGGGTGCTGATCGCCCGCGCCCTCGCCGCCGAACCCGAACTCCTGATCATGGACGAGCCGATGGCGGGCGTGGACCTGGCCAGCCAGGAGATCCTGGCGCAGACACTGAGGGACCAGGTGGCGTCCGGGACGACCGTCCTGCTCGTCCTGCACGAACTGGGCCCGCTGGAGCCCCTGATCGACCGGGCGGTCGTCCTGCGCGACGGCTGCGTGACCCACGACGGCCCGCCCCCGCAGGCCCTCGGCCAGCACGCGCTGCCCGGCCACGACCACGTCCACCCGCACGCTCCGGCGGGCGCCGAACCGATCCGTACGGGACTGCTGAGCTGATGGACCTCCTGAACTACGCCTTCATGCAGCGGGCCCTGCTCGCCGCCGTCCTGGTGGGCATCACCGCCCCCGCCGTCGGCATCTACCTCGTCCAGCGCCGCCAGGCCCTGATGGGCGACGGCATCGGCCACGTGGCCATGACCGGCGTCGGCCTCGGCTTCCTCCTGAACGCCTCCCCGGTGTGGATGGCGACCCTGGTGTCCGTTCTCGGCGCCGTCCTCATGGAGCTGATCCGCTGGTACGGCAGGACCCGCGGCGACATCGCCCTCGCGATGCTCTTCTACGGCGGCATGGCCGGCGGTGTGATGTTCATCAACCTCGCGCCGACGGGCTCCAACGCCAACCTGACCTCGTACCTCTTCGGCTCCCTGTCGACGGTGAGCGAGTCCGACGTCACCGCGATCTGCCTGCTCGCCGCGTTCGTGGTCCTGGTCACCCTGGGTCTGCGCCGCCAACTGTTCGCGGTCAGTCAGGACGAGGAGTTCGCCCGGGTCACGGGCCTGCCGGTACGGGCGCTGAACCTGCTGACGGCGATCACCGCGGCGGTGACCGTGACCGTCGCGATGCGCGTCGTCGGCCTGCTGCTGGTCTCAGCCCTGATGGTGGTGCCGGTGGCGGCGGCCCAGCAGCTGACCCGCAGCTTCGCCGCGACGTTCGCGGTCGCGGTCGCCATCGGCGTGACCGTGACCATCGGCGGCACCGTGACCTCGTACTACCAGGACGTGCCGCCCGGCGCGACGATCGTGCTGCTGACCATCGCCGCGTTCCTCGCGATGACCGCGCTCGCCGCCCCGCTGGCCCGGCGCCGCGCGCGGGCGCTGGCCGCCGCCCAGCCCGCCGGGGACCCCGCGGAGTGCATGATTCCGGCAGGCCGTGAGCCTGACGGAAAGGTCGGCGTCTGACCGGGGACATCCCGTGTCAGGGGCGCTGACGGGCCGGGCTGGCACAATGGCCTGGCAGGGCAGACGCGAGGAGGCAACCGGTGACCACCGCAGGACCGTCCGTGAAGGGCCGTGCGACCCGGCAGCGGGCCGCCGTGGCTGCGGCGCTCGACGAGGTCGACGAGTTCCGCAGCGCGCAGGAACTGCACGACATGCTCAAGCACAAGGGCGACTCCGTCGGGCTGACCACGGTCTACCGCACACTCCAGTCCCTCGCCGACGCCGGTGAGGTCGACGTCCTGCGCACCTCCGACGGCGAGTCCGTCTACCGCCGCTGCTCCACCGGCGAACACCACCACCACCTCGTCTGCCGCGTCTGCGGCAAGGCCGTCGAGGTCGAGGGCCCGGCGGTGGAGAAGTGGGCGGAGGCCATCGCGGCGGAGCACGGCTTCGTGAACGTGGCGCACACGGTGGAGATCTTCGGAACGTGCGAGGACTGCGCGGCCAAGTGAGCCGTGGAATGCGGGCTGAGTTCGTGGAATCCGGCCGGCCCGTGAAACCGGCCAGCCCGTGAATCCGGGCTGAGCCCGTGAATCCGGGGTCTGAGCCCCCGGACCTGCGTCACTCCTGCTTGCCCTCCATCGCCAGCAGCTCCTCGTTCGGGATCGCCCCGCCGAACCGCCGGTCCCTGGACGCGAACTCCAGGCACGCCCGCCACAGGTCACGCCGGTCGAAGTCCGGCCACAGCACGTTCTGGAAGACCATCTCGGCGTACGCGCTCTGCCAGAGCAGGTAGTTGGACGTGCGCTGCTCCCCGCTGGGGCGCAGGAACAGGTCGACGTCCGGCATGTCCGGGTAGTACAGGTACTTCTGGATCGTCTTCTCGGTGACCTTCGACGGGTCGAGCCGCCCCGCCTGCACGTCCTGCGCGATCGCCTGCATCGCGTCCGCGAGCTCGGCCCGGCCGCCGTAGTTCATGCAGAAGTACAGCGTCAGCTTGTCGTTGTCCTTGGTCTGCTCCTGCGCGACCTGGAGCTCCTTGGCGACGGACTTCCACAACCGGGGCATCCGCCCCACCCAGCGCACCCGGATCCCGAGCTCGTCGAGCTGGTCCCGGGTCTTGCGGATGAAGTCCCGGTTGAAGTTCATCAGGAAGCGCACCTCGTCCGGCGACCGCTTCCAGTTCTCGGTGGAGAAGGCGTACAGCGAGATCGCCCCGACACCCATCTCGATCCCGCCCTGCAGCACGTCCAGCACCCGCTCGGCGCCGACCTTGTGCCCCTCCGTACGCGGCAGCCCGCGCTCCTTCGCCCAGCGCCCGTTCCCGTCCATGACGATGGCCACATGGTTCGGGACCAGCTCCCCCAGCTTCGGCGGGCGGGCTCCGGACGGGTGCGGCTCCGGCGTCCTGTACTCGCGGCGCTGGCGCCCCAGAATCCCGCGTGCGGCCATGTGCTTCTCGTCTCCTCTGTGGTGCTTGTGCTCAGTGGTGCTCGTGCTCAGTGGTGGTCGTGCTCAGTGGTGCTCGTGCTCAGTGGTGCTCGTGCTCAGTGGTGCTTGTTATCAGCGGGCCTCAAGACTTCTCCACGTACCTGAGCGAGCGCAGTCCGCGCTCCAGGTGCCAGTGCAGGTAAGCGGACACCAACCCGCTCCCCTCCCGCACATGCCGCGCCTCGCAGGCGTCCGCGGTCTCCCAGTCTCCCGTAAGCAGCGCTCCGAGGAGTTCCAGGGCCTCCGGCGACGGTACGACGCTCCCGGGCACCCGGCAGTCGACGCAGACCGATCCTCCGGACGCCACGGAGAAGAACCGGTTCGGCCCGGGCATCCCGCACTTCGCGCAGTCTCCGAAGCTGGGCGCGTACCCGTTGACGGCGAGGGACCGCAGGAGGAAGGCGTCGAGAACGAGATGCGGGGCGTGCTCACCACGGGCCAGCGTCCGCAGCGCCCCGACCAGCAGCAGATACTGCTGCACCGCCGGCTCGCCCTCGTGGTCGGTGAACCGCTCGGCGGTCTCCAGCATGGCCGTCCCGGCCGTGTAGCGGGCGTAGTCCGCGACGATGCCGCCGCCGTACGGCGCGATGGTCTCGCTCTGCGTACACAGCGGCAGCCCGCGCCCGATCAGCTCGCTCCCCCGCGCGAAGAACTGCA
This sequence comes from Streptomyces violaceoruber, assembly GCA_000720805.1. Taxonomy (GTDB): domain Bacteria; phylum Actinomycetota; class Actinomycetes; order Streptomycetales; family Streptomycetaceae; genus Streptomyces; species Streptomyces cellulosae_A. The sequence continues at coordinate 72,953 of JODI01000002.1, forward strand.
CGTCGACGTGGGAGAAGGGCTCCAGCCGGGCCCCGAACTTCGACTTCGTCCGCCGTACCCCGCGGGCCACGGCCCGTACCCGCCCGTGACCCCGCGTGAGCAGCGTGATGATCCGGTCCGCCTCACCCAGCTTCTGGGTGCGCAGCACGATGCCGTCGTCGCGGAACAGACTCATGGGCCCATTCTCGCCTACGACGGCAACTGTCCGTGCCGTGCTTCAGGAGGCGCTTCCCGGAAGGCCCGGCCCCCTTCAAGGGACCTCGCCGCGGCTGCGGGCGTTGGCGTACGCCGTCGCCGCGCTCAGCCGCTCGGCCGGGGTGGCCCGGCGCACGGCGCCCGGATCGGCGTCCCACTCCCTGCCGCCGCCGAGCGGTCTCAATTGCACGTACGGCCCCTCGTGCCCCATCACGATCCCCACCCGTTCCGTCCGGGTGTCCACGACATACGACCCCCTGGGCGGCTTCATCGCCTTCATCGAAGGGCCTCCGCCAGCCGTCGCGCGGTCTCCACGGAACACCGCCCCAGTTCGACGAGCGGGCAGGGCGTCTCCCGCGCCAGACTCCCCGGATCGAGCCCCAGTGACGGGAGTGTAATTCCCGCGACAAGAAGCGCCGCGCGCAATTCATTCACCGTGTCCTCCGCTTCTTCGACGCCGCGCGCCGAGTGTTGTGCACCCACCGTGCTCCCCTTCCTTTTCGGGTTTCACTCCTCCCCTCTCCACAATGCCCCTCTCCCTCTACACTCAGCAGGAGTCTGTGCACTACAAGTGCGAGTCAGTACGGGGAGGTTGGCTGTGGCCAACGGTTCACGGCAGGCGGTCTGGGAGTTCTTCGGAGCAGAGCTCAAGCGCAGACGGGAGGACGCGGGGATCACCCAAGTGGAGCTGGGGCTGAGGGTTTTCGTGTCCGGTGGGTACATCGGTCAGTTCGAACAGGCCATTCGGAAACCGCAATTGGATGTGGCGCAGCGGATTGACGAGGTACTACAAACCGACGGTTTTTTCGAGCGGCTGTGCCGGAAGCTGATTGACGACCGGCGGTACGCGGATTACTTCGCGGGGGTTGTGGAGCTGGAGCGGCTGGCGACGAAGATCTGCGAGTTCGCGCCGACTGTGGTGCCGGGACTGTTGCAGACGGCCGAGTACGCACGAGCGGTCACCATCGCAGCCAACCCGTTCGTCACGGACGACTACGTCGAGGAGAAGGTCACGGGTCGCCTGGAGCGGGCACACATCCTCAGAGACGCTACAAGGCCCGAGTATTGGGTGATCCTGCACGAAAACGTGCTGCGTGTGCCGGTGGGCGGACCGAAGGCCATGGCCGAGCAGTTGGAGCACATCGCGCGACTGATGCGCGAGCGAACAGCGGTGGTGACAGCGATCCCGGATGCGGCCGGGGCGCACCCCTCCATGGGCGGAATGCTCCAGCTCATGGAGTTCGACGACGCCCCACCGGTCGCGTATACAGAGACGTCGTTTTCGGGCACGTTGGTCGACAGCCCGGCCGTAGTGAAACGGGCACAGCGCGCATACGATCTGCTCAGGGTCGCCGCACTGTCGCCGTCGGCGTCCCTCGCCCTGATCGAATCGGCAGCTGAGGACTTCAGACGATGCACGAGTACGACCTGAGCAACGCCATTTGGTACAAAAGCAGTTACAGCAACGGCGAGGGCGGCAGCTGCGTCGAGGTCGCGTACGACTTCCCTGGATCCGCCCGCTGGCGCAAGAGCACCTACAGCAACGGCGACGGAGGCAACTGCGTCGAGGTCGCCGACGGAGTCCCCGGTGTCGTCCCGGTCCGGGACAGCAAGGTGTCCGGTGGGCCGGTGCTGCTGGTCGGCGCGGGCGCCTGGGCGGAGTTCGTCCGACACCTGAGGTAAAGCCCCTGCGAACGGCAGCTGGCGGATCTACGGCACCGCGACCCAGGAATGACCCACGACCGGCCCAGGGCTGACTCGTGGCTCCCCTCGGTCGCCCAGGCCGCTCACCCTTCCGCGACGATACGGCGGGCCGCCTCCGTCTTCTCCCGATGGGCCGCACGGAGTCTCTCCAGGGCCACGGTGTTCTTCTCGATCTCCGCTTTCTGAAGGCCGGTCTCCGCCTTGAACCAGATGTCGAGGAGTCGGGTCTCCTTCTTGCAGCGCACGTCCGCCGTCGCGGTCTGCTTCTCCTTCGCGGAGATGTCGTTGCCCTGGAACGCGGGAGTGTTCAGCGGTTCCATCGGAGAGGAATACCGAAATCCGGAACTCCGCATACAGGCGGACCATTTCCGGAATGCTTCCTTCACCGCCGGGTCGGACACGGACTTCTCGTAGCTCCCGTTGGCGATACGGCTCGCTATCGCCGCGCCGGCCGGATCGTCGTACTCCTCGGACAGCTTGGCGACCGACTGGCCGAAGCAGCCGTCGTCCGGTATCGCCTTCCCCTTGTACGTGAGCTTTTCGCCGCCGCCCGCCTGCGGTGCGCCCCGCTTTCCGTAGAACACCGTGAGGGCGTCCTTCGGAAGGTCGGGTCCGTCAGGCAACTGGGCGATGTCGCGGTTGGGGTGGTAGCCGTAGAGCGCCGCCTCGGTCGCGCTCGACAGTCCGTAGCGGCGGTCGGCGGACCTGGGTGCGTCCAGGGGTTGCGGCGGCGGCTCGTACTCGATGCCGTACGTCTTCAGGCAGCGTCGCGTCAGGACGTGCTGGGCCGACTCGATCACGGTGTCCTCGTCGACCGAGTAGCTGTACCAGGCCATGGGCAGGCGGTTGGCGTACGCGATCTGCCGTTCGCCCGTCGAACTTCCGGAGGTGGTCGGGGACTTGGCCGTCGCGGCCGGGCCGCCGCCCTCACCCGGACCGCTCCCGGAGGAGCAGCCGAGCAGGGCGGCGGCCAGGGCCAGGCAGACGGGTGCCAGGCGTCGCACGGGGATCAGAACTTGTAGCAGTCGCCGTCGTAACGGCCGTACCCGAAGGACGCGTTGTTGTTGTACGTCTTCTGGAGGCGTCCGCCGGGACCGTTGTCGGTGCTCTTGAAGGCCGGGATGGCGTCGCAGGCGCCGGCGAGGTTGCTGTTGTAGTAGATGACCAGGTTGTACGGCGCCAGGTTGGCCGCGGAGGCGGCGTTGTTCTTGACGGCCTGGCCCTTTCCGGCTCCGGAACCGAGGAACGTGTAACCGTTCAGGCTGTAGTGGTCGAATCCCACGAACACGGTTCTCGAACCCGCCGTACCGCTGTTGTAGTAGAAGACCATGCAGTAGGTCTCGGAGTCGGGACAGGTGAGTGCCGCGGAGGCCTGGGACTGCGGGGCCGTACCGAGCACAAGGCCCGCGGTGGCGGCGGCGGTGAGGCCGAGGGCGGCGAACTTGCGGCGCAGACGCATGACGAATCTCCTGTGTTGGTCGGACACGGATGATGCGGCGCGTGCGTTCCCCGCCGCGTGAGCCGCCTGATGGTAACAACGCTTGATCGGCACGGGAATTGACTTTTTTTGGCTGCCTGTTTTCGGACACCGGGGTTCCGCGGAAACGGATTGACTTCGGTGTTCCGTGACGGTCCGTCGGATTCTCTGGCGGGCCGTTTCGGTCGTCCGGGGCTGATCACGGGCAGGGCGGCGGCCACGTCGGCGACCGTGAGCAGCGCCGTCGGCGCGGCGGTCGGCGCGGTCAGGAACCCGCGATCACTTGCGAAGTCGAGAACGGTACGTGCCTGGGGCCATGCCTCGGGCACGCCGGAAGGCACGGCTGAAGGCGTGGGGAGAGCCGTATCCGACCGCACCGGATATCGACTCGACCGGCTCATCGGTGTCGCGGAGCCGCACTGACGCCAGGTCCATGCGCCACTGCTCCACGTACGCGCCCGGCGTCTGTCCGAGGGCAGACCGGAAATGCCTGGACAGCGTCGCTCGGGAGACGCTCACCGCGGCGGCCAGGGTCTCCGTGGTCCAGGGGTGTTCCGGTCGGGCGTGGACACATGCCAGGGCGTCGCGCACGACCGGATCACGCATCGCGCCCAGCCATGAGCCGGACTGCTCCTCCGGGTGGCGGGCCAGCCAGGCGCGTACGAACTGGACGAGCAGAAGGTCGACGATGCTGTTGACGGCGGCGGTGGCGCCGATCTGAGGCTGTGCCAGCTCGGCCGTGAGAAGTTCGACGGTCCTTCTGAGCTGTGCGTTCTCCCAGGCCGCGACATGCATCGGCCGGGCGAGGGAGGTGAGCACCGGTGTGCTCACCTCCGGGTCCTGCTCATAGTGCAGGGTGATCACTTCCGTCTGCGCCGGTGCCGAACCCAGTTGGAGGGCGCTTCCCTCGGCAATGGCCTGAATCGCCGCCTGCCGGTCGCAGGTACCCATCGTCACGCGGGAGCCGCCGGCTATGCCGTGTGCGGTGCCCGGCGACAACAGGACGGCACCTCCGGCCTGTACCTCCAGGGGTTTCTCGCCTGTGACATGGAGCCACATCGTGCCGCGGGACACCACGTGCAGTGCCGCTCCTGGATAGGAGTCCAGCCACTGGCCCCAGGTTCCTCCGGCCTTGAGCACGACCCCGAGCGCCCCACGCGCACCCGACACACGCAAGACCTCCGCCAGCACGTCCATGGGTCCATTCTCATCGGCTCTCATCGACCGCCACGAACCGCCCACCGGCGGACGACGGCGAATGTGCCTCGTTCACAGCTTCAGGCCACGTCGAGAACGACCTTTCCGTGCACCTTCCGCGCGAACAGCGCCCGGACGGCGTCGTCCACGTCCTGCCAGTCGCCTCGCAGTCCGACCGGTGCCGAGAGCCTCCCGGCGGCCATGAGGCCCAGCAGATCCGTCAGCTCCCCGCTGGTCGGGCTCATGTCGCCGTAGGTGGCGATGCTGCGGGGTTCGCCGAAGCCGAACAAGGTCCCTGCGGGGAACGTGGTTTCCTGCCCCGAGGAGTAACCGACCAGGTGGATGGTGCCGCCGTCGGCAAGGGAACTCCACGCCTGGGCCACCAGCGGCCCGCCGACCGTGTCCAGGACGAGGTCGAACCGGTCCTCGGTCTCGGCCAGGTCGGTCAGGACCTCGTCGGCGCCGAGTTCGCGAAGTCCGGCGGCCCGCTCCGGCGAACCGACGAGTGCCGTCACCCGGGCGCCCGCCAGCGCCGCCAGCTGGACGGCGAAGTGCCCCACTCCCCCGCTGGCGCCGGTGACCAGGACGTTGCGCGCCAGCAGGGAACGCTTGCGCAGCACCCGGAACGCGGTGACTCCGGCGATCCCCAGCGCGGCGGCGTCGGCCAGGTCCACGCCCTCGGGGACGGTGCCGAGCGAGGCGGGGCTGACCGCCACCCGCTCCGCCCACGCGTGGGCAGCCATTCCCACTGCGACGCGCGTCCCTTCGGGCGGCCCCGAGCCGTCGGATGCGGCGCGCACCACGACACCGGCCGCGTCGTGGCCATGCACAGCGCCGGCCGGCCACTGGTGCACGTAATTCAGCTCTCCGAAGTTGAGACCGATGTGCCGTATCTCCACCAACGCCTCACCGGTGGACGGTACGGGCTCATCGACATCGGCGAACCGGATGGGTCCGGCCTCGCCGTGAGCGACCACAAGGGCGCGCATAGGGTGTGCTTCCTTCTCTCGTGAACACGCCGGAACACCCGGCGCGGCAGCGGATCGAGTGCGCGAACGCCGCACTGCCGCCTTCTTGGAACCCTTACGCAGGTCCGGGACAGCGACCAGTGCCGTGAGAATCAATCAGTTGACGATCTGTGTCAGTGGGCGATGTGCATCGTGAAGTTGCAGGTCACGGGTCTGGTGTAGTTCGCGAGTTGGGTACTCGTGCCGGTCGGCGGCCGATGACCATGGCGTAGATCATCGGGCAGGTCCGGCTCGTCCCGCACCGCAGCGATGCGGCCGACGAGGGTGCGCTGCCCGGCGACTACCGCAAGATCCTGACGATCGTGCGGGAGACCGACGGCCCGGTGCAGGTCAGGGCGGTCGGCGAGCGGCTGGGGCTGGACGCCTCGGTGCGCGGCAAGCCGGAACCTTCGCGGGCGAAGATGACCAAGCTCGCCGACCGCGGCTGGCTGGCGAATTTCACCTTCGGAGCAAGGCTTTCCTCCGCCATGGAGTGGCCGAGATCGCGGCCACTCCGACGGACAGTGCGATCGCGGCTACAGCCCAGGTGAAAGTGTCAGTGGCCGAATTAGACGTCCAGTCCCACCGATTGTGGGGATACCAGATCAGGAGAAAAGCCGAAGCCAGGGGGATGATCCAGCCGAGTTGGTGGCCGAGCATCCTCACTGACAGCAAAGCCAGACCGAGCCAGATCAGGAGGGAGCGAACGAAGACGACCCCGGCTTCCGAGTTGACGGCGAGCGCCTCAGTACTGAAGGAGAAGGCGCAAGCCGTCAGCGTCAGACCAGTGCAGTACATAAGGCGGAACCGGTGCATCGCGGATGCACCCATCTCGTCGTGTGCCGACATGGCACCGTCGAGAGCCGCGGTGAGGAAGACGGCCGACAGAAGCGGGAGTTCGTGCCGATAGGGCACACCCGTGGTGACTCCTCCGCTACCGATGGAAGGCAGTGCGATATGGGTGCCGCCGAAGAAGGCCGAGAGGAGGGCGACAGCGGCCGTTTGCGCCAGGACGGCTAAGCCCCGGTGGGCCCTTGCGTAGCTGAGCAGGTCAGAATCGGTCATCAGGCTTGCACCAGGAAGGGTCTCGAAGAATGTGACTGCGTTCCTGAGCGAGCCATTTCTGCTGCTCGGCCGCAGGCATCCGTACGGCCTTGGTCGCCTCGCGCTGGGCAGCGGAGACACCTTCCATGTGAAGTCCCTCGTCGGCGACAGCCGGGTCTTGGCCCGTAGAGCGGTACTCGAGCCAGAGGTGGATGTTGTCCATGGCCTGCCAGGCCCGGCTCTCCTTGAGGGGAGGTATGCAGAGGCCCAGCGACTTGGTGAACACCTGGTCGGCCATGGCGATCGCCGCGGTGCGGACGTGTCCTTCGACGATGTCGAATCCGCGGTCGCCCCGCTCGGTCCGCCGCAGTCCGAACTCGTAGAAGGTGTCGGCTGACTTCAACCAGGGCTGGGCGGGTTGGTCCAAGCGCTGGGCCATACGAGTCAGTTGGGGCAGGTACTTGCGGTGCTCGGGCCACACACACACCTGTGGCGCGCCCTTATCGGCCCGCTCGCACAGCGGCGCCGTCGCCGATGCCGGGCGCTCGACGCGCAGTTCGCCGGCGGCCGACACCTCCGCCAGTGCGATGAGAGAGACCACTGCCGAACCGATGGCGACACCACGCATGTGCAGGGGGGTTCTTTGGCGCGGCATCTGGCGCTCAGCGCTCCTGCGCCGGAGTGGTGCTGTCACCGCCAGCACCGCGAGGGCGAGTGCGAACAGCAGCCGCATGGCGACTGAAAAGGGGCGCAGGTGCTGGTCCGGCGGTCCCGCGAGGACGTTGAACTTGAAGGGCAAGGCCAGCATGCTGATGAAGCAGCCCAGCGCGCAGACGACCGGGGTGAAGGCGGCGGAGGGCCACCAGCGGCCGGCCAGATGGCCCACGGACGCGAAGATGATCAGGGTGGAGGCGCCGAGCAGGAGGTACGAGGGCCACAGGAAGCCCGGGCCTGCCTCGCCGAATGAGACGACCGCGGCGGTCAGGCATCCGATCATGTAGGCGAGGAATCCGAGCGTGAGAGTCGCGGCCAGCCGTGCGGCCTCGATCCGCCAGATCGGTCGGGCGGCCGCGAGTACGGTCTCGGGCATTCCTGCACGGGAGGAACGGCCCGCCTGCCAGGCCGAGACGCCAGCGAGCACAGGCCCTAGGAAGAGCGTCACGACCTGGGCCGCCACGCTTGCTTCGGGCCACACGCCGATCCAGTATCGGGACCGGCCGAAGAGCACCAGCAGATCCAAGGCGATCATCACGGGGAACGCCGTCAAGAGGGGCGAGCGGCGCAGTTCGACGCGGTACGCGTTCAGCATGCGGCTTCCTCGTTGGGCCAACGGTTGTCGAGTACCGTCATGTAGCCGCGTTCCAGAGGGCTGTCGCCTGGCGCTGTGGGCCTGGCCAGCTCAGCCAGCCGCTGAGGTGTGCCGCTGTGGCGCACCTGGCCATCGCTCAGTACGAGGACGGTGTCGCACGTGGCGCCGATGTCCTCGACCAGGTGCGTGCTGAGGACGACGGCCGTCCCCGTGCGGGCGAGAGATCGGATGAGCTCGCGGAAGTCGAGGCGCTGCGCGGGGTCGAGACCGACGGTCGGCTCATCCAGCAGGAGCAGGGAGGGCGAGCCGACGATGGCCGAGGCGATACCGGCTCGGCGGAGCATGCCGCCGGACAGTGACTTCATGCGGTCCTTTGCCCGCTCGGCCAGGCCGACGGCCGCCAGTGCCTCCCTGGTCGCGGAGTCGGCCTTCCTGGAGGGGACCTCGCGCAGCCAGGCGCAGTAGCGGACGAAGTCCGTTATGGAGAAGGCCGGGTAGTAGCCGAAGTCCTGCGGGAGGTAGCCGATGCGACGGCGGACTCGCCGCGCTTGCCGTTCGTTGGCGACGGGCTGGCCGAACAGCTCCAGCGTCCCGCTCCGCGGCGGCGCGATGGTGGCGAGGGTACGGAAGAGCGTGGTCTTGCCCGCGCCGTTGGGGCCCAGCAGGCCCGTGACACCTGGCTGAATGGACAGGTCGAGATTCTCGATGATGTGTCGGCCGCCGTACCCCTGAGCGAGGGCCGTCAATCGAGCGACAGGATATGTCGTCATTAGCATTCTTCCCCGAAATGCAGGACGGGCCCGTCGTGCTGGCGGGCCCTCCGTCGTGCTAGCTAGCCAGTGGACACACGGGTACCGTTGATCTTGAAGGTGCACTCGTAAGTGTCGTTCGGCGGAAGCGCTCGATATCGGAGCTATCAGGCCGATGATCGTAGCCGCCAGGACGGCAACGACATCTCCCTTGAAACCTTCGAACCAGTTAGGCGCGACGCAAGGCTAATCATGGACATTTCCCCCTTGGTAATGGTGGCACGGAGGCACGCAGAATCGCCCCCGATTGCGAAGCGTGACAGTAGCCCCACTGAACGACCTTGATCAAGCCCGGATAGCGAACGAGTCCGTTTAATTGCGAATTCGCAGCCGTTGAGCTTGCCAGGGACATGGTTCCGGGCTCGTCCGGGACCACGCTGACCATGCCCCGCTGGAACCCACCGGCAACTAGGCAACAAACTTGACTGAGAGTAGCCGTACGAATCCAGCCAAAGCGAGCTACGTGTGAGCGCTCGACGCGACCTTCAAAAGAACCCAATTCACTGGACACCCGGGGCTAAGAGGTTGTCTCACGTGGGAAGTTTCGCGAGCTTCTTGTAGCAGGTCAGGGCGGCGGCCAGGGCCAGGCCTCGGCTCTGCCAGTCGTACTGGTGAAGGGGCAGTGTTCCAACCCGGCGCTAATCCGGCTCCTGCACAATCAGGTATTGCTCGCTGCGGTTGCCGGCGCCCGCTTCGAACGCGGTCAGATCATCGAGCGCCGAGGTTCGTAGCTGCGTGACCGACTCGCCCTCAAGGTGGCGAACGTTCAAACCGACAAGCAGGTGCCTTCAACTGATAGTCCTGCAACGGCGATTGATTCCTGCCAGAGCCGAAGGTGGCATGATCCGGTCATGAGCCTTACCACGCGACAGCTCGCCCTGGCCATGTTGGACCGTCAGCTCTTGCTCGAACGCCAGCGCCTCGATGTGGCAGAGGCGGTTCGCCGGGTCTGCGCTCTGCAGGCGCAGACACCAGCGTCGCCGTACCTGGCGCTATGGAACCGGGTGCAGGACTTCGTGCCCGAGGATCTCGACGCAGCATTCGCGCACGGCCGGATCGTGAAGGCAACCCTCATGCGGATCACGCTGCACGTCGTCCATGCCGAGGACTACGAGCCCTACCGCGCTGCCATGCTGAGCACTCTGCGGGCGTCACGGCTGTACGACCGCCGTTTCACCGCAACAGGGCTGACCCCCACCGACGCCGACGCGCTGCTCCCAGAGCTCGCCGGGTTCCTGAAGCGGCCCCGCACCGGCGCCCAGGTGGAAGCCGAGGTCACAGGGAAGCACGGCGAGCACGCACACCGCGTGTGGTGGGCGCTACGTACGTTCGCGCCAGTGCATCATGCACCGACCGGCGGCCCGTGGTCGTTCACACAGCCGAACGCCTACCGCGCCTCCCCGGCGGCCCCTGCGGCCGCCCCGCAGGAAGCCGACGCTGGGGTACAGCGCCTGCTGCTCGCCTACCTGCGCGCGTTCGGGCCCGCGTCGGCCCAGGACTTCGCCCGGTTCACCCTGCTGACTCGCACCGCGATAACCAAAGCGCTGCATGAACTCGGCGACCAGGTAGTACGGGTGCCAGGCCCCAGCCGCGCCGCCCTGTTCGACTTGGCCGACGCTACCGTGCCCACCGATGACGCCCCGGCGCCGCCGAGGTTGCTGCCGATGTGGGACAGCACGCTGCTGGCTCACGCCGTCCCCGGGCGGATCATGCCCCCGGAGTACCGGCCCCTGGTCGTCCGGCGTAACGGCGACGTGCTGCCCTGCCTGCTCGTCGACGGGCAGGTCGTCGGAGTATGGCGCGCAGCCGACGGCGGAGTGGAACTGACCGCCTTCCGCAGGCTCGGCAAGATTGCGTGGCAAGGTCTGACCGAGGAGGCGGAAAAACTGTCAGCGCTGCTCGCTGGCCGCGATCCAGCTGTCTATCGGCGCTACGGACACTGGTGGGACAAGGGGCTTCCCGACGTCGAGAGGACCATCGTCAAGGGCTGACCGCGCCCGGCGAGCACGGCCTACTCAGTGGCTTTGAGAGCCGCGAGGTAGCCGGCCCAGCTGTCCTGGGCGAGCGCCGCCCACTGGGTCGCGGTGTTCCTATGGACGCCGAAGAGGTCGCTGATGATGATCGGCGGCAGTTCCCCGGCTATGCCGAACAAGGCTGTGTTGCGGGCAGCGATAGTGGGCAGGCCGTGCTTCATGAGTTGTCCCGACAGCGCCTCTGGGCTGCGAGGGCGGCTTGGGGGAAGGCCGGGGAGTAGGAGTTCGGGATGCTCGCTGGTGGCAAGCGGTCCCAGGGCGGCGCGCGACCGGCCTGTGGTGATCTGTTGTTCGATGAGACGCGCCAGCGTCGGTGGCAGGAGTACGGGGTTCTTGTCGAAGGTGAAGTAGGACCCGCGTTCGTCCTGGTGGAAGCCGTCGGTCGTCAGGTGGACGATGCGGATGAGGGGCAGGCCGTAGAGCCGGATCAAGGCGCCAACGATCCGAAGTTCCAGGGGCAGTGAGGCATCTGTCAGGCATCGACGGAGCTGGTCCTGGTGCTCGTCGTCGTCAAGGAAGAGCACAGGCATGGTCATCGGACGCCCGGGACACTCGAGGTTCTGGGTCAGGCCGCGCTTGTTCGTCCACCTGATGAGGGCGGCGTTCGCGCGTCGTTGGGAGGTCTTGGCCTGCGTGAGCCAGATGTCGAGGTGGGGCTGCGTGAGGCGGGTGAGCTCGATCTGTTGGCTGTCGAGCCACTGCATGAACTCGATCGCAGCGCGGATCTCGCTGCGGTCGGCGGTGGCGGCGTTGAGCGAGTAGCGTCCGCGGTCTGCGCGTCGGCGGGCGTCACGGATGACGAACCACTCGGCGAAGGGTCGAATTATCTCTATGTGTGCGGCTGGCAGGTCCTTGGCGGTCCTGCGGAACCACAGTTCCAGCTGGTTGAGGTACTCCTGTCGCTTGGGAAGTACCTGGGTGTGTACCAGCAGGTCGCGGACGTGGCGCGTGGCCGCGTCCTGGGGCAGGTCATCGAGGAGTCCGTGGGTGATCTCCGCGTGGCCGGCGGACAGCGTGGCCAGGAGGCGAGCGCTCGGGCTGCGGCGGAGCCATGCCAGAACGGACCTGGGGCGAGGGGCCGTGCCGAGGGCTTCGGCAAGCGGAGCGAGCGCGGGGGCGACCTGTCCGTCCTCACCGGCGAGGAGGTTGCGGACGCGGTCGCTGACCACACAGTGCACGCAGCATCCATCGCTGAGGGTGTCGCCCGGGGTGCCGCATCGGCGGCAGGAGAAGTCGATGTCGGTGCCGCAGCATGGGCCGCAGGTTCCGCCGCCGTCGTCGTTGCGGCCGACCAGTACGCGGGTGACACCGCAGAGGGAGCAGGGCGCTGGGTTGCGTCGGCGCCTGGAGTAGCAGGGAGAGCAGAGGGGGCCGATCGGCCAGGTGGTGACTGTGGCCTTCTTGTCGCGTCCGCAGTCGACGCATCGACGCGGTGGCCGGGGACGGCAGGGGTCGCAGAGAAAGGCTCCGCCGGCTCTCTTGCTGTGGGCGCCATCGCGGAAGCGTCCGCAGACGGTGCATACCCCTTCGAAGATGTAACAGCGGTGGCAGACGCCGGGTTCGCCGTTCTTTCCCCGCTTGGCGAGCTGCGTCAGCTGGCCGCATTTGCCGCAGAGCTTGGCGGGAGAGGTGTAGCAGCGGGAGCAGAGCGGTCCGTCGGGGGAGTTGGCCTGGACCGGGCGTACGGTGCCGCAGCGGACGCACTCACGGTCTGGGTAGCCGGCGCAGTGGCGACAAAGGGCGACCAGCGACTCCTTCCGGTTTCGAAGGCGGTAGGTGCCGTGTCGGCCGCAGTCGGCGCACGGGCCGGTGAAGCGGCGTTCGTTCTGGTAGCAGGAGCGGCAGATTGCCCCTTCCTCTTCGCAGCGGGTGACGATGTGGCCGTTTTTCCCGCAGCGTGAGCACGGTCGGAGCGCGGTCCGGCTGACGCACCAGTCACATGCCCTGCCTTGCGGCGTGGGGCGCGGGAGCTTGCGGCCGGCTCGGCCGCAGATCGCGCAGGCGAGTTGGGTGACGGCATCGCCGTGGCCAGCGGCCTCCAGCGTGTGCAGTAGCCGGGGCAGGGACCCCGGGCAGTGCGGGGATGGGGCGGTCAGTGCGTCGGGGTACTCGGCTATGTGGGCGTCGAGTTCGCGCGCCATCTGTGGGCTCCAGGCCTGGGCCTTCGCCAGGATCGCCTGGGCCGCCTCTACGGTCAGCGCTGGTCCGACGGTGCGCTGCAAAAGAGCAACGAGCCGACCGCGAACTTCAGCAGTTCGTGCCGGGCGGCCGCCTCGGAGGGCTTGACCCGTCAAGTGTTCACGAATGCCCGGGACGACGGATGACGGTCCGCCGCGGAGCACTCGGCGCCGGGCCCGTCTCACTGTCGGCGGTCTTGCGGACCTGGACGTTGACCACCTCGGGCTTGATCAGGTCGTTAGGGGTGCATTCCAGGATGTCGCAGAGAGCAACGAGGGTGTCCATGCTCATCCGCTGCGGGGCTTGGGTCACCAGCCGGTAGACCTGCTCACGGGAGAGCGTGATGCCGCGTTCGGCGAGCAGCGGCACCAGATCGGAGGTCTGGAACATCTGACGCTCGGCCATCAGCTGCCGCAGCTGCCACTGGTAGCCCATCTTCTTGATCACGGTGTCACGTCCCAGTAGTCGCCCAGTCGGTTCTTCAAGGAAGCCTCCAGCATGGTGTTGCGGTACTCGTTCGAGACTCCCATGTAGATCGCCGTGGCGGATGCGTGGGAATGGCCTACGTTCTCCTGTACGAACCAGGCCGGATAGCCGAATTCGGTCGCGTGTGTGATCCAGCTGTGCCGGAGACAGTGCAGGTCGAGGTCCTCGTTGAGGTCGGCGTCCCGGCGGGCGGCGACGAATGCCTCGTTGATCGACCGCGGGGACAGCCGGCCGACCCTCTCGGTGAGCCACAGAGCGGGGTGCCGCCCGGGGGAGAACTGCGGGCGGACCTCGGCCAGATAATGGTCCAAGGTGTCGGTGACCCAGTCCATCTCCGGGATCAGCAGCACAGTCCGCCGCTTTGGCGGTGCCCCCTTGCTCGACTTACCGAAACGCACCATGACGCTGCCGCCTGGCTCTTCGGCTACCGCCGCCTCACCGTCCGATACCAACGAAAGGACTCGCACTTCCTTGCCTTCCTCGGCCTGGCCGCCGCCCTGACCTGCTACAAGAAGCTCGCGAAACTTGCCACGTGAGACAACCTCTAAGTCGTTCCGAATCGCCGTACATACCGCGCCTGCCACGGCGTCTCCACCGCGTGCCGGTCGTAGCGTGCGCGGACGTATCCGACGGCCTCCTCGGCCGGTACGCCGTCCAGGACCGCCAGACACGCCAGCGCCGTCCCCGTCCGGCCCCGGCCGCCGCCGCAGGCGACCTCCACCCGTTCACGGGGGGCGCGCTCCCAAGCCTCCGTCAGGATCACACGGGCCGCCGAGCGATCCGCGGGCAGCCGGAAGTCGGGCCAGCGGATCCAGTGGGCCTCCCAGGAGACGTCAGGCGGCCGCTTGCCGAGCAAGTAGACGCCGTACGACGGTGGCGGCGTGCCCGGGGCGAGCGGGCGCCGCAGCCCTCGCCCCCGCACCAGCCGCCCGGAGGGCAGCCTCAGGACTCCCGGGTCCCCTTCGTTCCACCGCTCGTCGCTCTCGTCGCTCCTCACGGGACCATTCGAACCCGGTACCGGAGTCCGGGCAACCGAATCCGCCGCGACGGTGGTCTGGAGGGCGAGCGGGTTGGGAACTGCCTTTTGCTGACTGTGTAGGAGCGTGTTCTGGCGTGCCTGAGTGAGTGTCTCGGTCGGGGCGTACGGGTGCCTCGGACGGGTGTGGGTGTTCGTCCGTCGAATGCGTGACCTTTGCCCGTGGTGGTCGTTGGGTCCGATGGAAAGATCTTCGGTTTGCGGGTGGGGGTGGCGGGATGGGCGGGGTGCGGGAGATGGCGGCGCCGTTCGTCGCCCTGGGCCCGTCGGGTGTGGCGGTCCGTGACCGGCTCAGGCAACTGACGGCCGGGGACGAGGAGGTCCTTCGCCTCGTCGGCGACCATCTGGGCGCACTGGCCTCCCGTGATCTGAGGGTGCGTTGCGCGGACGGGCTGGACCACGACGGTCGGCGTCCCCGGAGCCTTACGCGCTCACGGCGCGGGCCGCGCGGCACCGTGCTGTCGCTGGAGGCCGCGGTGTTCTCGGCCGCGTCGGCGCCCGGACACCGCTGCCGGTGTCACCATCCGAGGGAGGGGGAGGAGGACACGTCGACGGACGACCTGGTCCGCGAGAGCAACGCCGAGGAGCCTTGATGACCTTCCCCGCCCCGCTGACCGGTGTCGTACCGCCCGTCTGCACGCCCCTGACACCGGAACGTGAGGTGGACGTCCCGTCCCTGCTCAGGCTCGTCGACCATCTGGTGGCGGGCGGGGTGCACGGACTGTTCGTGCTGGGGTCGAGCGGTGAGGCCGCGTTCCTCCCGGACCGGCAGCGGCGGCTGGTGGTGGAGACGGTCGTCGGCCACGTGGCGGGTCAGCTCCCGGTGCTGGCCGGGGCGATCGACATGACGACACCGAGGGTCCTGGACCACGTCCGCGAGGTCACGGCGGCGGGCGCCCAGGCGGTGGTCGTCACCGCCCCCTTCTACACCCGCACCCACCCGGCCGAGATCGCCCGCCACTACCGCCTGGTCGCGGCGGGCAGCCCTGTGCCCGTCCTCGCCTACGACATCCCGACGGCCGTCCACACCAAGCTGCCCGCGGACGTGGTCCTGGACCTCGCCGGCGACGGCGTCCTGGCCGGCCTGAAGGACTCCAGCGGCGACCTGGCCGGCTTCCGCACGGTCGTCTCCGGCGTCCGCGCCCGCCCCGACCTCACCGGCTTCAGCGTGCTCACGGGCTCCGAGGTCATCGTCGACGCGGCGATGGCGGTGGGCGCGGACGGCTCGGTGCCGGGCCTCGCCAACGTCGACCCCGAGGGGTATGTCCGCCTGGACCGCCTGTGCCGCACCGGCGACCGGGACGCGGCCCGGGCCGAACAGGAGCGGCTGTGCGCCCTGTTCGGCATGGTGGGTGCCGGGGACCCCGCGCGGATGGGCGGCAACTCGTCGGCGCTGGGAGCGTTCAAGGCGGCGCTGCATCTGCGGGGGATCATCGACTGCCCGGTGACGGCGGAGCCGCAGGTGCCGCTGTCGCCCGAGGAAGTGGAGCGGGTGGGGAAGTTCATGGCGGCGGCCGGGTTGTCGTAGGCGGGCGGCCGACCGGCGTGGTCCGCTGGTCCGGGCGGGTGAAATACCGTCGGCGCGGGACGAAAACCGCGGCCGGGAGGGAATCTCCGGGAGTTCCGCATGGAACCTCCCTCCCGTGAACCTCCGCCGGACGTCCTCCCCACTGACCGAACAGGGCTACGGGCACGCCCGCACCTGGCGGGTCCGCAAGAGCCGCTGGTACTTCCCGGTCCTCGGGCTGACCGTGCTGGGCGCGTTCGCCGGGCTCTTCCTGATCAGCATGTCGCTGTTCGCGCTCGGGGGGCCGCGATGGGGGCCAACCGGGACCATCGGCTGGGCGGAGGAACGGTGCGCCAAGCACGGGCAGGCCTGCGGTCTCCTGTCCGGCGTCCTCACGCCCCTGCTCACCCTCGCCCTGGCCTCGTTCACATACCTCTTCTTCCGCTTCCGGCAGGTGAGCCGGGCCTACCTCAAGAAGGCCCAGGCGGCCCCGCTCGACCTGGTGGAGACGGCGGGCGGCATCTTCGGCCGCGTGGTCGGCCGCGACCAGTTGTGCGACGTGCTCATGGAGGACCTGCGGGACAGCCGGTTCCGCCGCGCCAACGTGGTCGTCGGCGGCATCGGCGCGGGCAAGACCGCGCTGGTCGTGCTCCTCACACAGCGGCTGGCCCAGCGCAGGGCGGTGCCCGTCCCGCTGCGGCTGCGCGGCGTCGGGAGCGATCTCGACTTCCGGCGGTTGGCGTTCGAACGCTTCAGCCTGGAGGTGCAGGGACACATCCGCTCCGACAGCGAGGCGGAGAAGGTGTGGCGGCGGCTGTGCCAGCAGGGCCGCATCGTGGTCCTGGCGGACGGCCTCGAGGACGCCCTGACGGAGCACGACCTGGCGGAGGAGCGCGACACCGTCATCCGGATGGCGATCCGCCGCGCCAACGAGGAACGGCTCCCCCTCATCATCACCTCGCGCCCGCACGACGCGCTGCGCGGCCTGGACGCCTCGCTGAGCGACTTGGAGCCGCTCAGCGAGGAGGCGGCTCTCGCCTACATCTCCTCCGGCACCGCCTGGGAGGACCGGCAGCGGATCGACTGGATCGCGGAGAAGGCCGGGATCGCCGAGGCCCCCACCTACCTCCAGGTCGCCCGGGACCTGAACCAGGAAGGACTGCTGGAGCGGGCCCTCACCGGCCGGTTCGAGGAGGGCGTCGAGACACGCGGCGGCGACCGGGCGGCACTGCGCCTGCACCTGCTCGACACCTGGCTGAACGCCCTCGTCACCGGGCGGCTGCGCCCCCGGCTGCCGCTCGGGCAGGACGAACGCGGCGTGGCGCTGGAGTACCTCTCGGCGCTGGCCTGCGTGGGGCTGACCGACGACTCCGCCGAGGTCCGCATCGCCGACGTCGTCGACGAGCACGATCCGGCGGCGTCCCGGTTCCCCGAGATCGTCGCGGAGCTGGCGAAGCGGGTGCAGGGCAGCCGGCTCGACATCCGGCTCGCCGCGCACTGGGGCATGAGCATGGGCCTGGTGGAACTCGGCGGCGACCGGGTGCGGTTCCAGCACAGCGTGATCCAGGCCCACCTCGGCGCCCGGTTCATGAACGCGTTGATCCATCGGGGGATGCCCGACGACCCCTTGGCGGTCGAGGGCCACTACTTCCAGAAGGCGCTGGAGAACCCGGGACGCGAGCTGCTGATCGCCCTGGTGCTGCACTCCCGTACACGCGAGGGCTCCTGCCCGCGCGCGGCGTCCACGACGGCCGACCACGCCTGGTGCCCCGTGTCCGCGGCCCGCGACCTGCTGCTGCGCGCGGCCTGCCGGGCGCAGTCGGGCATGGGCGACCAGCCGGCCGGCCGGCGCGACGACGGGGACGCCGGTACCTGCCCGGACGGCGTCAGGCCCGGACCGGCCGATCCGCGGCGTCTGTTCGCCCGCACCCTGCACACGAAGGCGCTCCAGCTGTACACCGCCGCCCTGGAGATCGACAGCGTGGACGCGGAGCCTCGTCAGCGGTGGATCGCGGAAGAACTCAGGAAGTCCTGGCCGGATCTGCGGGCGCGCGACCCGCAGAGCCTGGCCGCCGCCAAGGCGCTGCTCGTCGCCCGCCTGGGCGATGCCATGCGCGGCGTCGACCGCCGGGGCAGCCTGCGGCCGGCGTACGAAGAGCTCTTCGGCATCGGGTGCCTGGAGCCGTCGTACGGAGTGCGGGTCGGCATCGCGCAGGAGATCGGCTCGGGCGGCGACAGCGCCTTCAAGGACCTGGAGAAGCGGCTCGCCGGTCGGCCCGCCGTGGGCGGAACGGACGGCGCCGCGCCCCGGGCCGAGCCGGACCCGGCGAAGGACCGGCCACCGCCCGAGGACGTCCTGGCGCAGGACGGCATCGCGGTGCTGCGCAGGCTGGAGGAGGAGGAACGCGAGGGCGAGGAACGCCGGGAGCGTGAGAACACGCTGTGCGCCTGGCTGGTCCCGCTGCTCGTGGGCTCGGTCACCACGCGCCGCCACCACGACACCCCGTTCGAGATCCTGGAGGGCTGGGTACGACGGGTCGGTGCCCCCGACGGCGGCGGGCCCGGCCTGGATCTCACCCTGGAGATCGCGCTGGCCCAGGGCTTCAAGTACGCGTCCAACCGCCGGGCCCGCCATCCCCACGCCCGCCCGCAGGCCCGCGAGTACCTCAGTGAGCAGGCCCGGGACATGCTCAAGCGGTCCCGTTTCTGGTTCACCCGGCTCACGCTGCTGCACGCGCTGACACTGTGGGAACTGCCCGAGTCAGGAGCGACGGCCGCCGACCTCGGCGAGCACGGGTCCCAGCCCGAGAAGCAGGTCCGTCAGTGGCTGGCGCTGCCGGACGGCACACCGCAGCATCCGTTCGTCGAGGCCGCCGCCGAGCTGTGCGTGTGGGCCCTGGCGACCCGTCGTCCGGAGCGGTTCCTGTGGATCGACGAGGCCGGGGTGTCCGCGCACGTCGGTTCCCAGCCGGCCGGCGACGGCCGGACGCGCAAGCACCAGCTGTGGATTCCGCCTTCCACCGGCTGGAGCGTCCTGCATCCGCGGGCCCAGCAGCTCCTCGCCGACGTCATGCTGCTGCTGAACCTCGCCGAACGCGGCGACTGGCCCAAGGACCGGCTGCGCCGACTGCGCCGCACCGACCGGCCGGATCTGCCACCGTGCCTGACCACGGACCGCCGCCCGCTCGCCTCGGACCGCGCCCTGGTGCGTACGGCCGCTTCCCACGCCGGTTCCAACTGCCGCGACGACTGCGCCTTCGAGCTGTGCCCCTACCCGTCGTCGGGGCGGCTGGACGGCCACCGCCCGGAGTTGTCCGAGGCGTTCTGCCGGGCGCAGTTCACCCTGCTGTCGCGGTCCCGGTCCCGGCCGCGGCCCGAGGCCGGTTGGCAGCGGGGTACGAACCTGGCCGAGCTGAGGGTGTTCTGGGAGCGGATGAGCAAGCGGGCGCAGGACGGCTTTCAGGGGCGGTGAACGGGCCTGCCCGGCGCGGCCGTCACCGTGCTGCGGAGGGCACCCCGCAGATCCCCTTGGCCGCGACGTTCACTTGCGGCCAGGTGTTCACGGCCGGGCTCCCACGTCGATCCGCGGTGGTGCGGGCCACTCCTGCGACAGGCCCAGGTCGACGACGCTCCGGAGTGGTTCGCCGAACGTCCGCCCGGGCTCCTCACTCGTGAGGAACCAGCATGCGAAGTGGTCGTCGAGGACGCCCCTGCTCGACGACAGGAAGCAGGTGAACAGCGGCTGTCCGGCGATCCCGAGGCCGTGCAGTACGGCGGCTCCGGGGGCGTCGCCGAGGACGAGCCGGGCGCGGGCCCGCCTGCCCAGGGCGATGTCGGCGGCGCCTTCGAAGTAGATGGACGATTTCATCAGCATGCCCCGGAAAGCGCAGTAGTTGACCGCGGCCACCCGCAGCGGCAGCCGCGTCTCGGGCGGGCGCTCGACCTCGATGAGCATGCCCAGCCGGCCGTCGTCCTCGTACTGGCTCGAGACGGCCCGGTCGCTCACCTGGAAGTCGAGGCTGGCCCGGTGTTTCGGCATGCCCCAGATGCCCTTGCCGCCCTTGACCGAGATCTCGCTGCTCACCGGGAGGTCCACGACGTACTGGCCGGTGCCGAAGCTGCCGCGCAGCAGAGCGGGCAGCAGGGGCGGCGCGGGCCGGGAGCCGTGGGTGCAGGCGATGGCCACGGAGAACTCGATGTAGCGGCCGATGTCGGTGCGGGCGTAGTCGACGACGGTGACGACGAGCAGACCGCGGCCGCCGGGGATCGCCAGCGGATGCAGTTCGCCGCCGGGCAGCAGCCGGGCGGCCGCCGCGCGGTCGACGGGGAACGCGGCCATCAGCGCGGGCGTGTCGGTGGAATCCACCGGCAGGACGAACGGGATGCCGTCGACGAGAGCGTGCCGTCCGGCAAGTCGTCGCTGCCGGCGCGGGACCGGTGACGGTGTCGCGGACAGGACCAGCCGGGCCAGGCCCAGTGCGGGATTCATCGCGCCAGCTCCTCCAGGATCAGCGGATAGGTGTCCGCCGCCGCGCGGCGGCCCAGGAAGACGTCCAGGTGGCCGTATCCGGGCAGGATGTGCAGGCTGTCGCGGCCGGGGCGGTGGCGGTGCAGGAAGTCGAAGGTGCGGCGCTGGCTCTCGGCGAGGAAGCAGCGGTTGTCCTCGCCGGCGAACAGCGCGAAGCGGGCGTCGGTCTGCGGTGTCCGGTCGGTGAAGGACGGCGGCAGGCCCTCGACCTCGCCGGTGGCCACGAGATGACCGGCCCGCACACAGGCGTCCATCTGCGCGAAGAAGGTCATGGGGACGTCGGCGAACTCGCCGCGGATCCAGTCGTGGGTGGCCTCGTCGAGGTTCGCGTGGGACCACAGGGCCGGCCGTCCGGAGCCATAGGTGAAGCTGACCATGCGGCAGACACCGTTGCGGCACTCCCGGTGGGTGGCGCGGACGAAGCCGGCGACGCAGCGGGCGGCGAAGCCGTCGGGCCGGTCGCCCCAGGCCGGTGAGAGGTGCGGCACGACGCGGCCGACGACCGGTGCCACCTTGCTGATCTTGAACCGGGACACGGCGGGCACGACGGGATGCAGCGAGACGGCGTTGCTGACCACGGTGTCCACCTGGGGCAGCAGCCCGGCCGCAGCGGCCATCACGAACGACGTCGAGCCCTGGCAGTGCACGACCGCCTTGAGCCGGTCCGCGCCGGTGGCGGCGAGGACGTGCTCGACGGCGGCCGGATGGTCGTGGGCGGCGGCCTGGTCGAGGGTCCAGGGCATCGGGTCCAGGTCGATGGAGGCCCGCCAGTTGAGCAGCCACACGTCCCAGCCGACGTCGATGAGGGCGTCGACGAAGGTCCTGGGCAGCGGCGGCCGGAAGAGTTCGGCCCGTACGCCGGCGCCGTGCACGACCAGCACCGGGCCACGGGTCGGCGGATGCCGGCCCTGCACATGGACGACGGTCAGCGGCCGGCCGTCGCGGGCGGTGAGGGGCCGCACCTCGGTGATGTGGTCACTGCGAGTCGTGGGGCGCGTGGGCGTGCGTCGGACGGAGCCGGTCCGGGGGCCGCTGCCGCTGTGGCCGCGCGGGTTGGGTTCGGGTCGTGCGGCCATGGCGTTTCGCCTCCCGGGCGATCACGACGGGGTCCTCGATCAGCCGTACGGTGAGGGGCTCGGCCGGCACCGCACGTTTCCGGCCGCCCGGTGCGTCGGTCAGGTTCCACCGGCGGCAGATCCCGTCGAGCACCAGGGCGTGCAGGGTGAGGTCGCCGTTCGGCGCGATGTGCAGACGCAGGAAGCCCTTGTGGTCCTCGACGGCCTGGCCGGACATCTGCCAGTCGGCGACGGCGCCGCCGCGTGCCGACAGCACCCACAGGGCGAAGGCCTGCGAGCCGGCCACCGCGCCCAGCACCGCGGCGACCGCGAGACAGACCAGCAGCACCCCCCAGCCGGGCCAGTGCGCGGGGAACGGCAGCGCGACGGTGACGGCGAGAGCCCCCAGCGCCACCACGGCCTGAAGAAGTACGGCGTCGGCGGCCCGGGGTCTGGCCGGGCGCGGGCGCCAGGTCCGGCGCGAAAGACCCCACAGCACCACCACGACACCACCGGTCACCGCGGTGAACAGGCCCAGGTCCGCGGCGCTCCCGTGCCGTACGGCGTCGACGGGCTGCAGCTGGTCCCGCGCCACCGCGAACAGGAAGCCGAGGACGACGAAGGCGGCGGTGTGCACGGCCGCGGTGAGCCGGCAGAAGCCGGGGTTGCGCCGGGGCAGCCAGTACGGGGACCACGGCGCCGCGATCCGGCGGGCGAGCCGACGGGACTTCCCGACCCGGGGGTAGGTGCTCTCGTCGGCGCGGGTGAAGGTCACCGCAGGGGCGTCCTTCTCCCGCAGCCGGGTCCCCGAGGGCGGCAGGGACAGGTCGCGGGGCAGGGTGTGGGTCGAGGACAGGAAGGCGCCGCCGAGACCACACGTCACCAGCTGCCGGCGCCGGGGGTCGGGCGGCGGGCAGGCGCACTCGGGCGGATCCGTGGGCAGGCGCTCGGCGTAGCGGGCGTAGTGGTGTTTGTCGCCCGTCAGCCACAGCCGGATCGAGGCGCCGGTGGGCACCTGCTCGCCGGTGCGCTGGTCGGTGCGGGTGCGGACCACGGTGCGGTCGAACCGGTGCAGCGTGTCGAAGGCCTCGGCGTCGTCCGCGCACTTGACCCAGGTGGGTTCGGCGCAGCAGACGATCACCCCGTCGCCCGGTTGCAGCCGGGCCGACAGATGGTTCTGGAAGTAGCGCGTCTGGGGGTCGTCCAGATACGCGCCGAGTTGGCTGTCGAGGCCGACCAGCCACCACTTGCACGGCAGCCGTACGGCGAAGTAGCTGCGGGTCTGCCGGGTCCGCCAGCCGCCGACGGGCTGTTGCAGGGCGAAGGTCCGCAGGAACGCGGTGAGGCCGTCGTACCAGTCGTGGTTGCCCGGCAGGGCCAGCATCAGCGGCGGGGCGCCGTCGGTGGAGGGCAGGGCGGAGGCGTAGGGGCCGGTCATGCCGTCGCGGTAGGCCGCCGCCGAGGCCACCGGGTAGACCTCGTCGCCGCCGAGCACGAGCAGCGCGCCGCGTGGCAGCCGCTCGCGGCGGACGGTGAGGTCGTCGGCGGCGAGGGACCAGGCCACCGACGCGGTGGCGTCGAAGCCGTCACCGAGGTCGGCGACGTAGTCGATCCACAGCTCGCGCGGGTCGGAGTCCCCGAGCGGGGCCCGCAGAGGCGCGGCCCTGAGGGTGCCCTGGATCTCCCGCTTGTCGGCGTACGCGGCGAAGACGTCGGCCAGTGCGACCTTGACGCCGGTCCGCACGAGGGAGACCGGGTCCAGCCAGCGCACCGGCTCGCACGGGGTGAAGTCGAGCTCCTTGGCGTGCGCGCGCAGCTGCTTGAGGTTCATGGCCTGTCCTTCGCGGGCACGGCGCGCGCCAGGCGTCCGCCGTAGACGGCCCACAGTTCGCCCAGGAACAGCTTGCCGAAGAGCTCCATCGCCCGCGCCGGATGCGGGCCGGTGGTGCGGAAGGTGGTCAGCTGCCGGACGAAGTCACCGATCCGGATGGTGACGATCCCGGCACCGATGACGGGCGCGGTGGTGTCGTCGTCGGGGTGCGTGTGCCCGGCGAGCAGGCGGACGGGGAGGGTGGAGGTGTCGGTCCAGACGTCGACGCCGGGGTCGTCGTGGACGTCCTTGTGCCCGGTGAGGGTGAGCGGGGTGCCCTCCTGGGTGCGCAGGTGGAGCCGGTACGGCATGCGCCGTCGGCTCGCGTCGCCGTCCTGGGTGAAGAGGTTGAACCAGCCGCGCTCCACCTCCAGCCGCCCGCCGAGGACGTCGCAGTCGACGTGGCCGACGGCGTCCGCCGCGTGGGCCGGCTCGGCGATGAAGCGGTCGACGTCGGCGGCGGTGATGGTGAGCCGGAAGCTCAGCCGCTGCCCGAGCGAACGTCCGAGCGCGTGCCCCTGCTCGGGATCGTCGACATCGAGGGCGACGTGGCCCTTCATCTCCTCGGTGAAGCTGAGGCTGGTGGGTGGCTCGGTGGGTGAAGCGGCTCCGGTGGGCGAGGCGGCTTTCGCGGGCGAGGCGTGGGTGCCCGGCGTCGCGGGGTCCGCCGGGGCGGCTTCGGCCGGAGTGCGCGGCGCGGTCCCGTCGGCCGCCGGTCCCACACGTGCCGTACGCGCCGTACGTGCCGCCGACGCCCCGGCGGCCGCGTGCGGCGCCGATTCGCCGTCCAGGATCCGGTCGCAGGCCCGGTCCGCGACGGCCGCGATCGTCAGGGAGGGGTTCGCGCCCACCGCACCCGGCAGCAGCGCGCCGTCCAGCACGTGGAGGCCCGGGAAGCCGAAGACCTCGCCGATGTCGTCGCACACGCCCTCCCCCGGGTGGCGGCCCATGGGGGAACCGCCGAGCGGGTGCACGGTGATCACGCGGTTGCCCCACCACCACAGCGGGTTGTCGAGGAAGTCGCCGCCCAGCGCGCCCGCGATGTCCCGCATGGTCGAGCGGACCCGGTCGAAGTACGCGCGTGAGGTGCGCGTCGTCCAGTCGACGTCGAGTTGGCCGCGGCGCAGCCGCATCCGGCCGTCCGGCACATCGCGCCCCATGCCCAGCAGGGGCAGGGAGGTCGCGGAGAGCATGGCGGGCCCGAGCAGCGACGCCAGTTGCCCGCCGACGCGGCCCGCCGGATCCACGCCGAGGCGGGTCAGCAGCCGGTGCAGCCCGAACCCGAGGAGGCGGCGGGCCCCGCCCGGCAGTTGGGCGGACTCGGCGAGCCACGCGACGAAGGCCGGGTGTCCGGCGTCCTCGATGTAGAAGCCGCGCCCGGCCGAACCGTCCTCGTCGAGTGCGTCGCCGCCGCGCACGGCACTCGTGATGACCGGTCCTGTGCTGCCGTCCAGCCGCAGGGGCCGCCCCCCGTCGCCGTCGGCCGTGGCGCGCAGCACCATGCCGAGCAGATCGCCGTTGCCGCTGAACCGGGTGCCCAGCGCGCCGCTGAGGCCGGGCAGCGCCGCGCGGTTGCGCAGCAGCAGAAAAGTCGAGCCGAAGGTGCCGGCCGCCAGCACCAGCCGGCGGCAGCGGATGCGGTGCAGGGGCAGCCGGTCGGTGGCCGTACGGCGGCCTTCGCGGGCCGGATCGTGGACGACGTACGAGACGTCGTAGCCACCGCCGGGACGGGGTGCGAAGCCCCGTACCTCGCAGCGGGTGCGCACATCGGCGCCGTGGTGCCGGGCCGCCGACAGGTACGTGTGGTCCAGGGTGTTCTTCGCGCCGTAGTTGCAGCCGACGTCGCACTCGCCGCACAGCCGGCAGGTGCTGCGGGGCAGGCCGTGCAGATTGCCGTAGTCGGGGTCGGTGATCTGCGCGCCCGGCACGGGCGCCGCACCGGGCCGGGGCGCGAAGGAGACGGCGAGGGGCGGCCGGAACACGGGCAGGCCGAGCCGACGGGCCGCCTGGTGCAGGGCGAGTGTCTTCGGGGTGTCCTGGTACGGGTAGGTCGTGGCGCCGAGCATGCGCTCCACCCGGTCGTAGTGCGGGTCGAGGTCGGCGCGGCCGATCGGCCAGTTCTCGTAACCGCCGCCGGGCAGGGGCGACTCGTGCGCGAACCACCGTTCGTCCTTGCGCAGCAGGACGTTGGCGTAGATGAGGGATCCGCCGCCCAGGCCGCTGGAGACGACGCCTTCCAGCCCGCGGAAGGACCAGATGTCGAACATTCCGTGCAGGCCGTTGCTCGGGTCCCAGAAGTTGCGAGCCATGTCGGCGGGGCTGCGGGGGAAGCCGCCCGGCGGGTATGGCTTGCCCCTTTCCAGCACCACCACCGACCGTCCGGCCTCGGCGAGGCGGTACGCGGTGACGGCCCCGCCGAAGCCGGAACCGACGACCACGGTGTCGACGAGGGCTGTGTGCTGCTGGCTGTCGTGCGGTTCGCCGGCCATGGGTGCTCCCTGCCCTGGCCCCCCACAGCGTGCTCAAGCCTCTCAGAACATGCTCACACCGGGAGCAGGTGTCAGCAAACGGGAGATTCGCACCGTATCGCTTTCAACTTCCTGCCCGGTAGCGTCCTCGGAGGGGACGAGAACAGCAACGGGCCCTGGGCGCCGGACAGTTGGAGGACACCGCCCTCACCACCGCCCTCACCACCGCCTTCGACCACCGCCCTCGACCACCGCCTTCGACCACCGGCAGCGGGTGCCGTGATGTGGCGGCCGGCTGTGTCACGACGGCGTACGCGCCGCCGCCAGCAGCCGTGTCACGTCGTCCGTGCAGATGGTCAGCGCGGCACCCACCGTGGTGAGGGCGTCGCGTTCGGCCGGGGTGTACGGGCCGTCCGCGAGGGCGATGCGGGCGCCCTGCAGGAGGATCGCTTCACGGCCGGCCGGCGCGAGGTGGGGGGCCAGGGGGTCCAGGGCCTCGTGGAGCTCTATGGCCAGGCCCGTTCCGCAGGGGCGGCCGTAGACCCGGCCGGTGTCGGCGGCGAGCGCCTCGACCAGGGCGCTGAGCTGGTCCTCGGTGCAGTCGTCGAAGCCGGCGGCGCGGACCGTCGCGGCGGCCGTCTCCAGGGACGTACGGGAGCAGCTACCGCCCGCGGCGAGCACGGCGAGGGCGACGGTGTGGACGGCGTCGCGGAGCATCGCGGAGAAGCGGGTGGTGGTCGGGTGGTCCAGCACGTCGGTGCCGAAGTGACGGCGGCAGGCCGCGCACTCCACGACCGGGCCGGTGTCCCCGCGCGGGGCCACGGGCACCCCGAGGAGGGTGAAGCGGCGGCGGCCGGTCAGCCGCTGGTAGTTGCGGTCGCCTCCGCAGCCCGGGCAGAAGAACTCGCCGTCCCCGACGGCGGTCCACGCGGTACGGGTGCCCAGGAGGCGCACAGGCCTGGCGGCCGAGCCGTTTCGTCCCCGTCCTGGCAGCACGTCGCACCTCCGTAACCACGCGGCAACATCGCAGCGCTTGCGTGATGTTAGCCACATCTGCGAGGCGGCGTCAGTACCCCGGAGGAGACCTTTCCGTGACCTCCACAGCAAATGGCCGGTATATGACGGAACCCCGCCCGCCCCGGGAAGGGCGAACGGGGTCCTCGAACCGCCGGTCCGACTGGTCAGCGCGTCGCGCGGTTGACGGCCGAGACGACCGCCTTCAGCGAGGCACGTGTGGTGTTCGCGTCGATTCCGATGCCCCAGATGACCTTGTCGTCGATCGCGCATTCGATGTAGGAGGCGGCCTGCGCGGAGGCGCCCTCGCTCATCGTGTGCTCCTGGTAGTCCAGCAGACGGGCGTCGATGCCGATGCCCTGCAGCGCGTGGAAGAACGCGGAGATCGGACCGTTGCCGGTGCCCACCAGGGTGGTCTCGGCTCCGTCCACCTCGGCCTCGACGGTCAGGGTGTCGACGCCGTCCTTGTCCGTCGTCGACTGGCCGTTCTTGACCTGAATACGGCCCCACGGGTTCTCGGGGTTGGGCAGGTACTCGTCCTGGAAGGTCGCCCAGATGTCGCCGCCGGTGACCTCGCCGCCCTCGGCGTCCGTCTTGGCCTGGATGATCTTCGAGAACTCGATCTGCATCCGGCGCGGCAGCTCCAGCTTGTGGTCGTTCTTCAGGACGTACGCGATACCGCCCTTGCCGGACTGCGAGTTGACCCGGATGACCGCCTCGTAGGAGCGGCCGACGTCCTTCGGGTCGATCGGCAGGTACGGAACCGCCCACTCGATGTCGTCGACGGTGACGCCCTTGGCGGCCGCGTCGGCCTCCATCGCGTCGAAGCCCTTCTTGATGGCGTCCTGGTGGGAGCCGGAGAAGGACGTGTAGACCAGGTCGCCCACGTACGGGTGGCGCGGGTGGACCTCCATCTGGTTGCAGTACTCCCACACGCGACGGATCTCGTCGATGTCGGAGAAGTCGATCTGCGGGTCGACGCCCTGGGAGAACAGGTTCATGCCCAGGGTGACCAGGTCGACGTTGCCGGTGCGCTCGCCCTGCCCGAACAGACAGCCCTCGACGCGGTCGGCGCCGGCCATCAGCGCCAGCTCGGCGGCGGCGACGGCCGTTCCGCGGTCGTTGTGCGGGTGGATCGACAGGCAGACGTACTCGCGGCGGGACAGGTTGCGGCCCATCCACTCGAAGCGGTCCGCGTGCGTGGACGGCGTCGAACGCTCCACCGTGGCAGGCAGGTTGAGGATGATCTCGCGGCCCGGGCCGGGCTGCCAGACGTCCATGACCGCCTCGCAGACCTCCAGCGCGAAGTCCAGCTCGGTGTCGGTGAAGATCTCCGGCGAGTACTGGTAGCCGAACTCCGTCTCCGGGCCCAGCAGTTTCTCCGCGTACTCCATCACCAGGCGGGTGCCGTCGACGGCGATCTGCTTGATGTCGTCCTTGGAGCCGCGGAAGACCACGCGGCGGAAGACGGGCGCGGTGGCGTTGTACAGGTGGACCGTGGCGCGCTTGGCGCCCTTCAGGGACTCCACGGTCCGCTCGATCAGGTCCTCGCGGGCCTGGGTCAGTACGGAGATGGTGACGTCGTCGGGGATCGCGCCCGGCTCCTCGACGATGGAGCGTACGAAGTCGAAGTCGGTCTGGCCGGAGGCCGGGAAGCCGACCTCGATCTCCTTGTAGCCCATCTTGACCAGCTGGTCGAACATCCGGCGCTTGCGCTCAGGCGACATCGGGTCGATCAGGGCCTGGTTGCCGTCGCGCAGGTCGGTGGAGAGCCAGCGGGGGGCTACGGTGATCCGGTTGTCGGGCCAGGTGCGGTCCGGGATGTCGACCTGCTCGTACTGGCCGTACTTGTGGATCGGCATGTCACTGGGCTGCTGGCGGTTCGCCATGATGCGGGGGCTCCTCGAATGTCCGCGGTGTCCGCGGGGCCGGAAGGACGGCCGACGACGCAACGCCAGAGCACCGCGGGGAGGGGGTCGGCCTTGATTACAGGCCCTCGCCGCGGCAGCTAAGGAGAAGCAGCCCGAAACGCATGATGCTCCGCAGCCTAGCCGAGCCACGCCGGTTGCGCGGGCCTGTATCAGTATGCGGGACCATGGGAGCCAACGGGACAAAACGTGCTCTATGCCACTTCGCCATACCACTTCGTCACGGAGCGTGTGGCTCGCTGTCCCGATATTTCACCAATCATGGTTGCGGGTGGTGACAGCGGTATGACTCAGTGCAAGGGTGCCCGGCATGACCACCACCGGGGGCTTCGAGCCCGTCTTCTGTACCGTCGTACCGCCGCATGTCCTCGACAAGCTGGCCCGCAGCGACGACCCCGCACTCTCCGGTCCCGCCCGGCGCACCCTGATGCGCGACAGCGAGCTGCGCGGTCGCCGCCGCGTCACCACCGAGTTCCGTCTCGCGGCGGCGCCGGCCGCGAAGGCGCCCTCCGAGCAGCCGCTGCGCACCCTCTACGACGCCGGGCACGGCACCGAGCTGCCCGGCACCAAGGTGCGCGAGGAGGGCTCACAGCCCGGCCAGGACGCCACGGTCAACCGCGCCTACTCCGGCCTCGGCGCCACCTTCGACCTGTACCTCAAGGCATACGGCCGCCACTCGATCGACGGCGACGGTCTGCCGCTGGACGCCACCGTCCACTACGACGAGAACTACAACAACGCCTTCTGGAACGGCGAGCAGATGGTGTTCGGCGACGGGGACGGCGAGATCTTCCTCGACTTCACCATCCCGATCGACGTCATCGGCCACGAACTGACCCACGGCGTCACGCAGCACACGGCGAACCTCACGTACTTCGGGCAGCCGGGCGCCCTCAACGAGTCGATGTCCGACGTCTTCGGCTCCCTCATCAAGCAGTACACGCTCGGCCAGACCGCCGCCGAGGCCGACTGGCTGATCGGCGCCGGCCTGCTCGCCCCGAGCGTCACCGGCAAGGCCCTGCGCTCCATGAAGGAGCCGGGAAGCGCGTACGACGACGACGTCCTCGGCAAGGACCCGCAGCCCGCGACGATGGACCAGTACGTGCGCACCGGCCGGGACAACGGCGGCGTCCACATCAACTCGGGCATCCCCAACCACGCGTTCTACCTGGTCGCCACCGCCCTCGGGGGCCACGCCTGGGAGAAGGCGGGCCAGGTCTGGTACGACGTCCTGACGGGCGGGGAGCTGTCGGAGAAGGCGTTCTTCGGCGACTTCGCGAAGCTGACCGTGAAGGCCGCGCGGGAGCGCTTCGGCGACGGCGGCGAGGAACTCCAGGCCGTGGAGAAGGCGTGGGAGCAGGTCGGGGTGCGGATCCTGTGACCGCGTACTAGACAGGACCCATGCGTATTCAAGTGCGGCGCACGGGCGGATTCGCGGGGATCGAGCGGCACGCCGAGGTGGACACCTCGGGACGGCCCGACGCCGACGAGTGGCAGGCCCTGGCCGAGCAGGCGGTCGCCGCCGGCCGGGGCACACCTCCGATCGGGGTGCCGGACGGCTTCAGCTACCAGATCACCGTGGACGACAGGACGGTGTACGCGGCCGATCCCCGGCTCACGGAGGAACAGCGGAGGCTGATCACGCGGGTGCTGAAGGAAGGCGCTTGACGGCGACTGGGGGAAGGCGCTTGACGGCGAACGGGAAGGCGCGCAACTGCTTGTTCGCGCCTGCCCGTTGACTTCCCTACCCGCCAGTACGGATGATCCGGCGCATGGCGACGAACCCCGTACCCCAGTTCCCGGACGGCTTCCTGTGGGGCGTCTCGACCTCGGCGCATCAGATCGAGGGAGCGGCGGACGAGCGCGAGCCGTCCGTCTGGGACGCCTTCACGGCCGAGCCCGGCCACGTGAAGGACGGCTCCACCGCATCGGTGGCCTGCGACCACTACCACCGCTACCCGGAGGACGTGGCGCTCCTGGCCGGCCTCGGGGTGGACGCGTACCGCTTCTCGATCTCCTGGCCGCGGGTGAACTCCCCCGGCGGCCTCGACTTCTACGACCGCCTGGTGGACGAGCTGTGCACGGCGGGCGTACGGCCGGTCCCGACCCTCTTCCACTGGGACCTGCCGGCCACCCTGGACTGGCTGGACCGGGACACCGCCGCCCGCTTCGCCGAGTACGTGTCGGTCGTGGCGCGGCGGCTCGGCGACCGCGTGCAGAAGTGGATCACGCTCAACGAGCCCGCCGAGCACACGATGTTCGGGCACGCCCTGGGCGTCCACGCGCCGGGCAAGCGGCTGATGTTCGACGCCCTTCCGGCCGCCCACCACCAGCTCCTCGGCCACGGTCTGGCCGTACGGGCCCTGCGCGCGGCCGGCGCGACCGACATCGGCATCGCCAACTCGCACGGGCCGACGTGGCCGGCGTCCCGGGAACCCGCGGATGTGGAGGCGGCCGGTTTCTACGACCTGTTGCTGAACCGCCTGTTCGCGGACCCGGTCCTGCTCGGTGAATACCCGGACGGGCTCGGCGAGTTGATGCCGGGTGACGTGGCGGCCGACCTGAAGGTCATCGGGGAACCCGTCGACTGGTACGGCGTCAACTACTACGCGCCGACCCGGGTGGGCGCACCGCAGGGCGAGGACATCGAGTTCGGCGGACTGACGATCCCGGCGGAACTCCCCTTCTCCGTACGGCAGATCGAGGGCGTCCCGGTGACGGACTTCGGCTGGCCGGTGGTCCCGGAGGGCCTGACGGAACTGCTCACCACCTTCCGGGACCGCTACGGCGACCGGCTCCCGCCCGTCGTCATCACCGAGAACGGCTGCTCGTACGAGGGTGTCGACGACCAGAACCGGATCGCCTACCTCGACGGACACGTGCGGGCCGTCCACGACGCGCTGGACGCGGGCGTGGACGTCCGCGGCTACTTCGTCTGGTCCCTCCTCGACAACTTCGAGTGGGCGGAGGGGTACGCGCGGCGGTTCGGGCTGGTGCACGTGGACTTCGCCTCGCTGAAGAGGACTCCGAAGGCGTCGTACGACTGGTACCGGGAGCTGCTGCGGGCCCAGAGATGACCGCGGTCCCGCCGGATGCCCTCGCCGAACCGGCCGACCGGGTCCGCGCGGGCTGGACGGCGGCACTGTCGCTGGCCAACGTGGCGATCTGGGTGGGCTGGTACGGCCCGCTGCAGATCCTGCTGGCGCGGCAGGCGGAGGACTTCGCGCCCGGCACGGGCATGTCGAAGGAGACGCTGCTGGCGTGGGTGACGGGCGCGGGCGCGGTGGTGTCTCTGGCGGCGAACCCGTTCTTCGGCGCGCTGTCGGACCGCACCACGGCCCGCCGGGGCCGCCGGACGCCGTGGATCGTGGCCGGTGCGGCGGGCGGCGCGCTGTCGCTGCTGCTGCTCGCCGGCGCGGGCGGGCTGTGGCCGATGGTGCTCGGCTGGTGCCTGGTCCAGCTGACCCTGAACGCGGCCTTCGCGGCGGTGACGGCGGCGGTGCCGGACCGGGTGCCGCGGCTGCAGCGGGGCGCGGTGGGCGGCTGGCTCGGCGCGGCGCAGATCCTCGGGGCGGTCGTCGGCACCGGCCTCGCGACGGCGGCCGGCGGGATCGCGGCGGGGTACGCGGCCTGCGCGGTGTTCGCGCTGGCGGGTGTGGTGCCGTACGTGCTCCGGTACCCGGACCTCAGGCTCAGTGCCGCGGACCGGCGGGCGTGGTCCACGAAGGCCTTCCTGCGCGGCTTCTGGATGAGCCCGCGCCGCTACCCGGACTTCGGCTGGGCCTGGCTGACCCGCTTCCTGATCAACCTC
Organism: Streptomyces violaceoruber; assembly: GCA_000720805.1. Taxonomy (GTDB): domain Bacteria; phylum Actinomycetota; class Actinomycetes; order Streptomycetales; family Streptomycetaceae; genus Streptomyces; species Streptomyces cellulosae_A. The sequence goes on from JODI01000002.1 coordinate 105,609, forward strand.
AGCAACGCCCTGGTGATCCTCTACCTGCTGTACTACTTGCGGGACCGCCTGCACTACCACGACCCCGAGCAGGGCGTGCTGATCCTGACCGCGGTGGACAGCGTGGCGCTGCTGGCCACCGTCGTGGTGGGCGGCGTCTGGTCGGACCGGGTGGGCCGCCGCAAACCCTTCGTGCTGTGGTCCGGGGTACTCATGGCGGCGGCCACCGCCCTGCTGGCCGTCTGGCAGACCTGGCCGAGCGCGATCGTCGTGGCGGCGGTGCTGGGCGTGGCCCTGGGGGTGTTCATGTCGGTCGACTTCGCGCTGATGACGGACGTCCTGCCGAAGGCCGCCGACCGGGGCAAGGACCTCGGCGTCATCAACGTGGCGAACGCCCTGCCCCAGGTCGCCGCCCCCGCCCTCGCCGCGCCGATCGTGACGCACCTCGGCGGCTACCGGATGCTGTACCTGGTGGCGGCGGTGGCCGGGCTGGCGGGTGCGGTGCTGGTGGGGCGGATCAAAGGGGTCGACTAGGTGTTCTGTCCCGGGAGGTTGTGGACGGGTGGGGCAGGCCGGCGCAGAGCGCACCTGCGGGCCGGGCCGCGTGGACCGCGAGTCGCCGGCGGGAGCGAACCCTCAGAACCCCAGCTTCCGCAGCTGGCGAGGGTCCCGCTGCCAGTCCTTCGCGACCTTCACGTGCAGGTCCAGGAACACCGGGGTGCCGAGCAGTGCCTCGATCTGCTTGCGGGACTTGATGCCGACCTCCTTCAGGCGCTTGCCCTTGGGGCCGATGATGATGCCCTTCTGGCTGGGGCGCTCGATGTAGACGAAGGCGTGGATGTCGAGGAGGGGCTTGTCGGCGGGGCGGTCCTCGCGCGGGAGCATCTCCTCCACCACGACGGCGATGGAGTGCGGGAGTTCGTCGCGCACGCCCTCCAGCGCGGCCTCGCGGATCAGCTCGGCGATCATGACCTGCTCGGGCTCGTCGGTGAGGTCACCCTCGGGGTAGAGGGCCGGGCCCTCCGGGAGGAGCGGGACGATCAGGTCGGCCAGCAGGTCGACCTGCTGGTCGGCGACCGCCGAGACGGGGACGATCTCGGCCCACTCGAAACCGAGCTCCTTGCCGAGCTGGTCGATCGCGATCAGCTGCTCGGCCAGGGTCTTCGAGTCCACCAGGTCGGTCTTGGTGACGATCGCGATCTTCGGCGTCTTCTTGATGGACGCCAGTTCCTTCGCGATGAACCGGTCACCGGGGCCGAGCTTCTCGTTCGCCGGCAGGCAGAAGCCGATCACGTCGACCTCCGCCCAGGTCGTACGGACGATGTCGTTGAGCCGCTCGCCGAGCAGCGTGCGCGGCTTGTGCAGCCCCGGGGTGTCGACCAGGATCAGCTGGGCGTCGGGCCGGTGCACGATCCCCCGTACCGTGTGCCGCGTCGTCTGCGGCTGGTTCGCGGTGATCGCCACCTTCTGCCCGACCAGAGCGTTCGTGAGGGTGGACTTGCCCGCGTTGGGGCGGCCCACGAAGCAGGCGAAGCCGGCGCGGTGGGATGCCGGCGACGCCGCCGACGGCTCGGATGACTGACTGCGAACGCTCATGGGGCCCATTCTCCCTGATCCACAAGGCCGTGCCGCACATCCGACCGATCACCGTCCCTCCACGCCTCACCCCGTGAGCTTTCGGAAACCCTCACGCAACGAAACGTCACGGAAACACACCTGTACGCAACCGGAAACGCGCGCCGGTGACCCTCTGACGAGCCCCAGGGCCCCCACACCGTTGGAGACGACCGTGACCCTCGCCGCCGCAAGCGTCGACACCGGCGACACCGCCTGGCTGCTCGCCGCCACCGCCCTCGTCCTGCTGATGACCCCGGGCCTCGCCCTGTTCTACGGCGGCATGGTCCGCACGAAGAGCGTCCTCAACATGCTGATGATGAGCTTCGTGTCGATCGCCCTGGTCACGGTGGTGTGGCTGGCCGCCGGCTACTCCCTCGCCTTCGGCGACGACATCGGCGGCGGGCTGATCGGCTCACTGGAGCACGCGGGCATGGCGGGTCTCGGCCCGGACAGCGTCCACGGCACCGTCCCGACGCTGCTCTTCGCCACCTTCCAGCTGACCTTCGCGATCATCACGGCCGCGCTCATCAGCGGCGCGGTCGCGGACCGGGTGAAGTTCGGCGCGTGGCTGGTCTTCGTCCCGGTATGGGCACTGCTCGTATACGTTCCCGTCGCCCACTGGGTGTGGGGCCCGGGCGGCTGGATCCTGGACGGGCTCGGCGCCCTCGACTTCGCCGGCGGTCTGCCGGTGGAGATCACCTCCGGTGCCTCCGGACTCGCGCTCGCTCTCGTCGTCGGCCCCCGCCTGGGCTTCAAGAAGGACGCGATGCGTCCGCACAACCTCCCCATGGTCATGCTCGGCGCCGGTCTGCTATGGTTCGGCTGGTTCGGCTTCAACGCCGGCTCCACCCTCGGCGCCAACGGCCTCGCCGCCGCCGCGTTCCTCAACACCCTCGCCGCCGGCTGCACCGGACTGCTCGGCTGGCTATTCGTCGAGCAGCGGCGCGACGGCCACCCCACCACCCTGGGCGCCGCGTCCGGCGCCGTCGCGGGCCTGGTCGCCATCACCCCGTCCTGCGGCTCGGTCTCCCTGCTCGGCGCGCTCGTCGTCGGCCTGGCCGCCGGCACGGTCTGCTCGTACGCCGTGAGCTGGAAGTTCAAGCTCGACTACGACGACTCGCTCGACGTCGTCGGCGTCCACCTGGTCGGCGGCGTCATCGGCACCCTGCTCATCGGCGTCTTCGCGGTCGAGTCCATGACCGGCGGCCCCGAGGGCCTCGTCCACGGCGGGGGGCTCGCCCAGCTCGGCAAGCAACTCGTGGCCGTGGTCGCGGTGGGGGCGTACGCCTTCCTCGTCACGTACGGGCTCGGCAAGCTGATCGACAAGGCGTTCGGCTTCCGCGCGAGCGAGGAACAGGAGCACACCGGCCTGGACCTTACGGTGCATGCCGAGACCGCATACGATCACGGCGTCCTGGGCCACGGCGCCCAGGTCGGCGCGTCGTCCGTCCCCTCCGGCCCCTCCGCCCAGAAAGTCGAAAGCCAGGCATGAAGCTCATCACCGCGATCGTCAAGCCGTACCGCCTCGACGCGGTCAAGACCGCCCTCCAGGAGCTCGGAGTGCAGGGTCTGACCGTGACCGAGGCCAGTGGGTACGGCCGTCAGCGCGGCCACACCGAGGTGTACCGGGGCGCCGAGTACCAGGTGGACCTGGTGCCCAAGGTGCGGATCGAGGTCGTCGTCGAGGACGCCGACGCGGACACCGCGATCGACGCGATCGTCAAGGCCGCGCAGACGGGCAAGATCGGCGACGGCAAGGTGTGGATGCTGCCGGTCGAGACGGTCGTACGCGTGCGGACGGGCGAGCGCGGGCCGGACGCGCTCTGAGGACCTCAGCGGACAGGTGTCCTCGACGGACGACTTCAGATTTGACCATTTCGGGCAAAACGGGGAGATGCTCAGCGGATTGGTCAGTTACCCCTCGTGCGGAGAGCCGAGCCGGCGGTCATCCTGGAACTCGGCAGGCACCTCGTCCTCCCAAGGATCCATCCCGCGGCGCTCCAACTCGTCAAACCATCGGTCGCGCTGCGACCCGGGGAGGCGGCGCCCGCACCAGGGGCAGAAGTTGATCGTGATGCTCGATGTGCCGCCGTCATGGATGACCAGCCCGTACTCCTGGAATTCAGGGCTGAAGTCAACTAGCGCGTCCGGGCAGGCGAACGGGGCATCGTGCTGGTCGCAGGCCGCATTCACGCGACTGGTCATCGCCTCGCAGCAGTGATTGGTCATGACCTCGGCGTCTCGTTGATCGGCACCTGCCTGGATCTGGCCTCAATCGCTCTCGCCGGCTTGTTCGCTTTCGGGCAAGGCGGCGCTGTAGCGGGTGGAATGGGAGTGGAGCGCATCACGGACGGCGGCGTCGTCGGGCCACATCTTTGCCAATCCGTTGATGACCGCCGTACGGATGTATTCGGCGTCATCTTGAGTGAAGCGGAGGAGTGCGTCACGGACGGCGGTGTCGCCTGGCCACCCTGTTGCCAGCCCGTCCAGAGCAGCCTGGCGGACGTCCCACGAGGAGTCGCAGGAGAGGTGGAGGAGTACGTCACGGGCGGCGGTGTCGCCCGGCCACCCCGTTGCCAGCCCTTCTGCGACACAATGCCGCACATATTGTGACCTGTCGCGAAAGAGGTGCAGGAGCATTTTGTGAATGGCGGTGTGGCCGCCCGGCCAGCCCGTTGCCAGCCCCAGTCCGGCAGTCCCTCGGACATATTCGTCGCGGTCGCCGGTGAGACTGAGGAGCGCGTCGTGGACGGTGGCGTCGCCCGGCCAGCCCGCTGCCAAGCCTCGCGCAGCGGCCTCTCTGACCTCTTCGTCGTCGTCGGAGATGAGGTGCAGCAGTACATCACGCACGGTCGGCTCTTCGAGCCATCCCTGTGCCAGTCCTGAGGTGGCAGCCAGCCGGACCTCCCAGTCGCGGTCGCGAGTGAGGTGAACAAGTGCGTCGCGGACGGTGGTGTCGCCGGGCCATCCGCTTGCCAAGCCTTGTGCGGCGGCTTGCCGGATGTCTGCTTCGTCGTCATCAGGGAGGCGGAGAAGTGCGTCGCGGATGGTTGCGTCGTCCGGCCACGTTGCCAACTCCCTCGCCGCCGCCTCCCGGATGTCTGCTTCGGCGTCATGGATCAGGTGGAGCAGAGCCTCGCGGGTGTCGGAGTGGCGGGGCCAATTGCTGAGGAGGGCCGCGAGGGCGGCGCGGCGGCTGGGGACGTCTGTGAGCCGGGTCGCGGCTAGGAGAATGGCGACTTCGTCGCCCGGCTGGAGGGGGCTGGTGGGGTTGAGGGCGTGCTGCAGATCTCGAGCTGCGCGTTCTTCTCGAGTATCAATGGCCTGGGCCTTGCTCAACGCGGCGGCGATGTCCTCAAGAGCGGGCTGGGCAAGGAGGTCTTGAGGAAGAGGCGGCTGGGCGGTTACTGCAGGATCGGAGAACACGCGCGGCAGATCGGCTGCGTCTGGGTGCAGAGACAGGCGCTGCACCTCGGCGCGCGCCTGCTCCCACAGCGATTCGAGTGCGCGGATGCGTGCAGTGGTGCGGTCGGCAATGTCCTGAGCGGTGTGTTTGTGGGCGAGTGCCTGACCGGTTTCGTTGTTCAGCCGGATGACGTCTCCGTGGTCAGCGCTGTGGTACGCGCGAGCCTGGAGGGCATCATGTCCAGAGATGATGTCCCGCAGCGCACTGATGATGCGCCACAGGGTTGTCATGAGGAACTGCGCGTCTCTTAGGGCATAGCGAAGGCGCGTTTCGGTGTGACGGGCGCGTTCAAGGTCCACTTCGAGACGCAAAGCGGCGACAGTGGCTTGATGCGGGCTGTCCGAGGCCGGGTCTGGGCTAGCGGCAGCTTTACGCCTGGGCTCGGGCTGAGCCGTGGAGGTGTCGGCGATGTCCTTGAGGAGGGCCTTGGCCTCAGCACAGCGCTTTATGTGCTCCTCGGCGGTCAAGCCGGCGGCTTGGCTTGTGATCTTCAAGAATTGGAGGGTGAATGGCCACGGCGGGGTGGGACAGGCCTGCGCTTTGAAGAGCCGGTCGATGTGCGACTTGGAGTAGGCCATCGCGTTGACCGGATGCTGCGGCCCGCGGCCTGTTGTATATTCCGCGGCCTCCTCTTTCTCTCGTGCGCGTGAGAACCGCTCGGAGATCTCCCGGGCGCCCAGGCCTGCTTGCCGGGCTTGGCGGCGAAGGAAGTCCGCAAACTCCTGCCGCGGGTCGCTCCGGAAACTCTTCTCGTCATGCATCGCTCTCACCCGCGCCTCCTCCGGGAGCCATGTCCCCCGGACAGATCACCGTGTCCCAGATGCCGCGTCAGCGCCAGGCAGGGTCTCCTGGCCAGACCTGCGATGGTGCTGCTGAGCGTCCCAGCAGGTCCCTGTCCGCCCCACAAACGCTTGGGGGACGAGCCCCGACAGACCATGGTCGCCTCAACTGACCCGGACAAGAGGGAAGTCGGGCACATCTCGAAGGAGACCATGATCATGCACGCCTCCATCCATCCTGCTGCCGCCCTCCCAGCAGAGCCTTCAGGCCCGTCCGGTTGGCGGGAGACGGCGGAAGCTCTCCTGTTGGCCACAGTGCCTGAGTTTCTTGGCGCACTGGCGGCTGCTCTGGTCATTGCCGGCATCACCTGGAGCTTGCGGCGCCTGCGCCGCCGTCCCCTTGCACCTCCGGATTGCGATCTCGACCAATGAGACGAATACCGTGACGGGAGCCAACTCAGGCCTTGACACCTTCAGCCTTCAGTCTTCAGCCTTCAAGTATTCTGCGAGCTGCGGCCACCTTTGCATTCTGGCGTTTGAGGAAAGTCTTCAGAATCCCACTTCTCTCACTGATCATCACCTTCTCTGTCGCTGATTCGACAGCATTCCAGCGCGATACCAGGTCCACTTTTTCTTTGCAGGTGATGTCAGCCAGCGCTGTCATCATTTGTCGGTTGGACATTTCCCCCTCATAGAATTCAGCGCTCCCCATGACAGTGAGCGGTGAATCATAGCGATAACCTTTTCCTCTCATACACGAGGACCATTCCCTGAATATTTTCCGCACTTTCGGGTCAGTGGTCGAATTTTTAAAGCCTTCGGCGTTTATGATGCGCGCCGCTTCAACCCCCGCAGGATAGTCGTACGGAGCCCTGACAATCCGATCAGCTTCGCCTGCGCAGCCCCCCCGGGGAACTTTCTCGCCATTTGCAGCCTCGATACCCGCAGTAATTTTCTTTCCATTCTTGTCCTTGCCGGTGAGAGCGGTCAACTCGGCCTGGGAGTAGGTTGGCGCGTTCGGGTCTACCGTCGGGGGGTGGACCACCGAGTAAGGACGGTATCCGTATTGCGCCGCAAGGGAAGCATCTTGGATCCCATACCGGCGATTCTCTTCATGTGCGTCGCGAACAGTGTCGCCCGGGCGGTAGGTGTAACCGAGCCGTTTCATGCACTCGGTAGTGATTTTCCGTGCGGCGCCCTCGACGGCTTCCAGCGAACTGCCTTGTAGAGAGTACTTGTCTATGGGAAGGCTGATCACCCGTACCGCTGATTTGGAGGCGCCCCGGTCTGACTTCGAGACGGCGGCAGGAGTGTGGTCGGCGTTGCTCTTCGGATGGCCACTTCCGGGATTCAGGGAACAGGATGTGCCCAAAAATGCCATGCCGACGCAGATCGATGCGATTCTCATCGGTCGCTCAAGGTTCCGGAAGGTTTTCACTCTGAACACGATTGGAGTCCCATACCATTCTTGACACACAAGGAACGGCGGGTGAGGTGAACTCCCCACCCGCCGTTCCTAGTATTTCAGTCAGCTCCTGGTTTTCAGTCAGCGCCAGATCTGGCAAGACACTCCGGCAGCAGGACCGGTCGCCGAGGTGAATTTAAAGGAAGCGTTCTCGTTGTACGTGGGGCCAAGTGAAAACGATTCGGTGAACGACCCCTCGTGGTGACCGAGGAACCAGTCGCAGGCCCCGCCGTAACCGCTGTTGAAGAATATGGCGGCATTTGTGGGATGGCTGGGATAGTCAACCATGGCGGCAGAGGCGGCGTTATTCTTGACGCTCAGCCCCTGACCAGCGCCTGAAGCGAGGAAGGTGTAGCCGGAGAAGTTGGAAACGGAACTGGTGAATGCAGTGTGTGACCCTGCCCAGTACGAGTTGTAGTAGAGCTCCATACAGGCAGTTCCGCTGGGTGCATTCTGACAACTGCTGTAAGTCGCTGCGGACGCGTCAGTAGGCAGGAAAGCCAGGAGTGCGGCAGCGGCAGTGGTCGCAGCGGCTGCGATACGTCGCTTCATTGGGGCCCCTTAGATGGAATGCGCATGACAAAGGCGCGTAATACTCAAACAATCGACCATGATCATTTTATGTCCGTCGCCGCATCCGCAGGGATGTCCCTGTCAAATGTGACGCACATCACCTATGCATTTCCTGCGACTCCTGGCTACGCCAACCCCCAGGGCTCCGACGTTTGTCCAGCTCGTCAGAATTTGGGTCAGTTGTATCGGCGACGCCCCCCCCCTGATCTGCCTACCTCATACGCCTCTAAAAGGGCTTCAGGGAGGGTCGGCCTACCCCCCACTTTCTAGAACCGCTCTGGGTACCGATCCCCCCTTCGTTCTGCGGCGGGTATCCGGTGACGGAAGCCCTGACCGGCTCGCGGGAACACCTCCGGATCATCGGCGCGGAACCCGTGACGTCATGGGAGCCGCCTCCCGCACCGCCCTGGCGTCCCCCGCGGCCGGGCCCGCCGCGACGGGCGCAGGGTGACCGGAACCGGCCCCCGCCCGCACTCGTCGCGCCCTGACCAGCAGCGCGCCCGCCACCACCCCGGCGGCGAACACCACCGCCACCAGCAGCCAGGGCAGTGCGAGGAACGAGGCGCCGGCCGACTCCCGGGTGCCGGTGGCACTGGCCGTCACCGTCACGTCCCCCCAGTCGAGTTGGGGCGCACCCCGCCAGGGTTCACTGAGTCGCACCCGCTGTCCCGGCAGCAGCTCGGAGGGGATCCTCGTCAGGTCGCGGGCCAGCAGGGTGCGGCCGAACAGGCCGTTCGCCTTCAGCTCCACCTTCGGGTCGAGGGTGACGTTGCCGGTGTTGTGGAGGGTGTAGGCGACCGTCGCCGCACTGTCGCCGAGGCCGGGGACGAGCGGCTGGTGGTGGGTGATGCGGACGTCCTCGACGGCGATCGCGGCGAGAGTGGGTCCGCCGACGCGGAGGTAGACGCGGGCTCCGACGGCCCGTCGCACGCCGAGCGCGAGGGAGCCGTCTCCATGGTCGACGCGGCCGTCGAGCGCCACCAACGCACCTGGGTGGTCGCCGGGTTCGGCGTCCGCGGGCACCCGGAGGGTGAAGGGCACGGAGACCTCGCCGTGTGCGGGGACGGTGACCCGGGTGCGGGCGGGCTTCGCCCACGCACCCACCCCGCGCTGCCTCTCCTTCAGCGTCCGTACGGCGAACCCGCCGTCCCGGGCGGTGTTGTAGGCGTCGGCCGCGTAGAGGCGGAACGTCAGCGGGCCGCCCGTCTTGTTGGCGACGACGACCTTGTCCTGAAGGGTCGTACCGGGATCGGCGGAGAGGTAGAAGTACGGGCGCTCGGCGATCTGTGAGGAGGCCGGGTAGACGGACCAGCTGCCGTTGTCTGCGGCGTGGGCGGGTCCTGGGGACACCGCCGCGAGCAGCAGGCCCAGGAGGAGGACGGAGAACGTGCGCATGGGTGCGGACCCCCACGGAGGCGGATGGAGGCGACGGGCGGGTGCGGGCGCCCGTGCCGTCGGACTCAGGTGAGCGTGAGGGTGAGGACCGCGGAGTACGCGCCCGGAGGCGTGAACGCCGGTACGTCCAGGGAGAGTCCGGCGTCCACCGTGAACTCACCGCCGGTGACGGTGCCGTCGGGGGTGGACGCGAGGGTCGCGCCCGACGTGCCCACGGAGCCCGACGAGCCGGCCTGACAGGTGCTCGGACTGCCCGCCTTGGTGGCGCAGGCGGGACTCCAGCTCAGCTTGCCCGCGTCGATCTTGGCGGCGGGGCCGGAGAAGTCGGTGACCTTGCCGGTGAGGGACCAGCCCGCGGGTCCGCCGCGGAAGTCCTTGACGGTCACCGTTTTGAGGGCGCCGGTGGACGCCCCGCCCTTGCCGAAGTCGACCGCCGACAGCGAGACGGCGTCCCCGGCCTGGGACATGGACAGCGTCCCCGCCTTCACGGTCGTCGTCAGCTTCTGGCTGTCCTTGGGCACGGGCGTGGTGTCGTTGACGACGTAGACCGCGGGCCCGGCGCCCTTGTCCGCGTTCCAGGAGGCGCCCTCGTAGGCGACGATCCCGGTCGTCGACTTGTCGTTGACGACGAGCGAGCCGCTGAAGGAGCCCTGGGCGTTCGCGGTCACGGTCGCGGTGTCGCCGGTCTGCGTGCCCCCGGCGCGTCCGGCCAGGGTGACGGTCGCGCCCGCCGTGAAGCCGGTCCCGTTGACGGTGACGCTGTCACCCGCGTTCCCGGAGGCCGAACCCAGCGTGATGGCACGCTGGTTGACCGGGGTCGAGTCCGTCGCGGTGACGGTCTGGGAGACCGGCGCGGGCGGATTGGTCACCGTGCACGGGGTGTCCAGCTCCAGGAGGTAGCTGGTGTGGATGTTGTAGTCGCCCGGCGAGAGCGTGATCGCGCCGGCCTTGGTGACCTTGAACGTGCCGGTCATGGAGAACGACGGGAAGGCGCCCTTGCCGGGCACCGGTTCGTTCTTCTTCGGCCCCGCGACGGTCACGTCCCCGGTCTGCGCGCCACCGAGGGTGACCTTGCCGGTCGGGGTCATGATGTCGGCCGGCAGGGCGAGGTCGGTGGGGTTGCTGGCGGCCGGGGTGACCACTTCGTAGGTCACGGCGACCGTGTCGCCGACCTTGGGACTGGCGTTGTCCACGGAGACGTTCGCGGTGGTGGTGCCGTCGATCGGCGGGATGCCCGCGATCGCGGGCGGAATGCAGTGCGTGTCGAAGTCCACGTTCGTGCCCGCGGCACCGGCCGGGCAGGCCAGCGCTCCGCCCGCGGTGACCGCGACCACGGTCGCCCCGAGCAGCGACGCCCAGCGACGCCGGCGCGGTCTTCGGAATGTCGGACCCATGCTTGCCCCCTCCTGAGGGATGTGGGCGCAGCGGCTCGTCTGCGCCGACAGGGGGCCATTGATGTGGAGGCGGCGTGAGAAGTCAATGCAGATGCCGCAGAAACCTGACGAGTCGTCAGTTTCTGCGGCATCCGGAACAGATCAGTCAGTCGAGCACCCGGTCGGGCACTCGGCCGGGCACTCGGCTGAACACTCAGCTGAACACGAACGGGCCCGGTGACTGCTTCGCGCTCGCCGTACAGGTGACGGAGATCCCGAAGACGGTCATCTGCAGCGAGCCGCCGTAGAACTCCAGGCGGTCGCCGGGGGCCACGGTGCCGCTGAGCGGGCCGACGGTGACCGGGGCCCCGGCGGCCATGGCCGGGTTCTTCGTCCCGGTGAAGACGGTGGTGCCGCCGCTCGCCTTCACCATGGTGAGCTTGGACGCGATGGAGTCCTTCGCCAGGGCGAGCGGGGTCGTGATGGCGGTGGACGTGAGGGTGATGGTGGCCGAGGTTCCGCTCTGCGTGGCGGTGAGCGTCGCCGCCCCGCCGCCGAACAGTCCGCAGCCGGCGTTGATCGTCGCCGTCGTCGGGGTGACGGCCACAGCGGTGGGCGCGAACGCCAGCCCTGTGACCGCGAGGGCCCCGACCACTACTGCCGCACCCGTGGTTGTGCGCTTGCCTCTCATCGAGATGAGCTCCCTTCCCGTTGTCTGGGAGTGCGCGTTGACGGCCGTCGGCTTTGACAGGTGGGTGCGGTCAGCTGCGCGGCGGAATCTGACGGACCGTCGGAAAGATACGAGGTTCATTGACGCGCGGGCGGCAAGCGCTTGCAAGGTTGATTTCCGGCCCTCCTCGCTCAGCCCGCCGAGACCGTCAGGCGCACACTTCCGTCCGGCGACGCCACGTACACCGGAGTCCCGGCCCCACCGAGGTCCCCTACGGCGGCCAGATCCTCCCCCGCCACCCCGTCCGCCTCGGTCACCACGGCCGCCGCCTCCAGCGATGTCGCCCCCGACGCCACCGCCATCGCCACCGCGGTCCGCAGCGCGCTCAGCTTGAGCGAGTCCAGGGCCACGGTCCCGGCGACATACGTACGGCCCGTCTCGTCCCGTACGGCCGCCCCCTCCGGCACGCCGTTGCGGGCCCGCGCGGAACGGGCCAGGGTGACGATCTTGCGGTCCTCGGGGTCAAGCGCGCTGTCGGTCATGAGCCGAGCATACGAACACGGCGTGCGCCACGGTCACGAGGGCCGCGTTCAGGGACGGTCGAGGCGCAGCCGTTCGGCCCTCGGCAGACCCGCCACCACCAGGTCGTACGAGTCCTCGATCAGCTCCCGCACCAGCCCGTCCGGCAGTTCGCCGTCCACCGTCACCGTGTTCCAGTGCCGCTTGTTCATGTGATAGCCGGGGACGATCAGACCCGGGTGCTCGGAGCGCAGCCGGATCGCGTCCTCCGGGTCGCACTTGAGGTTGACCGTGAGGGGACGGGCGTCCAGCGTCGTCAGGGCGAAGAGCTTGCCGAGGACCTTGAAGACGGAGATCTCCGGACGGAAGGGGAAGTCCTCCACGGCCTCGTTGAAGGACAGGCAGAAGGCGCGCAGTTCCTGGGGGGTCACTCCGGCTTCTTCTCCTCGTCCCCGAGGTCCTTGGAACTCCTGGAACTCCTGGAGCTCCTCGCAACCTTGGAACTCTTGGAGTCCTTGACGTCCTTGGAGTCCTTGGCGTCCTTGGCGTCGTCGGCCGGTTCGGTCGATTGCGTCGGTTCCGTCGGGTCCACCGGCTCCGCGAGCACCGTCACGATCTTGTTCCGGCGGCCCGCCGAGGCCTCCGCCGTCAGCCGCAGCTCACGGCCGTCGGGCAGCTCGACCATCGCCGACGCACCGGCGATCGGGACGCGGCCCAGCGCCTTCGCCAGCAGACCGCCGACGGTCTCCACGTCCTCGTCGTCGTACTCCTCCAGCCCGTACAGCTCGCCCAGGTCGGTGATGTCGAGGCGGGCGGTGACCCGGAAGCGGTCGTCGCCGAGGTCCTCGACCGGCGGGAGTTCACGGTCGTACTCGTCGGTGATCTCGCCGACGATCTCCTCGAGGATGTCCTCGATGGTGACGATGCCGGCCGTGCCGCCGTACTCGTCGATGACCACGGCCACGTGGTTGCGGTCCCGCTGCATCTCGCGCAGCAGGTCCCCGGCGTTCTTGGTGTCGGGCACGAAGGCCGCCGGACGCATGGCGGTCGACACCAGCTCGCTCTCCGCGTCCCGGCTGATGTGCGTCTTGCGGACCAGGTCCTTCAGGTACACGATCCCGACGATGTCGTCCTCGCTCTCCCCGGAGACGGGAATCCGCGAGAACCCGGACCTGAGCGCCAGGGTCAGCGCCTGACGGATCGTCTTGTACCGCTCGATGACGACGAGGTCGGTCCTGGGGACCATCACCTCGCGTACGAGCGTGTCGCCCAGCTCGAAGACCGAGTGCACCATCCGGCGCTCGTCGTCCTCGATCAGCGACTCCTTCTCGGCGAGGTCCACCAGCGCCCGCAGCTCCGCCTCGGAGGCGAACGGGCCGCGGCGGAAGCCCTTGCCGGGGGTGAGCGCGTTGCCGATCAGGATCAGCAGCGACGGGATCGGACCCATGACCCGCGCCAGCGGCAGCAGGACGTACGCCGCCACCGTCGCCGTGTTCAGCGGGTGCTGGCGGCCGATGGTGCGCGGGGAGACGCCCACGGCGACGTACGACACCAGGACCATCACCCCGATCGCGACCAGCAGCGCCTCGGTGGTGCGGCCGTCGAACTGCCGCAGGCAGGCGTACGTGATGAGCGCGGCGGCCGCCATCTCGCACGCGACCCGCACCAGCAGCGCCACGTTCAGATAGCGGGTCGGGTCGGCGGCGATCTGGGCGAGCTTCCCGCTGCCGCGGCGGCCGGTGCGTACGGCCTCCTCGGCGCGGAAGCTGGAGACGCGCGCGAGACCCGCCTCCGCGCAGGCGGCGAGCCACGCGACGACGACCAGGGCGATCGCGCCCGAGACGAGAGTGGGACTCATGACACGGTCGGGGCCGGGGACGGACCGGTCAGGCCCTTCTCCGCACGCCAGCCGTCCACGATGGCCGCCTGGAGACCGAACATCTCGGCCTTCTCGTCGGGCTCCTCATGGTCGTAGCCCAGCAGGTGCAGCACCCCGTGGACGGTGAGGAGTTGGAGTTCCTCGTCCATGGAGTGCTGCGTGTCCGCTTCCTTGCCCTGCTTCTCCGCGACCTCGGGACACAGCACGATGTCACCGAGGAGACCCGGCGGGGGCTCGTCGTCGTCCTTCGACGGCGGACGCAGTTCGTCCATCGGGAAGGACATGACGTCCGTGGGCCCCGGCAGGTCCATCCACTGGATGTGCAGCTGCTCCATGGCGTCGGCGTCCACGACGATCACCGAGAGCTCGGAGAGCGGGTGGATGCGCATCCGCGCGAGCGCGTAGCGGGCGATGTCGAGGATCGCCTGCTCGTCGACCTCGGTTCCGGACTCGTTGTTGACGTCGATCGACATGGTGTGGCGCTTGTCTACTTCCGTTTGTCGCGGCCGCCCTTGTGGGTGCCGTTTTCCGTGCCGTTCTGGCTGTCGTACTTCTCGTACGCGTCGACGATACGGCCGACCAGCCTGTGCCGGACGACATCCTGCGACGACAGCCGGGAGAAGTGGACGTCGTCCAGCCCTTCGAGGATGTCCTGCACCTGCCGCAGACCGGACTTCGTCCCGTTCGGCAGGTCGACCTGGGTCACGTCACCCGTGATCACGATCTTCGAGTCGAAGCCGAGCCGGGTCAGGAACATCTTCATCTGCTCGGGGCTGGTGTTCTGGGCCTCGTCCAGGATGATAAAAGCATCATTAAGCGTCCGGCCACGCATGTACGCCAGCGGCGCCACCTCTATCGTGCCCGCCGCCATCAGCCTCGGGATCGAGTCCGGGTCCAGCATGTCGTGCAGCGCGTCGTACAGCGGGCGCAGGTACGGGTCGATCTTCTCGTACAGGGTGCCGGGGAGGAAGCCGAGGCGTTCGCCCGCCTCCACCGCCGGGCGGGTCAGGATGATGCGGTTGACCTGCTTGGACTGGAGGGCCTGGACCGCCTTGGCCATGGCGAGATAGGTCTTGCCGGTACCGGCGGGGCCGATGCCGAAGACGATCGTGTGCTTGTCGATCGCGTCGACGTACCGCTTCTGGTTGAGGGTCTTGGGGCGGATCGTGCGGCCGCGGGAGGAGAGGATGTTCTGCGTGAGCACCTCGGCAGGGGTCTCCTGGCCGTCGCTCGTGCCGTTCTCGCTCGCTCTCAGCATGGCGATCGAGCGTTCCACCGCGTCCTCCGTCATCGGTTGCCCGGTGCGGAGCACCAGCATCATCTCCTCGAACACACGCGAGATGAGGGCGACGTCGACGGGGTCGCCGACCACACTGATCTCATTGCCCCGGACGTGGATGTCGGCCCCCGGGAAGGCCTTCTCGATCACGCGCAGCAGAGCGTCGCCGGAACCCAGCACGGTCACCATGGGGTGCTGGGCGGGGACCGTGAACTGTGCTTTCGCCTGCCCCTGCGCGGGTGTGTGAGCTGTGGGTGTCTGAGTCATGGGCCGGCGCTGAAGGCCTGCGGTTCCTCCTCATCACGGCCGCGTAGCTGAGAGCGGCCTCGCGCTTCCAAGAGTACGACGCGGGACTGACAACGCCGTAGGTGTTTTCGAACCGAGGGTGCCGGGTGCCGCGGGGCGGCTACGCCGAGCGGCCGAAGCCGATCGTCGGCACCGCCCTGCGCAACGGCCACGGCCTCGTCGAGTCCTCGGGCACCAGGCCCGCCAGGAACCCGTACCGTCGCAGCGCCGTCGGATCCTGGCCTTCGAGGGACTGCACCTTGCGCCACCAGGCCCCTATCTCGGACCATCCGGGCGCCGACAGGGACCCACCGAACTCCTGGACGGACAGGGCGGCCGTGAGACCGGCGAAGGCCAGCCGGTCGGCGAGCGGCCAGCCCGCCAGGGTGCCGGTGACGAAGCCCGCCACGAAGACGTCCCCGGCGCCGGTGGGGTCGAGGGCCTCCACGGCGATGGCGGGAACCTCCGCGGTCTCCCCTGTGCGCCGGTCCACCGCGTACGCGCCCTCCGCACCGAGGGTGACCACGGCGAGCGGTACGTGAGCGGTGAGCGCGTGCGCGGCGGCGCGCGGGCAGTCGGTGCCCGTGTACCGCATCGCCTCCTCCGCGTTCGGCAGAAACGCCTCGCAGTGTTCGAGGTCGGGGAGGCCCGCCAGGTCCCACGCCCCGGTGTCGTCCCAGCCGACGTCGCCGAAGATGCGGGCGCCCTTGCTCGCGGCCTGGGCGATCCAGGGGGCGCGCCGGCCGGGGGTGAGGGAGGCGATGGCGGCACGCGCGCGTGGGGGGCAGTCCGGCGCGGGCTCCTCCGGGGGCGGCTCGTGGCCGTGGGAGACCATGGTGCGCTCGCCCTCGTACGCCATGGAGACGGTGACCGGGGAGTGCCAGCCGGGGACCGTGCGGGACGGGGCGAGGTCGATGCCCTCGCCCCGCTCCAGGGCGTCCCAGCAGTACTCGCCGTAGTGGTCGTCGCCGAACGCGGCGGCCAGGGAGGTCCGCAGGCCGAGTCGGGCCAGCGCGGTCGCCATGTTGGCCACGCCGCCGGGACTTGATCCCATGCCGCGGGCCCAGGACTCGGTGCCGCGCACGGGGGCGGAGTCGAGCCCGGTGAAGATGATGTCGAGGAAGACGGTGCCCGTGAGGTACACGTCCCAGGGTGGGTCGTCCGGCGTGCGCAGAGCGGCCAGCGGGTCGACCCGGGGCCGGTTGTGGTGGTCCTCTCCGATGGACGCGGTGGACGCGATCACGGTGCGCTCCCTGACGAGGTACGGGTTCAGCCAGTCTGCACCACTCCACTGACAACCCGCCGTCGTCGCAGATCAACACCGGTTCACGTCGGCCCTGTCCACAGTGATCTCGCCGTCTACCAGCGCGGGACGGACGGCGTGGCCCACTCGGGGTCGGCCACCCGCATCGCCGCCGCGTCGTCCCGCTCGCGCAGCGAACCGTCGTCGTCCAGCCACCGCTGGTGGAGGAACCGGAGCCGGTCACGGTCGAGTACGACGCCCAGGCCGGGCGCGTCCGACACGGCGACCTTGCCGTCGTCGAAGGTGAGGCGTTCGGTCAGCACGTCCTCCGACTGCCAGGGGTAGTGGGAGTCGCAGGCGTGGTGGAGGTTCGGGACGGTGGACGCGACGTGGGTCATCGCGGCCAGGCTGATCCCCAGGTGGGTGTTGGAGTGCATGGACACCCCGACGCCGAACGTGCGGCAGATCGCCGCGAGTTGCTGCGTGTTGCGCAGTCCGCCCCAGTAGTGGTGGTCGGAGAGCACCACCTGGACGGCGTCCCGCGTGAACGCCTCCTTGATCTCGGCGAAGGTCGTCACGCACATGTTGGTGGCGAGCGGGACGTCGGTGCCGGCGGCCACCTCGGCCATGGCCGGCGTGCCGAGCGCCGGGTCCTCCAGGTACTCGAGGACGTCCCCGAGCTCCTTCGCGACCTTCAGCGAAGTCTCCACGCTCCAGGCGCCGTTGGGGTCCAGGCGCAGAGGATGCCCGGGAAACGCCTCGGCCAGGGCCCGTACGGCCGCGATCTCCTCGTCCGGCGGGAAGACCCCGCCCTTGAGCTTGAAGGAGGTGAAGCCGTACCGCTCGGTGAACTTCCGGGCCTGCTCGACGATCCCGGCCGGATCGACGGCGGCTCCCCAGTCGTCCTTCTCGCGGGCCACGCCCTCGGGGTGGTCGGCCCACTTGTAGAAGAGGTACGCGCTGTACTCGACGGCGTCCCGGACCTTGCCGCCGAGCAGGGCGTGCACGGGCAGGCCGAGCGCCTTGCCGAGGGCGTCGAGGCAGGCGACCTCGAAGCCCGAGACCACGGACAGCCGCAGTTTGTCGGCGGTCTGCACGCCGCGCAGCCCGCCGACGTCGACCTGTCCGGCGACCCGCGAGTCGTCGACGGAGACCTCGTCGGCGATCACGAACAGGCCGTTGAGATCGCTGACCTGACGGCCGATCAGCTTGTCGGCGAAGGGGCGTGCCAGTTCCAGGTACTTGGTGTCGCCGTACGTCTCTCCGACGCCCGTGGTGCCGTCGGCCGTGACGACCTCGACGATCAGCCGGGGCGTGTACGGCTGGTGCACGCCCTGTGTGTTGAGCAGCGGTGGGTCGGCGACCAGGATCGGCGTGAGGCGGACGTCCGTGATCGTGAGGTTCACAGCGCGGCCCCGACGAGGTCGAGTCCGGTGGTCAGGATCTGCCGGAGGTCGGCGAGGTCGGCGTCCGACGGATCGGTGAGCGGGGCGCGTACGGGTCCGACCGGGCGGCCGCGCAGCCGGGCCGCCGCCTTCACCAGGGAGACGGCGTATCCGGGTACCCGGTCGCGGAGTTCGACGAGGGGGACGTAGAAGTCGCGCAGGAGTTTGTCGACCGTGCCGTGGTCGCCGTCCTGGAACGCGGTGAAGAAGGCGTTCGCGATCTCGGGCGCGAAGGCGTGGACGGCGGAGGAGTAGGCGGGGATGCCGACGGTGGCGTAGGCGCGGGCCTGGATCTCGGCGGTCGAGGCGCCGTTGAAGAACAGGAAGCCCTCGGGGGCGGCGAGGGTGAGGCGCTGCAGCCGGTCCAGGTCGCTGTGGCCGTCCTTGAGGCCGATGACGGTCCCGATGGCGGCGACGCGCTTCAAGGAGGCGGCGGTGAAGGCGACCTGGCCTCGCTGGTAGGCGATGAGCGGCAGCGGGGTGCGGGCCGCGATCTGCTCCAGCTGGGCGACCAGGCCGTCCTGCGGGGCGGCGACCAGGTAGTGCGGCAGGACGAGGAGGGCGTCCGCGCCGGCTTCCTCGGCGATGCGGGCGAAGCGGGCGGCCTGCGCCCAGCCGTAGCCGATCCCGGCGACCACGGGTACGCGTCCGCCGGCCTCCTCGACCGTGATGCTGACGACCTGGCGGTACTCGTCCTCGTCCAGGGAGAAGAACTCGCCGGTGCCGCAGGCGGGGAAGACGGCGCCGGGGGCGGTGGCGATCTGGGCCGCGACGTACGCGCGGAAGCCGTCCGGGTCGAGGGAGCCGTCGGCGTGGAAGCTGGTCAGCGGGAAGGACAGCACGCCGTTCGCCATGCCTTCCTCAAGGCGCCGCGTCACAGTGTCGGTGTCGGTGTCGAACTTCACCGTCGTCATCTCCCTCGTCATCTGCCCACCCAGCCGCCATCTACGTATGAAGATGGAGGTTAGATACGCGAACGCGGCCCGTCAAGGTGCCGCCAGGTGCGGTCCCCCGCCAGGACCCCGCGCCCGCGCCCCCCGCTTACGATCGACGCATGTCGGAGACAGGGGGCGTCCGCGAGGTGAAGTCGGCCGCACGCACGGTCGAGCTGCTGGAGCTGCTCGCCGCGCGGGGCGATCGTCCGGCGCGGCTGCAGGAGCTCGCGGACGAGCTGGGCGTGCCGCGCAGCTCGATGTACGCGCTGCTGCAGACCCTGATCTCGCGCGGCTGGGTCCGCACCGACGTCACCGGTTCGCTCTACGGCATCGGCATCCACGCCCTGCTCACCGGCACCAGCTACCTCGACTCCGACCCGCGCGTGCGCGTCGTACGGCCGTATCTCGACGAGGCCTCCGAATCGCTCGGCGAGACGATCCACATGGGGCGGCTGGACGGCCGGGGCGTGGCGTATCTGGCGACCCGCGAGTCGCACGAGTACCTGCGGACCATCAGCCGGGTGGGGCGGCGGCTGCCGGCGCACGTGGGCGCGCTGGGCAAGGCGTTGCTGGCCGAGCGGGACGACGCGGAACTGCCCGAGGGACCGTACGAGGCGCTCACCCGGAACTCGCACACCGGTCGCGAGTCACTGGCGGCGGATCTGGCGCGGGTCCGCGAGCGCGGCTACTCCGTCGACCGCGAGGAGGGCGTCCTCGGCATCGTCGGCTTCGGTTTCGCCCTTCGCTACGACTCCCCCGCGCAGGACGCGATCAGTTGCTCGGTCCCGGTGGCCCGGCTGACGCCGGAACACGAGGAGCGGATCGTCGCGGTGATGCGGGAGATCAGGGCCAAGATCGAGGCGACGGCGACGGCCCACGCGGCGGGCGGGGCCCCGCAGTGGCGTTGACGCGCCCGCCGTGGGCCACCTCGCGGCCCTGACCGGACCGATGCCCGGTCACGAGAACTCGTACGCCTCCACCTCCGCGAGATACCGCGCCCGCCGCTCCTCGTCGTGCTCCAGGAAGGACGCGAGGAAGGAGTTGCGGGCCAGTTCCCGCAGCTGGTCCTCGCTCAGGCCCAGCGCCTGGCGCACGGCGTCGAAGTTGTCGCCCGCGTAGCCGCCGAAGTAGGCCGGGTCGTCGGAGTTGACCGTGCACAGCAGGCCGGCCTCCAGCATGGCGGGCAGCGGGTGGTCGCCGAGGACGTCGACCGTGCGCAGGCGGACGTTGGACAGGGGGCACAGGGTGAGCGGGACGCGTTCGCGCACCAGCCGTTCGACCAGCGCGGGATCCTCCACGCAGCGCAGCCCGTGGTCTATCCGCTCGACGCCGAGCACGTCCAGGGCCTCGGTGATGTACTCCGGCGGACCCTCCTCTCCGGCGTGCGCCACCCGCCTGAGGCCGAGGGCGGCGGCGGCCTCGTACACCTCGCGGAACTTCACCGGCGGATGCCCGACCTCGGCCGAGTCCAGCCCGACGCCGACGATCCGGTCGAGGTACGGCTTCGCGGCCTGAAGGGTCTCGAGCGCCGACTCGGCGGATTCGTCGCGCAGGAAGCACAGGATCAGCTGCGTGGAGACGCCGTGCGCCTCCTCGCTCTTGCCCAGCGCCCGCCACAGCCCCTCGACGACGGTCCCCATGCCGACGCCCCGGGCGAGGTGGGCCTGCGGGTCGAAGAAGATCTCCGCGTGCCGCACCCCCTGCGCGGCGGCCCGGGCCAGGTAGGCGTTCGCCAGGTCCTCGAAGTCCCGCTCGGTCCGGAGGACGGCCATGAGCTCGTAGTACAGGTTCAGGAAGGACTGCAGATCCTCGAACCGGTACGCCTCGCGGAGCTCGTCCGTGTCCGCGTACGGCAACGACACGCCGTTGCGGGCGGCGAGCTCGAAGGCCAGCTCGGGTTCCAGCGTGCCTTCGATGTGGAGGTGCAGTTCTGCTTTGGGGAGGGACATCAAAGCATCGTACGGCCGCATTACCGCCGTTTCGGAACCGGGACCCTCAGCAGATCGTGCGCGACGGTCAGCTCCCCGTCGAACCCGGCGGCCCGCGCCTGCCGCTCGAACTCCTCCGGCTCCGAGTAGCGCTGGCTGAAGTGGGTGAGCACGAGATGCCGTACGCCGGCGTCCCGGGCGACCCGGGCGGCCTGACCGGCGGTCAGATGGCCGTGTTCGACGGCCAGTTGCTCGTCCTCGTCGAGGAAGGTCGACTCGATGACGAGCAGGTCGCAGCCCTCGGCGAGCGCGTGCACGCCGTCGCAGAGCCGGGTGTCCATGACGAACGCGAACCGCTGCCCGCGCCGCGTCTCGCTGACCTCGTCCAGAGTGACGCCGTTCAGTACGCCCTCCCGCTGGATCCGTCCGACGTCCGGGCCCTTGACGCCGTGGGCGGCGAGCCGGTCGGGCAGCATGCGGCGGCCGTCGGGCTCGACGAGGCGGTAGCCGTAGGACTCGACGGGGTGGGAGAGCTTGCGGGCCTCCAGGGTGCAGCCGCCCGGCTCGGCGATCACCCCGTCCGCGCTCACCGGCACCTCGACGATCTCGACCGTCTCCCGGTAGGCGGTGGCGTACCGGAGCCGGTCGAAGAAACGCTGCCCGGACTTCGGGTAGTGCGCGGTGACCTCGTGCGGAACCCGGTCGAGGTTGATCCGCTGGATGACTCCGGCGAGGCCGAGCGAATGGTCCCCGTGGAAGTGCGTGACGCAGATCCGGTTGAGGTCGTGCGCGGCGACCCCGGCTCGCAGCATCTGCCGCTGTGTGCCCTCGCCGGGGTCGAAGAGGATGCCCTCGCCGTCCCAGCGCAGCAGATAGCCGTTGTGGTTGCGGTGCCGGGTCGGGACCTGGCTGGCGGTGCCGAGGACGACCAACTCACGTACGGACACGAGGATGTGCTTTCGATTTCAGCCGGGGTCAGCAGGGGTCAGCCGGGGTCAGCCGGGAGGCCACTGCAGGCCGCGGCCGCCGAGGACGTGGGCGTGGGCGTGCCACACGGTCTGGCCGGCGCCGCTGCCCGTGTTGAAGACGATGCGGTAGCTGTCCAGCTTCTCCTCGTCGGCGATGACCTGGGTCTCGCGCAGGACGTCGGCGGCGAGTTCCGGGGCGGCGGTGGCGAGCGCGGCGGCGTCCACGTGGTGGGCCTTCGGGATCACCAGCACGTGCGTGGGCGCCTGGGGGTTGATGTCCCGGAACGCGACGGTGGTGTCGGTCTCGCGGACGATCGTCGCCGGGATCTGCCCCGCGACGATCTTGCAGAACAGGCAGTCGTCCTGCGGTTCGCCTGTCATATGTGGCTCTCCTCACGCCGGGTGATCTCTGACGAGGGCATGGTAGCGAGGCCCGGGGCCCCCCTCCTGTCCGAGCGAGTCGGGCGGGGTCCCCGGGCCCTCACGGCAACGAGGGCGGCAGCTTGGCGGGGTTCTCCTCCAGCGCCGCCAACGCCAGCCGCACCGCCTCGTCCAGCTGGACGTCCCGCCCCGCCGCATAGTCCTGCGGTCGCTGTACGACCTCCACGTCCGGGTCGACACCGTGGTTCTCCACGCCCCACTCGTACCCCTCCAGCCAGAAGGCGTACTTGGGCTGGGTGATCAGCGTGCCGTCGACCAGGCGGTACCGGCTGTCGATCCCGATCACGCCGCCCCACGTCCGTACACCGACCACCGGCCCGATTCCCAGCGCCTTGATCGCCGCGTTGACGATGTCCCCGTCGGAGCCGGAGAACTCGTTGGCGACGGCGACGACCGGCCCGCGGGGCGCGTCCTCGGGGTAGCTGTACGGCCGCATCCCGCGCGGCACGCCCCAGCCGACGATCCGCCGGGCCAGCTTCTCGACGACGAGCTGGGAGGTGTGCCCGCCCCGGTTCTCCCGGACGTCGACGACCAGGCCCTCACGGGCGACCTCGACGCGCAGGTCGCGGTGGATCTGGGCCCAGCCGGGCGCCTGCATGTCGGGCACGTGCAGATAGCCGAGCCGACCGCCGGACTTCTCGTGCACGTACGCCCGCCGGTCGGCGACCCACGCGTGGTAGCGCAGCGGTTCCTCGTCGGCGACCGGGACGACGACCGCGTGCCGCAGCTCGCCCCCGCCGGACGGTGAGATCGTCAGCTCGACCGGCTTGCCCGCCGTACCGACGAGGAGCGGGGCGGGCCCGGTGACCGGGTCGACCGGCACTCCGCCCACCGCGACGATCGCGTCCCCGGCGCGCACCGCGACGCCGGGCGCGGCGAGCGGGGAGCGGGCGTCGGGGTCGGAGGTCTCGGTCGGCAGGATGCGGTCGATGCGCCACTGTGCCGACCCCTGGGGGCCGTCCTCGTGGCGGGAGATGTCCGCGCCGAGGAGCCCTTGACGGGGTCCGCCGCCGTGACCGCCGCGCGGCATGACGTAGGCGTGCGAGGTGCCGAGTTCGCCCTGCAGCTCCCAGAGCAGGTCGACGAGGTCGTCGTGGGTGGCGACCCGGTCCACCACGGGTCGGTAGCGGTCGAGGACGCCGGTCCAGTCGACGCCGTTCATGTCCGCGCGCCAGAAGTGGTCGCGCATGATGCGGCCGGTCTCCTCGTACATCTGCCGCCACTCGGCAGACGGGTCGACCAGGTGCCGGATCCGGGAGAGGTCGACGGTGACGTTGGTGTCGCTGTCGTCGTCGTTGGAGGCGCGCCGGTCGCTGGGGACGACCTTGAGCCGTCCGTCGGTCCACAGCAGGACCCGCTTGCCGTCGCCGCTGACCGCGAAGTGGTCGGCGTCGGAGGCGAGGTGCTCGATGCGCTGCTGGGCGAGGTCGTACCGCTCCAGCTCGGTCTTCGGGTCGGGGTCGTCGGGAGTGGCCCGGGAGGAGCCGAGGACGCCCTGGACGGGGTGCCGCAGCCACAGCACGCCGTCCTTCGCGGCCCGCAGGTTGGAGTAGCGGGCCGCCTCCACCGGGAACGGCACGATCCGGTCGGCGAGGCCCTCCAGGTCGATGCGGGTGGCCGGAGTGCCCTCGCTGTCGGGGGTCTCGTCCTTGTCCGGCGCCTCGAAGGGGAGGCCGTGCCGCTGCGGGCCGAACGGCGAGGGCGTCGTCGCGGCCAGGGTGATCAGGTGCGGACGGTCGCCGACCACGAAGGCGAGGTCGAAGACGTGTTCGTCGTAGACCGGGTCGAAGGAGCGGTTGGAGAGGAAGGCGAGGTGCTTGCCGTCGAGGGTGAACGCGGGCGCGTAGTCCTGGAAGCGCAGCGGGGTCGCCTCGGTGACCGACAGGTCGGTGGTGTTGGCGAGCCGCAGCTGACGCAGGGGAGGCGGGCCGGGGTGCGACCAGGCGAGCCAGGCGGAGTCGGGTGAGAAGACGAGGCCGGAGACGTCGCCGTCCTCGCTGCGGTCGACCTCGCGGACCTCGCCGGTCTCCCGTTCGACGAGCAGCACGCGTCCGTCGTGCGCGGCGACCGCGGCCCGGCTGCCGTCGGGGGCCATGGCGAGTGAGAGGACGCGGCCGAGCCGGCCGGCGGCGAGGCGGCGCGGGGTGGCGCCGGGGGCGAGGCCGGTGGCGGGCGCGAACTCCAGGGCGTCGTCGCCCTCCGCGTCCGTCACCCACACCACCCATTCCTCGCCGTCGGCGCGGAAGGTGCGGGGCAGCCGGGCCCGCACGCCGGGTTCGGCGGCGAGCGCGCGGGTGGGCCCGGAGCGGTGGGTGACCCAGTGCACGGTGCCGCGGACGCTGATGGCGCTGCCGCGAGCCGTGTGGTCGGGAGCGCCGGAGCCGAACCAGCGGGCGGCGTTCACCGGGAACGGCTGCCGGTCGACGCGCTGGCCCCCGAGCCGTATCTCCAGCCGGCGCGGCTCGGCGCCGTCCAGGTCGTCGAGGATCCACAGCTCGCCCGCACTCGCGTACACGACCCGGGTCCCGTCACCGGCGGCGTGCCGGGCGTAGAAACCGTCGACAGGGGTGTGCCGGCGCAGGTCGGAGCCGTCGGCGAGGGAGGAGTACAGGGCGCCGACGCCTTCGTGGTCGGACAGGAAGGCGATCCGGTCACCCGCCCAGAGCGGGTACTCCAGGTTTCCGTCCAGCTCTTCGTGCAGCCGCACGAACTCGCCGTCGCCCTCGCGGTCGATCCACAGCTTGCCCGCCGTGCCGCCCCGGTACCGCTTCCACCAGGCCGCCTCGCGTCCCATCGGCGGGGACACCACGACCGTGCCCCCGGCTCCCTGGGCGACGTCGCCGACGAGGCCGTACGGCAGCCGGGTGGCGGGACCGCCGTCGAGCGGGACGGCGTGCGCCCACTTGCGGCGCAGGTTCGCCTGGCCGTGCGTGGTGACCGCGAGGACCTGTCCGTCGGGGGTCCAGCCGCGGACCTGGGTCTGCGCACTGCCCCAGTGGGTGAGGCGGGTGGAGGGGCCGCCGTCGACCGGGGCGACGTGCACCTCGGGGGCGCCGTCGCGGGTCGAGGTCCAGGCGACGGTCGTGCCGTCGGGCGAGATACGGGGGTGGGTCACCGGCACGTTGTCGGCGCTCACCCGCCAGGGCCGGCCACCGTCGAGCGGGGCGAGCCACACGTCGTCCTCGGCGGTGAAGGCGACCAACTCGCCGTGCGGATGCGGATACCGGAAATACGCAGGAGAACCCGACGTCGCTGGCTGTGTCACCCGATCACCCTACGCACGCACACCACCCGAGACCAGAGGTTCCGATCACTTGGCCACGCACCGCCGCGGGCAGGTCACTTGCCCTGGACCGGCCAGCAGGTGGGGTCGCCCTGGCACCAGATGGTCCGGGTGACGGTCACCGTGACGGTGGGCCCGGGCTGTCCGGGCTGTCCGGGGTTGTTCACGGGCGGGGTGGTCCTGGCGTTGCAGTCGCCCAGCCCCTCCACGTGGAACCACACCCTGCCGTCGATCTTGGCGGTGAGATCCCCGCGCACACAGGCGCCGCTGACGGCACGGGTCACCTTGCCGGTGACGGTGATGTCCTTGCCGTCGTCGGTCTCGCCCTTGCAGTCGACCTCGGCGACCGTGTTCTCGGTCGCGGTCGGTGTCGCCCCGTCCTCGTACGAGGCCGTGCAGTTCAGCCACCGCACATCGGCCTTCTGCCGCTCCAGCTCCGCCGTCGCGGTCCGGTCGGTCGTATACGCCACGGTCGCGGTGTTCAGTCCGCCCGGCTCACAGCCGGCGACCCCGCCCACGACCACCACGGCAAGCCCCGCCACGGCCGCCACACGCTGCCCTCGTGGCAGGCGCCGGATCCGTCTCAACGCCCCCATGAAGGGCAGCCTGCCACCGACAGCCCCACGGCGGTAGAGCGCATAACGGTCACACCGCGCGCCGTCCGCCTCCGGTCCCGCGCCGCGGCTAGGGCCCTAACTCCGCAGCAACAGCCACTCCTGGAGTTCCACCAGGTTGCCCTCCGGATCCTTGAGGTGGGCCGTGCGCATGCGGTCGGTCATGGGGGCGGGACCGTGCAGGAGGGTGACACCGCGGGCGGTGATCTGCTCGCAGTAGGCGTCCAGGTCGTCCACGCGCAGGACGACCAGGGAGCGGTGGCCCGTGGCCGTGCCGCCGAGTTCGCCGAGGACCTCGGCCATCATCGCGCGGTCCTGGAGAGCGATGCCCGCCGATCCGGTGGCGGGGCTGAACTTCTCGTAGGGGCCGCCCGTCGCCCCGGACTGCGGCTTCAGGCCGAGGACTTCGGCGTAGAAGCGGTAGCAGGCGGCGAAGTCGGTGACGAGCAGACGTACTTGGGCGAGTTCCACGGCCGTTCTCCCGGAGGTCAGGACCAGCGGCCGGTGCGGCCGAGGAGCAGGGCGGTCGCCGCCGTGCCGGCGGTCGACGTACGCAGCACGGTACGGCCGAGACGGTACGCCTTCGCGCCCGCCTCCTCGAAGAGCGCCAACTCCTCCGGGGAGACGCCTCCTTCGGGGCCGACGACCAGCACGATCTCGCCGTCGGCCGGCAGTTCGGCGACCGCGAGCGGCTCACTGCCGTAGTCGCGGTCCTCGTGCAGGACGGCGGCGAAGTCGGCTTCGGCGAGAAGTGCCGCGACCTGCTTGGTGCTCGCCGCGTCCGCGACCTCGGGAAAGCGCACCCGGCGGGACTGCTTGCCGGCCTCGCGGGCGGTGGCACGCCACTTGGCGAGGGCCTTCAGACCGCGCTCGCCCTTCCACTGGGTG
Source organism: Streptomyces violaceoruber (assembly GCA_000720805.1). Classification (GTDB taxonomy): domain Bacteria; phylum Actinomycetota; class Actinomycetes; order Streptomycetales; family Streptomycetaceae; genus Streptomyces; species Streptomyces cellulosae_A. The sequence goes on from JODI01000002.1 coordinate 132,633, forward strand.
ATGCAGCGGGAGGCGGCCCACGGCACGATCGCGTCGACGCCGGTCTCCGTCATCGTCTCGACGGCCAGTTCACCGCGGTCGCCCTTGGGGAGGGCCTGGACGACGGTGATGCGCGGGGACTCCTCGGGTTCCTCGGACACCCGCGTCATCTTGACGATCAGCCGGTCCTTGCCCTCGGTGCCGGTCACCTCGCACCGCGCCCAGCGCCCGGCACCGTCGGTGAGGATCACGGCTTCCCCGGGCCGCAGCCGCTTCACGGACACGGCGTGCCGTCCCTCGGGGCCGTCCAGGACGTACGGGCCGGCGGCGCCCGCGTCGAGGTGCTCGACGACGAACACCGGCGCGGTCATCAGGCGTCACCCTGGGCAGGACCGGCGGACAACGCCGCCTTCGCGGCGGCGAGTTCGGCGGCCAGCACCTCCACCAGCCGCCCGGCCGGTATGTCGCGGGCCATCCGGTGGCCCTGGCCCGCCCACAGCGCCATGCCCTGCGCGTCGCCCGCCTTGGCCGCCGCCTTGCGCAGCGGCGAGGTCAGGTGGTGCAGCTCGGGGTAGGCGGCGGGCGCGTACGGGCCGTGCTCGCGCATGAACCGGTTGACCAGGCCGCGCGCCGGACGCCCGGAGAAGGCACGGGTCAACTCGGTACGGACGAACAGGGGGTTGGTCAGCGCCTGCTTGTGCACGGCGCTCGCGCCGGACTCGGGGGTGGCGAGGAACGCCGTGCCGAGCTGGGCGGCGCTCGCGCCCGCGGCGAGCGCGGCGGCGATCTGGCTGCCGCGCATGATGCCGCCGGCCGCCACGATCGGGATGCGCACGGTCTCGCGGATCTGCGCGATCAGCGACAGCAGTCCGATGCCGGAGCCGTCGGTCTCCGGAATGTCCCGGTGGGTGCCCTGGTGGCCGCCCGCCTCCACGCCCTGCGCGATCACCGCGTCCGCGCCCGCCCGCTCGACGGCGAGGGCCTCGTCCGCCGTGGTCGCGGTGACCAGGGTGAAGGTGCCGGCCCGGCGCAGCGAGTCCAGGACGTCCGGGCTGGGGGTTCCGAAGTGGAAGGAGACCACCGGTACCGGGTTGTCGAGGAGCACCGCGAGCTTGGCGTCGTAGCCGTCGTCACGGCCGCTCTCCGGGTCGCCGAGCTCGGTCTCGTACCAGGATGCCTCGCCGGCCAGCTGGTGGGCGTAGACGTCGACCGCGGCGGGGTCCGCGTACTCGGGCTGCGGCATGAAGAGGTTCACGCCGAAGGGGCGGGCCGTGAGGCTCCGCAGCTGCTTGATCTCCTGGTACAGGCCGTCGGCCGTCTTGTACCCGGCAGCGAGGAACCCCAGCCCGCCGGCCTCGCACACGGCGGCGCCGAGCGTCGGTACGGAGACGCCGCCCGCCATGGGGGCCTGCACGATCGGATGGGGGAAGAGATCGGTCAGTGCGGAGGACATGACGGCATGTTGTCACGTCCTCCGAACAAGTCCGAATCGAGCCTTTCCCTTGGCATACGCCAGCCGCAACCAGCCCGTCCGGCGTTTGAGGACGAGGCCGTTCAGGCCGAAGCGGGGGTCTGGGGGCGCAGTCCCCAGGGACAGGAAGGGTTGGGGCGGCGGGGGCGGGAAAAGCCGCCCGCGGCCACCCCGTCAGCGTCCGTTGAACGCGTCCTTCAGCCGCGAGAACAGCCCCTGCTGCCCCGGCTGGAACTGACCCTGCGGACGCTCCTCGCCGCGCAGCTTGGCCAGCTCGCGCAGGAGCCGTTCCTGTTCGGGGTCGAGCTTGGTCGGGGTCTGGACCTCGACGTGCACGATGAGGTCGCCCCGGCCGCCGCCGCGCAGGTGGGTGACGCCACGGCTGTGCAGCGGGATCGACTGGCCGGACTGGGTGCCGGGCCGGATGTCGACCTCCTCCAGGCCGTCCAGCGTCTCCAGCGGGACCTTGGTGCCCAGGGAGGCCGCGGTCATCGGGAGGGTGACCGTGCAGTGCAGGTCGTCGCCCCGGCGCTGGAACTGCGAGTGCGGCAGCTCGTGGATCTCGACGTACAGGTCACCGGCGGGTCCGCCGCCGGGTCCGACCTCGCCCTCGCCCGCGAGCTGGATCCGGGTGCCGTTGTCGACGCCGGCGGGGATCTTCACCGTCAGCGTGCGCCGCGAGCGGATCCGTCCGTCGCCCGCGCACTCGGGGCACGGCGTCGGGACGACGGTGCCGAAGCCCTGGCACTGCGGGCACGGCCGGGAGGTCATGACCTGGCCGAGGAAGGACCGGGTGACCTGGGAGACCTCGCCCCGGCCGCGACACATGTCACAGGTCTGGGCGGAGGTGCCCGGCGCCGCGCCCTCACCGCTGCAGGTGGTGCAGACGACGGCCGTGTCGACCTGGATGTCCTTCGTGGTGCCGAAGGCCGCCTCGTCGAGCTCGATCTCCAGCCGGATCATCGCGTCCTGGCCGCGCCGGGTGCGCGAGCGCGGTCCGCGCTGCGACGCCGTACCGAAGAAGGCGTCCATGATGTCGGAGAAGTTGCCGAAGCCGCCCGCGCCGAAGCCGCCCGCGCCTGCTCCGCCCGCCTGCGAGAGGGGGTCGCCGCCGAGGTCGTAGACCTGCTTCTTCTGCGGGTCCGACAGCACCTCGTAAGCGGCGTTGATCTCCTTGAACCGCTCCTGGGTCTTCGGATCGGGGTTGACGTCCGGGTGCAGCTCGCGTGCGAGCCGCCGGAAGGCCTTCTTGATCTCTTCCTGCGACGCGTCGCGGCGCACGCCGAGAACGGCGTAGTAGTCCGTGGCCACTTACGACTCCGCCAGGATCTGTCCGACGTACCGTGCCACTGCGCGTACCGCTCCCATCGTTCCCGGGTAATCCATGCGGGTCGGTCCGACCACGCCGAGCTTGGCGACTGCCTCGTTGCCCGAACCGTAGCCGACCGACACGACGGACGTGGAGTTGAGTCCCTCGTAGGCGTTCTCATGACCGATGCGTACGGTCATGCCCGAATCCCCGGCCTCACCAAGGAGCTTGAGGAGCACGACCTGCTCCTCGAGTGCCTCCAGGACGGGCCGGATCGTGAGGGGAAAGTCATGTCCGAAGCGGGTCAGATTGGCGGTGCCGCCGATCATCAACCGCTCCTCGTTCTCCTCGACGAGCGTCTCCAGCAGAGTGGAGAGCACCGTCGAGACCGTGCCGCGGTCCTCCGGGTCGAAGGCATCCGGCAGGTCCTCCACCAGACGCGGCACGTCAGTGAAGCGCCGGCCCGCGACCCGGCTGTTGAGCCGCGCGCGCAGATCCGCGAGCGGACCGTCACCGAACGGCGCCGGGCAGTCGACCATCCGCTGCTCGACCCGGCCGGTGTCCGTGATCAGCACGAGCATCACCCGCGCGGGGGCGAGCGAGAGCAGTTCCACGTGCCGCACGGTCGAACGGGTCAGCGAGGGGTACTGCACGACGGCGACCTGCCGGGTCAGCTGCGCGAGCAGCCGCACCGTCCGCGCAACGACGTCATCCAGGTCGACGGCGCCGTCGAGGAAGTTCTGGATGGCGCGCCGCTCGGGCCCCGTCATCGGCTTGACGCCGGCCAGCTTGTCGACGAACAGCCGGTACCCCTTGTCCGTGGGGATCCGCCCGGCACTGGTGTGCGGCTGGGCGATGAACCCCTCGTCCTCCAGGGCCGCCATGTCGTTGCGGACCGTCGCCGGGGACACGCCGAGGTTGTGCCGCTCGGTGAGCGCCTTGGACCCGACGGGCTCCTCGGTGCCGACGTAGTCCTGGACGATGGCGCGCAGCACCTGGAGCCTGCGTTCACTCAGCATCGCGCACACACCTCCAGAAAGTCGTCCCCGTGGCGCCTGTCCTGGCACTCGTCACATCCGAGTGCCAGAGTTCCCCGGCCCAGTGTACGGCCGAGTAGTACGACTCGGGCAAGGCCGGGCCCGCGAGACCGTGCCCGGACGTGCTGTCTTGGCTAGCGTCGCCGTATGACGGTGACTTGGGAAGAGCTGGGATGGCAGCGGGTGGCGGCCGGGGTCGGACGGTGCCGGCTGCCCGGCTGGGACTGCACGGTGGGGCTGGTCGTCGGCGACGGCAGCGCCCTGTTGGTCGACGCCGGTTCGAGCCTCACGGAGGGCGCGCTGCTGCGCGGGCAGGCGGAGCGACTCACTAGTCACCGTGTGACTCATCTCGCGCTTACCCACCCCCACTTCGATCATGTCTTCGGCACTACGGCGTTCTCGGGCGCGGAGGTGTTCGGCGCGGTCGGCATCGACACGGTGTTCGACGGCAGGCAGGCGCGGGAGGAGCTGCGCGGGGACGCCGTCCGCAACGGCCTGGACGCCTCCCTGGCCGAGGAGGCGGTGGACGCCCTGGTGCCGCCCCGCCACCGGGTCAGCGGCGAGTGGACCCTCGACCTTGGGGGCGGCCGGCAGGTGCTGCTGGCGAACGTCGGCCCCGGGCACACCGCGCACGACCTCGCGGTCCTCGTCCCGGGAGCCCCCGGTTCCCCGGAGGTCGTCTTCTGCGGCGACCTGGTCGAGGAGTCCGGCGAACCCCAGGCGGGCCCCGACGCCGTCCCCTCCCACTGGCCCGCCGCCCTGGACCGGCTCCTCGACCTGGGCGGCGAGGACGCGCTGTACGTGCCCGGTCACGGAGCGGTGGTCGACGCGGCCTTCGTGCGGGCGCAGCGGGACGCGCTGGCGGCCCGTTTCGGCGTGTCGTGAGTGCTCCCCGGCTGCTTCTCCTATCGTCATCCGAATGCGCCAGTACTCCGCCGATCTGACCCCGCCGTGGAAGAAGCCCAAGCCCGTCCCCGAGGTCGCGGCCGAGCCCGGTCTGGTGGTCGAGGAGCCCGGCACCGGTTTCTGCGGCGCGGTGATCCGCTGCGAGGCCGGCACGGTCACCCTGGAGGACCGGCACGGCAAGCACCGGGTGTTCCCGCTGGAGCCGCGGGGGTTCTTGTTGGAGGGCCGCGTGGTGACGCTCGTACGGCCGCCGTCGACTCCGGTACGACCGTCCCGTACCGCCTCCGGTTCGGTCGCCGTCCCCGGCGCCCGCGCCCGCGTGGCCCGCGCCGGCCGCATCTACGTCGAGGGGCGGCACGACGCCGAGCTGGTCGAGAAGGTGTGGGGCGACGACCTGCGCATCGAGGGCGTGGTCGTGGAATACCTGGGGGGCGTGGACGACCTGCCGGCGATCGTGGCCGAATTCGCACCCGGCCCGGACGCGCGGCTGGGCGTGCTGGTGGACCACCTGGTGCCGGGGAGCAAGGAGTCACGTATCGCCGCGTCGGTGGCCAGTGAACACGCGTTGGTGGTCGGCCACCCGTACATCGACATCTGGGAGGCGGTGAAGCCGTCCGCCGTCGGCATCGAGGCCTGGCCCCGAGTGCCGCGCGGCCAGGACTGGAAGACGGGGGTTTGCCGGGCGCTGGGGTGGCCGTCGGAGAACACCGGGGCGGTGTGGCAGGCGATTCTGAAGCGGGTGGGGTCCTACCGGGATCTGGAGCCGGAGTTGTTGGGGAGAGTGGAGGAGCTGATCGACTTCGTCACGGATAGCGGTGGGGCCTGATGCCGGGGAAAGTCCCGAATTCGCTCGTATCCAGGTTAAGTCCCAGAATCTCCAGCGGCAGCGAGTCACCGAACTTGGTGATCTCCTGGCTCAGATAGTCGGCGTCCTCACCCTCACCCGTGGGCTTCGTCAGCAGGACACAGTTCGCCATGATCGGGTCGAGAATGAGGTAGGCAGGCACCTTTCCTGCCGCGTAGATCGACCGTTTGACCACGTAGTCCTGGTGGACGCTGGACTTGGAAACGACCTCGACGACCATCGTGATCAGTCGGCACGGCAGCAGGCGCCCCGACTGGGGCAGGATGTCGCGCTCCACGACCACCAAGTCCGGCACCGGCTCGCTGGCCTCGTCGACGATGTCGACGTCCTGGGTCTGAAGGCGGGACCAGTGCTGCCGCGGGATCTGGTCCTGCACATCGGTCACGATCATGTTGTGCACGATGTCAGGGCTGGCCATCATCACGATTACCCCCCGGAGAAGCTCGACCTTGACGCCCTCCGGAGGCTCGAACTCCTCGAAGAACCGGGTCATCCCACGCTCGTCCACAGCGGTCATCTCCGTGGCCCTCCACATCCGCCGCGTACTTTTAGCGGCAGCCTACGAACCAGGTTAGGGACCGAACCGGCGTTCCGCACCGATTCACTCCGCCGAGTGATCAGTCCACCAAGTCCCTGACCACCGCGTCCGCCAGCAACCGCCCCCGCAGCGTCAGCACCGCCCGCCCCTCCTCGTACGGCCCGCCCTTCAGCAGCCCCTCCCCCAGCGCCCGCCGGGAGGCCGCGAGCCCCTCCGGCCGCAGCAGCTCAAGCGGCACACCCTCCCGCAGCCGTAGCTCCAGCAGGATCCGTTCCACCCGCCGGTCCTCCTCCGACAGCAGCTCCCGGCCCGCCCCAGGCGACCGTCCCCCCGCCAGCGCCGCCGCGTACGCCCCCGGATGCTTCACGTTCCACCACCGCACCCCGCCCACGTGCGAGTGCGCCCCCGGCCCCGCCCCCCACCAGTCGGCGCCCCGCCAGTACAGCTCGTTGTGCAGGCAGCGCCCCGCGTCCGAGGTCGCCCAGTTCGACACCTCGTACCAGTCGAAACCGGCCGCCGACAGCATCTCCTCGGCGATCAGGTACCGGTCCGCGTGCACGTCGTCGTCGGTCATCGGCACCTCGCCCCGGCGGATCCGCCGGGCCAGCTGCGTCCCCTCCTCGACGATCAGCGCGTACGCCGAGACGTGGTCCGGACCGGCTCCCAGGGCCGCCTCCAGCGAGGCCCGCCAGTCGTCGTCCGACTCGCCCGGGGTGCCGTAGATCAGGTCCAGGTTGACGTGCTCGAAGCCGGCCGCGCGGGCCTCGGCGACGCACGCCTCGGGGCGGCCCGGCGTGTGCGTGCGGTCCAGCACCTTCAGCACATGCTGCTTCGCGCTCTGCATGCCGAAGGAGATCCGGTTGAAGCCGCCCTGCCGGAGCTCGGCGAGGTAGCCCGGGTCCACCGACTCGGGGTTCGCCTCGGTGGTGACCTCCGCGTCGGCCGCGAGACCGAACTCGTCGCGGATCGCCCCCAGCATCCGTACGAGATCCCCCGCGGCCAGCAGCGTGGGCGTGCCGCCGCCGACGAAGACCGTGCGGACCTCGCGCGGGTCGTCGCCGAGGACCTTGCGGGCCAACCGGATCTCGTCGACCAGGGTGTCCGCGTAGTTGTCGCGGGAGGCGAGGACACCGCCGCTGCCGCGCAGCTCGGTCGCCGTGTACGTGTTGAAGTCGCAGTAGCCGCAGCGGGTCGCGCAGTACGGGACGTGCAGGTAGAACCCGAGGGGGCGGTCGGCCGCCCCGGCGAGCGCGGACGCGGGCAGCGCGCCGTCGTCGGGGACGGGCTCGCCGTCGGGGAGTGCGGAAGGCATGCGCCCATTGTCCCGTACCCACGCCGTTACTCGGCCTGGAGCACCAGCAGTGCCAGGTCGTCCTCCGGCGGCCGTACGCCGAACTCGTGCACCAGCCGCTTGATCCGCTCGGCGATCAGCTCCGCGTCGAGCCCCACGCAGCCGGCCAGCGCGTCGGCGAGCCCGTCCTCGTCGTCGAACTGGCGGGAGCCGCTGCGCCGCTCGGTCACCCCGTCCGTGACGCACAGCAGGCTGTCGCCGGAGCGCAGCTCGAAGGTCTCGCTGGTGTACGTGGCGTCCTCGATGACCCCGAGCAGGGTCTGCGGGTGTGCTGCCGTACGGACCTCGCCGTCCGCCCCGAGCAGCAGCGGCAGCGGGTGTCCGGCGGAGGCGAGGGTGCAGCGCACTCCGCCGTCGAAGGGCGCGAGTTCGCCGTAGAGGAGGGACAGGAACCGGGTCTGCGGGCCGTCGCCGGGGCCCGCCGGCCGGCCGCCCGCGGAGACCAGCGCCCGGGCCGCCGCGTCCGCGGCCTCCGTGGCGTCGTCGAGGAGCAGCTGGTTGAGGCGGTCCAGGACGTCGGCGACGCGGTAGCCCTCGCGGGCCAGCAGCCGCAGCCAGGGCCGGGCGAGGCCGATGACGACGGCGGCCTCGGGTCCCTTGCCCTGGACGTCGCCGACGGCGAAGCACCAGCGTCCGTCGCCGGCCGGGAAGATGTCGTAGAAGTCGCCGCTGGGGCCGCCCTTGTCGCACGGCTCGTACACCAGGGCACTGCGCACCCCGGGTATCTCGGCGACGGCGCCGGGCAGCAGGCCGCGCTGGAGTACGGCGCTGATGGTGGCCTGCCGGGCGTACTGGCGGGCGGCGCCGATGGCGAGCGCCACCCGGCGGCTGAGGTCCTCGACGAGTCCGGTGATCTCGTCGGGGAAGCCGATCAGCCCGGCCCGGCCGATGACCAGGGTGCCGAGCGGGCGGCCCCCGGCCGTCAGCCGGTAGGCGAGCGCGAAGCCGTCGGGACCGAGGGCCTCGCCGGGCCAGGGGAAGGAGGCGGGGCCGGAGCGGGCCGGGTCGGGCGGGTGCGGAGGCTCCTTCTCCAGGGCCCCGCGCAGGTCCTCGATACGGGTCTCGCTGGCGTGCCAGACCCGGGCCAGCTGCGGTCCGGCGCCCGCGATGCCCGCGGTCCCGTCGGTGTTCCAGCCGGCCCGGCCGGTGACCTCGTCCTCCAGCCACACCGCGCACCAGTCGGCCAGCCGGGGCACGATCAGCTGCCCGGCGAGCGCGGCCACCAGGTTCTCGTCGAGCTGCCCGGCGAGCAGGTCGGAGGCCTCGGCGAGGAAGGACAGGGCGCCGCGGCCCAGCCAGTCCCGTTCCTGTTCGGTGCGGTGCGGTTCGGGGGCGAGTATCCCGGCGACCCGCAGGCCGCGCTCGCCGGCGTACGCGGCGCGTTCCTCGGTGGCCGGGGCGTCGTACGCGGGCAGCCGCGCCCACACCGTCTTGGCTCCGGTGCGGTAGGTGATGCCCCAGGACTCGGCGAGGGCCGCGACCAGCCGCAGCCCGCGCCCGTACTCCGGTGTCTCGTACGCCGCGTCGACCGCGGCGTCGCGCGGGGCGCGGGAGGGATGGCGGTCCATGACCTCGACCACGACGGCCCCCGTCTGCGCCTCCAGCCGGCACTCCACTTCGACGTCGGTCCCCGCGTGCACCACGGCGTTGGTGACGAGTTCACTGACGACGACCACGACGTCGCCGACCAGCCGGTCACTGAGGTGCTCGGTACCGGGCAGCCCGCGCTCGGCCCACTCGGCGAGCGCGGCCCGTAAGAGCGCGCGGGCACAGCCCGGCGCGAGCGGACTGCCGGGCAGCGCGGCGTGCGCCTCGGCTCGCGGGGAGTGGTCGGCTCGCGGGGGGTCGTCGGGGAGCGGGAGGTCGTCGGGGAGCGGATGTGCTCGGGCGCGTGGAGGTTCGGCGGTGGCTGGGTGTGCGTCGGGGGGCGGGGGCGCGGCGGTGGCCGGATATGCGTCAGCGGACGGAGGCGCGGCGGTGGCCGGATATGCGTCAGCGGACGGGGACCCGGCAGCGGCCGGATATGGCTCGGGGTGCGAGGGCCCGGCGGTGGCCGGAGGTGCCTCGGCGCACGGGGGTGCGCTCCCCGGCGCGGGCACCGGCCCAGGCAGCGACCCGGACACCGGCCCGGGCACGGCCGTGCCGGAGGCACGGGAAACAGTCTCCCGTTGCGTCGGAATGGCCCCCATGGACAGCTCCCCGAGCGGTTCGGACGAATACGCCTCAGTCGATGCCGACAGAGTGACAGACTGGCCACGCCCATAAGCGCCGAGTTACCGAAGTGGGCCGCCATGAGTGAGAACAGTGCTACGCATGTGCTCGAAGACGGACACAATGACGGCTGGATTCGAGCATCCGATCTGCGCCCTCTGCTCGCCGCGATGACCGCGGCCCGGGACGGTGACTTCTCGAAAGTGCCGGAGTCGGGGCACGGTCTGGTGGCCGAACTGACCGCCGTCTTCAACCAGATCATGGACCGCAGCACCCACTTCAACACCGAAGTGCAGCGCGTGAAGCGGGAGTTGGTCCGGCACGGCCGGCTCGACGAACGTCTCTCCGCCAGCCCCGGTCAGGGCGCCTGGACCTCCCGGGTGAACGACGTGAACCAGGTGCTCGACGCCCTCGTGGCTCCGGCGGCGAACGCGACCCGGGTCCTGGACGCGGTGGCCGGCGGCGATCTGACCCAGCGGGTCGATCTGCACGACGGCAGCAGGCAGTTGCGCGGTGATCTGCGGCGGCTGGGCCGGGCCGTGAACAAGATGGTGGACCAACTGTCCCTGTTCACGGGCGAGGTGACCCGGGTCGCCAGGGAGGTCGGCACCGAGGGACGGCTCGGCGGCCGGGCCAAGGTGACGGGCCTGTCGGGGAGTTGGCGGGACGTGACCGAGGCGGTCAACACGATGGCGTCCCGGCTGACGGCCCAGGTGCGTGACATCGCCCTGGTGACCACGGCGGTGGCCCGAGGCGACCTGACCCGCACGGTGACGGTCGAGGCGACCGGCGAACTGCTCGAACTGAAGCTGACGGTCAACACGATGGTGGACCAGCTCTCCGCCTTCGCCGACGAGGTCACGCGGGTGGCCCGCGAGGTCGGCACCGAGGGTCAGTTGGGCGGCCGGGCCCAGGTGCGGGGCGTGTCGGGGGTCTGGAAGGACCTCACCGACAACGTCAACTTCATGGCGTCGAACCTGACCTCGCAGGTCCGCAACATCGCCCAGGTGACGACGGCCGTGGCCAACGGCGACCTGAGCCAGAAGATCACGGTGGACGCCCAGGGCGAGATCCTCGAACTGAAGTCGACGATCAACACGATGGTCGACCAGCTCTCCGCCTTCGCCGACGAGGTCACCCGCGTCGCCCGCGAGGTCGGCACCGAGGGCAACCTCGGCGGTCGCGCCCAGGTGCGGGGCGTCTCCGGCGTCTGGAAGGACCTCACCGACAACGTCAACTTCATGGCGGACAACCTGACCTCGCAGGTCCGCAACATCGCCCTCGTCTCCACCGCCGTGGCGCAGGGCGACCTCGGCAAGAAGATCACGGTGGAGGCGAAGGGCGAGATCCTGGAGCTGAAGTCGACGATCAACACGATGGTCGACCAGCTCTCCGCCTTCGCCGACGAGGTCACCCGCGTCGCCCGCGAGGTCGGCACCGAGGGAAACCTCGGCGGTCAGGCCCAGGTGCGGGGAGTGAGCGGGGTCTGGAAGGACCTCACCGACAACGTCAACTTCATGGCCCTGAACCTCACCTCGCAGGTCCGCAACATCGCCCAGGTCACCACCGCCGTCGCCAACGGCGATCTGTCCAAGAAGATCACGGTCGACGCCCGCGGCGAGATCCTCGAGCTGAAGGACACCGTCAACACGATGGTGGAGCAGCTGCGCGCCTTCGCCGACGAGGTCACCCGGGTGGCCCGCGAGGTCGGCACCGACGGCCGGCTCGGCGGACGCGCCCAGGTGCTGGGGGTCTCGGGCGTCTGGCGGGACCTGACCGACAACGTCAACTACATGGCGGACAACCTCACCTCTCAGGTCCGCAACATCGCCCAGGTCGCGACGGCCGTGGCGCAGGGCGACCTGTCGAAGAAGATCGACGTGGACGCGCGCGGCGAGATCCTGGAGCTGAAGACCACCATCAACACGATGGTCGACACCCTGTCCTCCTTCTCCTCCGAGGTCACGCGGGTCGCCCGCGAGGTCGGCTCCGAGGGCCAACTCGGCGGCCAGGCACGGGTCGAGGGCGTCTACGGCACCTGGAAGCGCCTGACGACCAACGTGAACGAACTCGCCCTGAACCTCACCACCCAGGTCCGCGCGATCGCCGAGGTGGCCTCCGCGGTGGCCCAGGGCGACATGTCCCGCTCCATCACCGTGGAGACGCAGGGCGAGGTCACGGAGCTGAAGGACAACATCAACCTGATGGTGGCCAACCTCCGCGAGACGACCCGCGCGAAGGACTGGCTGGAGTCCAACCTGGCCCGTCTCGCCGCGCTGATGCAGGGCCACCGCGACTTGATGGAGGTCGCCGACCTGATCCTGCGGGAGTTGACCCCGCTGGTGAACGCCCAGTACGGCGCGTTCTTCCTGGCCGACCCGGACGAGGACGGCACCTCGCTCCACACGGCCGTTCCCGTGAAGGGGCTCGCGTTCATCGCCGGGTACGGCTCGGCGCAGAGCGCGACCGTCGACACGGGAGCCATGCCGGTGCACGGTCTCGTGCGCCAGGCCGCGCGCGAGAAGAAGCGGATCCTCGTGGAGGAGGCCCCGCCGGACTACATCAAGATCAACAGCGGGCTCGGCGAGGCCGCCCCGGCGAGCGTCGTCATCATCCCGATCCTCTTCGAGGACAAGCTCCTCGGCGTCATCGAGCTCGCCTCCTTCTCCCGCTTCTCCGACGTCCACCTGGCCTTCTTCGACCAGTTCGTGAACACGATCGGCGTCGCCATCAACACGATCATCGCCAACTCCCGTACGGAATCGCTGCTCGGCGAGTCCCAGCGCCTGGCCATGCAGCTCCAGGAACGTTCGGACGAACTGCAGAAGCAGCAGGCGGAGCTGCAGCGCTCGAACGCGGAACTGGAGGAGAAGGCGGCCCTGCTGGCCACGTCCTCCCAGTACAAGTCGGAGTTCCTGGCGAACATGTCGCACGAGCTGCGCACACCCCTGAACTCCCTGCTGATCCTGGCCCGTCTCCTCTCGGACAACCCGGACGGCCGCCTGTCCGACCAGGAGGTCCAGTTCGCCACGACGATCCACCGCTCGGGCTCCGACCTGCTCCAACTGATCAACGACATCCTGGACCTCTCGAAGATCGAGGCGGGCCGGATGGACGTACGGCCCAAGAGGCTCCCCCTGATCAAACTCCTCGACTACGTCCACGCCACCTTCCGCCCGCTCACCATCGACCGGGGGCTCGCCTTCGAGGTGGCGGTCGGTGAGGACGTACCGCGTGAGATGTACTCCGACGAGCAGCGACTCCAGCAGATCCTGCGCAACCTGCTCTCCAACGCGATCAAGTTCACCGCATCGGGCCGGGTCGAACTGCGGGTGAACCGGCTGCAGGACCCCGAGCACCAATGGGGGTCCCCCCGCTCGAGCGAAGCCGAGAGTGGGGGAGTCCAGGGCAGCGACCAGGTGATCGCCTTCACGGTGTCCGACACCGGCATCGGCATCGCTCCCGAGAAACTCCCGGTGATCTTCGAGGCGTTCCAGCAGGCCGACGGCACGACCAACCGCAAGTACGGCGGCACGGGACTGGGGCTGTCCATCAGCCGCGAGATCGCCGGCCTGCTGGGCGGCCGTATCGTCGCCGAGAGCGAGCCCGGCAAGGGGTCCACTTTCACGCTGTACGTCCCGGTGGCCAGCCCCGGCCACGCGGCGACCGGCCCGACCTCGGAGAACCGGCCCCTGCCGGCGCCGGAGGAACTGTCGGCCGAGCCCTATCCCACCGCCCCCGAGGTGGACGACTCCTGGCCGGCGCCCACCAAGCTGGAGGCGTGGAAGGCGGGCCGGGCGGGTCAGGTGCTGCCCGGTCGCCAGGTACTGATCGTGGACGACGACATCCGCAACGTCTTCGCCCTCACCCACGTCCTGGGCCGCGTCGGCATGCCGGTCCTCTACGCGGAGAACGGCCGCGAGGGCATCGAGACACTGGAACGCAACCCGGACGTCGAACTCGTCCTGATGGACATCATGATGCCGGAGATGGACGGCTACGAGACCATCGCCGCCATCCGCCGCGCCCCCCGCTGGACGGGCCTGCCCATCGTCGCGCTCACCGCGAAGGCGATGCCGGGAGACCGCGAGAAGTCCATCGCGCGGGGCGCCAACGACTACGTACCGAAGCCCGTGGACGTCGACCAGCTGCTGACCGTCGTCTGCGCCCTCCTGGACCCCGAGAGCGCGGAGGACGCCCGGCACGCCGATGTCGAGGAGGCCGCGGTCCCGGCCACGGACGACTGAATGAGGCCAGTCACATGAACACTGAGGCAACGACCGACGGCAGTGCCGGGATCCTCCTCGTCGACGACATGGAGGACAACCTGATCGCACTGGAGGCCGCCCTGGGGTCCCTCAACGAACCGATCATCCGCGCCCGTTCGGGCGAGGAGGCGATGAAGGCACTGCTGCGCCGCCCGTTCGCCCTGGTCCTGCTCGACATCCGTATGCCGGGCATGGACGGCTTCGAGACCGCCGCCAACATCAAACGCCTCGACCAGACCAAGGACGTCCCGATCATATTTCTCACGGGCGCGGACGACGACTCAGGCTACGCGTTCCGCGGCTACGCGACAGGAGCGGCCGACTACCTGACCAAGCCGTTCGATCCGTGGGTGCTACGGGCGAAGGTGAGCGTCTTTCTGGACCTGCACCGCAAGAACCGGCAACTGGAGCGGTTGCTGACGCGGGGGCAGGCGGACGCCGGAGAGCTGAGCAGCCGACTGGCAGCTCTGGAGGAACAGCTGATCGACTCTCCGGACGTACCGGCCTTGCGCGCACAGGTGAGGGAGCTGCGGCAACTGGTGAGCGGGGGACGCGTGTCCTGAACTGCTGTTCAGGGGCGCGTGCCGGTGCCGGCTGAGCGCTACGCCTCCCGCGCCCCCTCGTACATCTCGTCGATCAGGCCCTTGTACTCCCGCTCCACAACCGGCCTCTTCAGCTTCAGACTCGGCGTGATCTCCCCGTGCTCCACATCGAGATCCCGGGGAAGCAGCCGGAACTTCTTGATCGTCTGCCACCGCTGCAGCCCCTCGTTGAGCTGCTTCACATACCCCTCGACCATGGCGACCGTCGCCGGCGCGGCGACGACCTCCGCGTACGACTTCCCCTCCAGCCCGTTCTCCTTGGCCCACTCCAGGATCGCGGCCTCGTCCAACGCGATGAGCGCCGTGCAGAAGTTCCGGTCGGCCCCGTGCACCAGGATGTTGGACACGTACGGGCACACCGCCTTGAACTGTCCCTCGACCTCGGCGGGCGCGATGTACTTGCCGCCGGACGTCTTGATGAGGTCCTTCTTGCGGTCGGTGATCCGCAGGTACCCGTCGGGCGACAGCTCGCCGATGTCCCCGGTGTGGAACCAGCCGTCCGACTCCAGCACCTCGGCGGTCTTCTCGGGCAGCTTGTGGTAACCCTGCATGATGCCGGGCCCGCGCAGCAGGATCTCGCCGTCGTCGGCGATCCGCACCTCGGTACCGGGCAGCGGCTTGCCGACCGTGCCGGTGCGGTAGGCCTCGCCCGGGTTCACGAAGGAGGCCGCGGAGGACTCCGTGAGGCCGTAGCCCTCCAGGATGTGGATGCCCGCGCCGGAGAAGAAGTAGCCGATCTCGGGCGCGAGGGCCGCCGAGCCGGAGACGCAGGCACGCAGGTTGCCGCCGAACGCCTCGCGGATCTTCGCGAAGACGAGCGCGTCGGCGACCTTGTGCTTGGCGGAGAGCCCGAACGGGGCCGACGCCGTGCCGGTGCGCCGGAAGTTGTCCTGCGTGACCTTGGCGTACTCGCGGGCGACCTCCGCGGCCCACTGGAAGATCTTGTACTTGGCGCCGCCACCCGCACGGGCCTTCGCGGCGACCCCGTTGTAGACCTTCTCGAAGATGCGCGGAACGGCCGCCATGTACGTCGGCTCGACGACCGGAAGATTCTCGATGATCTTGTCGACCCGGCCGTCTACGGCGGTGACGTGACCGACCTCGATCTGGCCCGACGTGAGCACCTTGCCGAAGACGTGCGCGAGCGGCAGCCACAGGTACTGCACGTCGGCGGCGCTGATCAGCCCGGTCGCGGCGGTCGCCTTCGCCATGTACGCCCAGTTGTCGTGCGGCAGGCGCACACCCTTGGGCCGGCCGGTGGTGCCGGAGGTGTAGATGAGGGTGGCGAGCTGGTCCTTGGTGATCGCGCCGACCCGCTCCTTGATCAGGTCGGGCTCCTTCTCCAGGCGGGCGGCGCCGCGCTTCTCCAACTCGTCGAGGGTGAGGATCCAGTCGGCGGTCTCGACCCCGGCCGGGTCGATCACGACGACGTGGGTGAGGTCGGGCAGCTCGGCCTTCTTCTCGACCGCCTTGGCCAGCTGGGCCGCGTCCTCGGCGATCAGAACCCGGCTCTCGGAGTCGGAGAGGATGAAGGCCGACTCCTCGGCGTTGGTCTGCGGGTAGACCGTGGTGGTGGCGGCGCCGGCGCACATGATGCCGAGGTCGGCCAGGATCCATTCCAGCCGGGTGGAGGAGGCGAGCGCGACGCGCTGTTCGGGCTGCACGCCCAGTTCGATCAGACCGGCTGCGATGGCGTAGACCCGCTCGGCGGCCTGCGCCCAGCTCAACGACTTCCAGTCGTCCGGGCCCTGACCGGAGGCCGGCGGCACGGGGTAGCGGTATGCCTCGGCGTCCGGTGTGGCCGCCACGCGCTCCAGGAAGAGGGTTGCCACGCTCGGCGGACGGTTCTCGATCAGGGTCTGTGTGTCGCTCACGACATCCTCCGGGGGCCCGCGACTGTGCGGCTGGCTCATGACGGCTGGGGCTTGCGGCTGGGCTTGCGGCTGGGCTTGCGGGTTGGTTGTGCCGACTGGGTGGTACGCAGCTGGGGCGTTGTGCTGTGCTTACCCGCGAACCTTGTTTAACTCACGAGTAACCACCGAGCAGAGATCAGGGTAGAGCGCGACCGGCCGGTGCGTAAGGGGCGACGGCCTGTCACTTCCTACGGAGAGCGACGCTACGCACGCGTAGGGGCCTGTCGCGCCGACACGCTCCAGGCCCCTATTTTCGCGGTAAACGACGGCTACTTCTTGCCCTTGCCGGAACCCGCGTTGTCGTCGCTGCTCAGAACGGCGATGAAGGCCTCCTGCGGAACCTCCACGGAACCCACCATCTTCATCCGCTTCTTGCCTTCCTTCTGCTTCTCCAGCAGCTTCCGCTTACGGGAGATGTCACCGCCGTAGCACTTGGCGAGGACGTCCTTGCGGATGGCGCGGATGGTCTCCCGGGCGATCACCCGGGAGCCGATGGCGGCCTGGATCGGCACCTCGAAGGCCTGCCGCGGGATCAGCTCGCGCAGCTTGGCGACGAGCCGCACCCCGTACGCGTACGCCGCGTCCTTGTGGGTGATCGCCGAGAAGGCGTCCACCTTGTCGCCGTGCAGCAGGATGTCGACCTTGACCAGGCTGGAGGTCTGCTCGCCGGTGGGCTCGTAGTCCAAAGACGCGTACCCGCGCGTCTTCGACTTCAGCTGGTCGAAGAAGTCGAAGACGATCTCGGCGAGCGGGAGGGTGTAGCGGATCTCGACCCGGTCCTCGGAGAGGTAGTCCATGCCGAGGAGGGTGCCGCGCCGGGTCTGGCACAGCTCCATGATCGAGCCGATGAACTCGCTGGGCGCCAGGATGGTGGCGCGCACCATGGGCTCGTACACCTCACCGATCTTGCCCTCGGGGAACTCGCTCGGGTTGGTGACGGTGTGCTCGGAGCCGTCCTCCATGACCACGCGGTACACCACGTTCGGCGCCGTGGCGATCAGGTCGAGCCCGAACTCGCGCTCCAGCCGCTCGCGGATCACGTCGAGGTGCAGCAGGCCCAGGAAGCCGACGCGGAAGCCGAAGCCGAGGGCGGCGGAGGTCTCCGGCTCGTAGACGAGCGCGGCGTCGTTGAGCTGGAGCTTGTCGAGGGCGTCGCGCAGCTCGGGGTAGTCGGAGCCGTCCAGCGGATACAGGCCCGAGAAGACCATGGGCTTGGGGTCCTTGTACCCGCCGAGCGCCTCGGTGGCCCCCTTGTTCAGGGTGGTGATGGTGTCACCGACCTTGGACTGGCGGACGTCCTTCACACCGGTGATGATGTAGCCCACCTCGCCGACGCCGAGCCCGTCCGCCGGGAGCATCTCGGGCGAGTTGGTGCCGATCTCCAGCAGCTCGTGCGTGGCGTTCGTGGACATCATCCGGATGCGCTCGCGCTTGTTGAGCTGCCCGTCGATGACACGAACGTACGTCACGACGCCGCGGTACGAGTCGTAGACCGAGTCGAAGATCATCGCGCGGGCGGGGGCGTCCTTGACGCCCACCGGCGCCGGGACGTCCCGCACCACGCGGTCCAGCAGCGCCTCGACGCCCATGCCGGTCTTCGCCGAGACCTTGAGGACGTCCTCCGGCTGGCAGCCGATGAGGTTGGCGAGCTCCTCGGAGAACTTCTCGGGCTGCGCGGCCGGCAGGTCGATCTTGTTCAGCACCGGGACGATGGTGAGGTCGTTCTCCATCGCCAGGTAGAGGTTGGCGAGGGTCTGGGCCTCGATGCCCTGGGCGGCGTCGACGAGGAGGATCGTCCCCTCACAGGCGGCGAGCGACCGCGAGACCTCGTAGGTGAAGTCGACGTGCCCCGGGGTGTCGATCATGTTGAGGATGTGCGTGCTGCTCTTGTCGTGGGAGGGGGCCCACGGCAGCCGCACGGCCTGCGACTTGATCGTGATTCCGCGCTCACGCTCGATGTCCATGCGGTCGAGGTACTGAGCACGCATCTGGCGCTGATCGACCACGCCGGTCAGCTGGAGCATCCGGTCGGCGAGCGTGGACTTGCCGTGGTCGATGTGCGCGATGATGCAGAAGTTGCGGAGCAGCGTCGGGTCGGTACGGCTCGGCTCGGGCACATGGCTAGGGATCGCGGGCACGCAGGGTCCTGATTCTTGAGGCGTCCGCAGTGTCTGCGGTCTCGGGTCGGATCTATACGTAGCCTCCATGGTCCCACGGGCGGGCCCGTGCGACCGGTTTGGGCCACCCGGAGGCCCGCTGCTACTGTGGGTGGCTGTGTCTCATGCCCTCTCAGCGCGAGGCACACCTTCTGGAAAACCATCGGTACGGGACCCGTGCGGCCCCGTGCCAGAACCTGTAGAGGCTCATTCGTGGCGAACATCAAGTCCCAGATCAAGCGGATCAAGACCAACGAGAAGGCCCGGCTGCGCAACAAGGCCGTCAAGTCCTCCCTGAAGACCGCGATCCGCAAGGCCCGTGAGGCCGCTGCCGCCGGTGACGTCGAGAAGGCCACCGAGTACCAGCGCGCCGCGGCGCGTCAGCTCGACAAGGCCGTCTCCAAGGGCGTCATCCACAAGAACCAGGCCGCCAACAAGAAGTCGGCGCTGGCTTCGAAGGTCGCCGCTCTCAAGGGCTGAACTGCTTCTTTGATCTGACCGCCGGAGGGACTCGAGCGGGCCCTCTCTCATCCGCTCCCGTCCGGCACCCCTCGGGTCGCGCGCGGCCTGCGTTCGCCACGCGGGCGCGACCCATCAGCTCGGCACGAAGGCCCCGGCGCCTCGCCCTTCCCCAGGGCGGAGGCCGGGGCCTTCGGCATGCCCGCGCGACCGGCCACCTGGCTGTCGCCTCAGGTCCGGGGGGCGGAGTGGTGGCGGCTCGCTAGCGGCCCCTGGAGCGGGCCGCCCTCGCGATGGCCACCACGGCCTTCTCCAGGGCGTACTCCGGGTCGTCGCCGCCGCCTTTCACTCCCGCGTCCGCCTCGGCGACGGCGCGCAGCGCGACGGCGACACCGTCCGGTGTCCAGCCCCGCATCTGCTGCCGGACCCGGTCGATCTTCCACGGCGGCATGCCCAGCTCCCGCGCGAGATCGGCCGGTCGCCCGCCCCGCGCCGACGACAGCTTGCCGATCGCCCGTACGCCCTGCGCCAGCGCACTCGTGATCATCACGGGCGCCACACCGGTGGCCAGCGACCACCGCAGCGCCTCCAGCGCCTCCGCGGCCCGCCCTTCCACCGCACGGTCGGCGACGGTGAAGCTCGACGCCTCGGCCCGTCCCGTGTAGTACCGCCCGACGACGGCCTCGTCGATCGTCCCCTCGACATCCGCGACCAGTTGTGACACGGCGGACGCCAGCTCCCGCAGTTCACTGCCGATGGAGTCGACCAGCGCCTGGCACGCCTCGGGCGTCGCGGACCGCCCGACCGCCCTGAACTCACCCCGCACAAAGGCCAGCCGATCCGCCGGCTTCGTCATCTTCGGGCACGCCACCTCCCGCGCCCCCGCCTTGCGCGCGGCATCCAGCAGCCCTTTGCCCTTGGCCCCGCCCGCGTGCAGCAGCACCAGGGTGATCTCCTCGGCGGGCGCCCCCAGATACGCCTTGACGTCCTTGATCGTATCGGCCGAGAGATCCTGCGCATTGCGTACGACGACGACCTTCCGCTCCGCGAAGAGCGACGGGCTCGTCAACTCGGCGAGCGTCCCGGGCTGCAACTGGTCCGAGGTCAGGTCCCGGACATCCGTGTCCGGGTCGGCGGCCCGGGCGGCCACCACCACGTCCCGCACGGCACGGTCGAGCAGCAGGTCCTCCTGGCCCACGGCAAGCGTCACCGGGGCGAGGAGGTCGTCATGAGCAGTCTTGTTGGCCATCCCGCACAGCATCCCACGCACCACTGACAGCGAAGCCGACCACTGAGCGGGCTCAGCCACGGGCAGCCGTGTCCGGGGCCTGTGGGCGGCCGTGGGCCGATGAGGGGGGAGCTGGGCAACCCGGGTGCCGGGCGCCGAGTGCCGGGTGCCGGTCCTCCCGGTAGCCCTGCTCACCCGGCAGGGCTACGGCTCCTCCCGCCACCCCTCCCACTCCCCCGCGAACGCGTCCAGTTCGCCGGGATCCAGCCGCCCGTCCTCGTCCCGCAGGACGACAAGCCACTGCGCGTCCTCGGCATCGTCCTCACCGGCCAGCGCGTCCCGCACCAGCCGCGGTTCCTCGGTCACCCCGAACCGCTCCCCGAGGGCCGCCGCCGCCTCCTCCGCTGCATCCCGGTCGGGCAGCACCAGCACATGTCTCACATCACTCACGCGGCCATTGTCCGGCAACCCCACCGCGGACCAACCCCACGTCAGCCCTTGGGGACGACCTGCACGTCCAGTTCGATCCGGATACTCGGCCCCACCACCGCGATCCCGCGCGCCAGCATCGTCTGCCAGCTCACCGTGAAGTCGTCCCGGCGCAACTCGGTCGTGGCCCGGCACGCCGCCCGTGTCTCGCCCTCCATGCCGTTGCCGAGCCCGAGGTACTCCGTGTCGAGCGTGACCGTACGCGTCACCCCGTGCAACGACAGCGCCCCCGTGACCGCCCACCGGTTGCCGCCCTTGTGCACGAACCGGTCGCTGTAGAACTCCAGCGTCGGATACTGCCGCACATCCAGGAAGTCCGCCGACCGCAGATGGTCGTCCCGCATCCGCACGTTCGTGTCGATGGACGCCGCGTCGATCACCACATGCATCGCCGACTGCTCCACCGGGTCACCGACCCGTATCACCCCCGCGAACGCGTTGAACCTCCCGTGGATCCGCGCCAGCCCGATGTGCCGCGCGGTGAACGCGATCGAGGAGTGTGCCGGCTCGATCTCCCAGTCCCCCGGCGCGGGCAGCTCCGGCGGCCGGGCGACCTGGAGGGTGACATCACCGAGCGAGGCGAGCGTGTTCTCCCCGACCATCGCGGTCGCCCGGTAGGGGGTGTATCCCTCCGCCGACACCGCGAGCCGGTACTCCCCCGCCGGCACCGTCGTCACGAACGACCCGAAAGGATCCATCCCCCCGCTGACCACCTTGCGCCCCATGCTGTCGCTGACCGCGAACTCGGCATGCGCCACGGGCTCGTTGACCGGGTCGAGCACCCGGCAGCTGAGCACCCCGGCACTCGGCGGCGTCCGCAGCCCCGCCAGGGGACTCGTCCGTTGCGTCCGGCTTGTAGGTCTTCCCCGCCAGCGACCGATCATCTTCGACACTCCCGCGACTTGCCACCACTGTTGCCGAAGACGCATTCGACCACTGATGAGTCATTCGAGGCAACGCGGGCTCACATCATGGGAAACCAGCCCGTGTGCTCGGAATCAGCCCTTCTTGTGGGGATTTCGCACCGTCGGCACACGATCGAGCTCGATACCGAACCGCTCCCGGTAGGCCGCCAGCACCTCTTCGTCCGTGTCCATCTCCCACTCCTCCCGCTCTCCGTCGGGGCCCGTCACCTTGAAGGTGTGTCCGCTGAGGGTGATCCGTCCCCCGTCCTGCGTCAGCCGCGAACAGACCAGCGACTGCGTGAAGTGCGAACCCGGCGAGGTGCTGTGCCACCAGGCTCCGGCCACGAAGTCCCCGAGCACGCGGGGCCGCGTCTCCAGCCGGTACTGGGCCCTGCCTCCCATGACCACATCCAGATCCGCCCCGTCCGGCCCCGCCGACACGATCCGGAACCTGCCCCCGGGATCCTCCTGCTCCCCTCGCTCACCGAACGCCAGAGGCCGATGGCTCAGCGCCCCGAACCCGACATCGGCCAGCCACTCGTCCCCGTCCACCGTGCGCACCCGCAACGCGAGATGGTCGTACGGGATCCCGAGCCGCCCCTCCTCCCCGTGCACCCGCCCCGCGAGCAAGGTGACCTCGAAGCCGAGGGCGCCGAGCAACGCCCCGAAGGCACCGTTGAGTTCGTAACAGATCCCTCCCCTCCCGGCACCCACCACCTTGTCCAGCAGCCGCTCCTCCTCCAGCACGATCTCCTCTCCGAGATGGACCGACAGGTTCTCGAAGGGGACGGTCCGCAGATGGCGCAGCTGCAGCTCGCGGAGCAACTCGACATGGGCGCCGTCGGGCCATGCCGACCGCTCGACTCCCAGACGGCGGAGATAGGCATCAACCTGTGCGGAATTCATGACCTCAGTCTCGCGCCACCCGAAGCTCCCCGCCGCCGGTACCGCCCCCGCCTCCGCCCCCGCCATCTCCGCCATGTCCGCCGTCTCCGCCATCTGTACCGTCTCCGCCTTCGGTAGCCGCGCCCGCTACCGCGACGGCCCCGTCCCGGTCGGTCCGCAGCACCGTCGCGCCCCCGGCCCGCAACGCCGCGACCGTACTCGGGGCAGGGTGCCCGTACGGGTTGTCGGCACCTGCTGAGATGAGGGCCAGCCGCGGAGCCACCCTTCGCATGAGCTCCGGGTCCTGGTAGGCCGACCCATGATGGGCGACCTTGAGCACATCCACCCTCGCCAGCGCCGCACCCGCCGGTGACCGCAGCAGCGCCTGCTGCGCCGGAGGTTCGAGGTCCCCGAGCAACAGGAACCTCAGCCCCGCCGAGCGCACCAGCAGGGTGACACTGGCGTCATTCGGGCCCTCCGGCTCCGGTGCCGGACGCGGGGGCGGCCACAGCACCTCCCAGGACAGCTCCCCGGTGCGTCTCAGTTCTCCGGCTGCGGCCGGCGTCACCGGAATGCGCCGGGCCGCCGCCTCCCTCCGTACGAACTCGGCCTGGTCCGCGGGCTCCGCATAGACCGTCGTCTCGATGGCGCCCACCGAACGTCCGCGCAGCACTCCGGGCAGCCCGGCCACGTGGTCGGCGTGGAAGTGGGTCAGTACGACCAGCGGGATCCTGGTGATACCGAGCGCGCGCAGACAGTGGTCGACGAGCGCCGGATCGGGCCCGGCGTCCACCACCACCGCTGTGCCCTCGCCGGCCGCGAGCACCGTCGCGTCGCCCTGTCCCACGTCGCACATCGCCAGCCGCCAGTCCGGCGGCGGCCAGCCCGTGATCACTCTGGTCAGCGGGGGCGGCTGCACCACCACCAGCACGAGCAGAAGTCCGCACGCCCCGCACAGCCAGGGATGCCCCAGCAGCCGCCGGCCGACGAGCAGGACGACCACCGTGACGAGGAGGAGCAGTCCCGCCCCCGCCCAGGTGTCCGGCCACTCCACTCCCCCTCCGGGCAATGCCGCCCCCGTGCGGGCGATCTGCGCGATCCACTCCGCGGGCCAACTCGCACACCACGCCAGCGTTTTGGCCACCGGCATCGCCGCCGGTGCCGTCGCCAGCGCCGCGAAGCCCAGCACCGTGGCCGGCGCGACCGCGAACTCCACGAGGAGGTTGCACGGCACCGCCACCAGGCTCACCCGCGCCGACAGCACGGCCACGACGGGCGCGCACAGGGCTTGCGCGGCAGCAGCGGCGGCCAGCGCCTCCGCCAGTCGCGGCGGCACCCGACGCCTGCGCAACGCGAGGCTCCAGCGTGGCGCGAGCGTGAGCAGAGCGCCGGTGGCGAGAACGGAGAGGAGGAAGCCGTAGCTCCGGGCCAGCCAGGGGTCGTACAGCACGAGCAGCAGTACGGCCGTCGCAAGCGCCGGGATCAGCGATCTGCGGCGACCGGTGGCGAGGGCGAGCAGCGCGACGGCTCCGCAGGCCGCGGCCCGCAGCACGCTCGGGTCCGGCCGGCACACGACGACGAACCCGAGCGTGAGCACTCCGCCGAGCACCGCGGTAATCCGCAGGGACAGCCCCAGGCGGGGCGCGAGCCCGCGCCGCTCTACGTGCTGGGCCAGCCCGGGTGGCCCGACGAGCAGGGCCAGGATGATCGTGAGATTGCTCCCGGAGACGGCGAGCGTGTGCGCGAGGTCTGTCTCCTTGAACGCCTCGTCCAGCTCCGGAGTGACCCGCGCGGTGTCGCCGACGACCAGCCCCGGCAGCAGCGCCCGCGCGTCGGCCGAAAGCCCGTCCGTGGCCTCCCGCAGCCCGGCCCGCAACCCACCCGCGAACCGCTGCGGCCCAGACGCCTCCTCCACCATCTCCGGCGCCGCCCGCCCCCGCACCCTCAGCACGGCCGCGACCCGATCGCCACCCACCAGCGCGGGTGCCAGCCGCGCCGTCACCCTCACCCGCGTGGACGGCAACAACCCCAGCCACGGCGAACGCCCCGGCCCCTCGATCATAGGATTCGCCCCGGAGCCCGCCCTGTCGGACGCGAGGCTCGAGCCCACCCCCGCTCCTTCGACCGCGGATCGGCCGGCTCCCCTGACGCCCGCGTCGACGAACATCAACACCGGCGTGCGTGTCACCACAGCCCTGCCGTCCGCCGTCTCGACGCGTCGCACCTCGGCGTTGATCAGCACGGATGTCTCAGTCGCGTGGTTTCCCCGGATCCGGGGCCGGGTGAGCCGTGGATCGGAGGTCACCACGACCTCCGCGGTGACCGTGGCGTACTGCCGTGCCAGCGCGGGCACGGGCCCCCTCCTCAGGTCGGCTCCGTGCAGCCCGGCGGAGGCGGCGGCTGCCGCGACGCAGAGCAGCACGGCGGCGACCGAGAGCCGCGCCCAGGTGACCGGCGTGAGCAGAACTCGCGCACCACTCACGTGGGCGGGGCGAACCCGCGCACCGGTCAGCTGCGCGGGCCGAGCACGCACGCGCGCGGTCACGAGGAGGACGCCGGCCGCGACGAGGCACACGGCCACCAGGCCGGTGACCCACTCCGGCGACGCGTTCAGCGTCAGCGCGGCCGTCGCCCAGGCCGCCAGTGCGGGCGGTACGAGCCGTAGATCCGTCGGCCCTTCCTGTCGAGGGTGGGCGTCCCCGAGCCGTTTCCCGGCGGTGGCGTGGACGACCTGGCGGCCCGCGGAAGCCTCGGGGCCGGATCGGGCTCCGGCTCCGGCTCCGGCTCCGGATCTGCGTCCCGGTCCCGGTCCCGGGCCGGATCCAGGTCTCGGTCCCGGTCCCGGGCCGGATCCAGGTCCCGGTCCCGGGCCGGTCTGGAGCGGCACCTCTGGGCCGCGCTGCCGGTCGGTGCTCATGCCGGTGCTCATGGGCGCACGAGATTCCGCAGGTCGGCGAAGCGGCGGTCGCCGATGCCGTTGACCTCGCGCAGCTCGTCCACCGAGCGGAAACCGCCGTGCTGGGTGCGGTAGTCGATGATGTGCTGAGCCAGCACCGGGCCGACGCCGGGCAGGGTGTCGAGCTGGTCCACGGTGGCCGTGTTGAGGGGGACGGGAGCCGCCGGTGCCACCCCCGCCACGGAGCCGGTCGCGCCGCCGGCAGCCGCACCACCGCCCGAGCCTGGCGCCGAGGGGGGAGCGGGTGCCCCGACGACCACCTGTTCCCCGTCCACGAGGAAGCGGGCCCGGTTGAGGCCGTCGGTGTTCGTGCCGGGTCGCACTCCACCGGCCGCGCGCAACGCGTCGGCGACCCGTGAACCGGCCGGTAGCCGATGAATTCCGGGCTCGCGCACCTTGCCGCTGACGTCCACGACGATTTCCGCCGCCGCCGTCCCCACGGCACTCGGCGCACCGGCCGGCACGGCGGGCACCGGCTCCTCGCCGCGCTCCTCCCCGCCGTACGACTGAGCCGCCCGCACCACTTCGGGCGCCCGGACGGATTCGGTCCGACCGGCCCAGAAGTGCTGCACGGCGAAGGCCGCGACCACGACGAGCAGCCCTGTCAGCGCGAGCACACTCCGCCGTTCCAGACCGCACCGCGTCTGCAGCCACACCGGCATCCGCTCCCGCAGAGCCAACCCGACCCGCACCCGCCGCCTCCCCACGGCAGCCCCGGCCCGGTCCCCCAGGTCGAAATCCGTGTCCTCAGCGGCGGCGAACCCTCCCGGAGTCAGCTCGTCAGGGGGAGCCACACCTTCCTCGACCATGCCGCCACGGGGAGCCACACCCCCTACGGCTACGCGACCGCGGGGAGCCACACCCCCTACAGCCACGCGACCTCGGGGAGCCACCCCACTCCCGGCCCCACGCCCCGGGAGGGCCGCATCTCCCACAACAGTCCCAGCGGGCCGCACTCCCCCGCCGCCGCCATCCACACCGGCACCGGCACCGGCCTCCGCATGGACACCGACACCGGGCACGGCACCGGCAACCCGCCCCTCCCCACCCGGTGGCCCCTTCCCCGACTCCCGCCATTCCCCCGCGCGTTGGGCGAACAGTGCCTCCGCCCTCCGGCGGAGTTCCTCGGCCGAGGCGTGCCGGTGTCGGATCGCGCGGCCGTGCAGCGGCTGTCGGCGGTGACGGGTACGGGACCGGCCGTCGGAGGCGGGCCCGCGTCCCGGCCCACTGGTTGCGTTGGTCGTCCGTGAACGTGATCGAAGTGCCATGCGCCGAGGATCGACCACATCGCCACTTCAGCGATGATCTTGGTCAATTCCCGGGGACAACCACCCGGTTGTGGATAACTCCGCCACCCGGACGAGTGACCAGGCCCCACCGGGCCTCCACACCGCGCCCCCCTCGGGAAGTCACCTCACCCGCCCGCTCGCCTCATCGCGGCGAGACCACAACCCCCAGCAGGCCAGGCCCCGTATGCGCCCCGATCACCGCCCCGACCTCGCTCACATGCAGATCGGCGAGACCCGGAACCCGAGCCCGCAAGCGGTCCGCGAGGGCCGACGCCCGGTCGGGAGCGGCGAGATGATGGACGGCGATGTCCACGTGCGCACTGCCGGCCCGGTCGGCCACGATCTCCTCCAGGCGGGCGATGGCCCTGGAAGCCGTCCGCACCTTCTCCAGGGGTTCGATCCGGCCGCCCCGCAGCTGGAGCAGCGGTTTCACCGCGAGCGCGGATCCGAAGAGGGCCTGCGCCGCACCGATCCGGCCACCGCGGCGCAGGAAGTCGAGGGTGTCGACGTAGAAGTAGGCGGAGGTCCCCGCGGCTCGCTTCTCCGCCGCTGTGACCGCCTCGTCCGCCGTGCCGCCCGTCTCCGCCGCCTCGGCCGCGGCGAGCGCGCAGAATCCGAGGGCCATCGCGACCATCCCGGTGTCCACCACCCGCACCGGCACGGGCGCCTCGCGCGCCGCGACGACCGCCGCGTCGTGCGTGCCGGAGAGTTCGGCGGACAGATGCAGGGAGACGATGCCGGTCGCGCCGGACTCGGCGACCTTGCGATAGGTCTCGGCGAACACCTGTGGGCTGGGGCGCGAGGTCGTGACGGGCCGTCGCTTCTGGAGGGCCTGGGCCAGCGACCGGGTCGAGATCTCGGTGCCCTCTTCCAGCGCCTGGTCACCCAGGACCACAGTCAGAGGTACCGCGGTGATGCCGTGGCGCTCCATCGTCCGTTGCGGCAGGTAGGCCGTTGAATCGGTGACGATCGCGACATGGCGGGACATGAGCTGGAGGTTACCTGGCGTAGCGCCCACGCGGCAGTCCGGCCCCTCTCACCTGGGCGTGCGTGTCCGGATCAAGTCGTGCTCTCGGGACGGGGCTTCTTCTGCCAGGGGTAGGACGTGCGCGGGCTCGGCGGGGTGATCGCGGGCCGCGCCGGCTCCTCGGCGGTGTGCGCCCGAGGTGTCTCCGGCCAGGTCTGCTGGGCCGCGGCGGCGTCGGCGGCCGGGGGCTGAGGCCACGGGGGCGGCGGGGTGGTCGGCGTGGCCTCCGACGTGGTCCAGTGCCGCAGCGCTCCGGCCTCCACGTCGATCTGCGTACTCAACGAGTCGAGGTCGTCGTCGGCGAAACGGCGGGCCCGGTCACGGGCCGCCCAGCGCAGCGAGTCCGCCGACCCGGTGATGCGCTCGGTGCGCTCGCGCAGCCCGGGCAGGCGCTCGGTGAGTGTGGCCCGGTCGGGCTCGGACTCCAGACGCCTGAGCTCGGCGTCCAGTTCGTGTCCGTGTGCGCTGAGGCGCTCGAAGAGACCGAGGGACTCCTTGAGGGACTCGTCCTCGGTCACGCCCGCGTGCAGCGCGTCCTGCGTGGCGCGCATCGATGTGCGCAGCTTCAGCCGCAGCTGGGCGATTTCGCCGGCGGGTCCGGGCTGGGCGAAGGACTTGGCCCGCAGAGTGTGGTCCTCGACCGTGCGGCGGGCCTGGGTGATGGTGCGGTCCACTCCGCGCTTGGCCGCGCCGACCACCTTCACCGTGGCGTAGGCGCCGAGCGCCACGAAGAGCACGAAAAGCAGGGCGACCACTGCGAACACTGCTTCCACGAGCTCCTCCTCGGACGGGTCGGCACGTTGCGCGCCGCTCTTCAACGGTAAACGCAACAGGCAGGCCCGGAGTTCCAGAAAAACCCCGAACCTGCCCGTAGGGGACGACCCCGATACGCTCCCGCCCGGCCCTTCCCGCGCCGCGACGCGAAGACCTGGGCCAGGACGCGAAAACCTGAGCCGGGACGCGAAACCCTTGGCCAGGAGCCGAAAACCTACGCCGGAACGATGTTCACCAGCTTCGGCGCGCGCACGATCACCTTGCGGATCCCCGCCCCGTCCAGCGCCGCCACGACCTTCTCGTCGGCCAGCGCGACCTTCTCCAGTTCGTCCTCGGAGATGGACGGCGAGACCTCCAGGCGAGCCTTGACCTTGCCCTTGACCTGGACCACGCAGGTCACGGTCTCGTCCACGACGTACGCCGGGTCGGCGACCGGGAAGTCCTGGTGGACGACCGAGTCGGTGTGGCCCAGCTTGCGCCACAGTTCCTCGGCGATGTGCGGGGCCAGCGGGGCGACCAGCAGCACCAGCGGCTCGGCCACGGAGCGCGGCACCGGACCGCCCGCCTTGGTCAGGTGGTTGTTCAGCTCGGTGATCTTGGCGATGGCGGTGTTGAACCGCAGGCCGTCCAGGTCCTGGCGCACTCCGTCGATCGCCTTGTGCAGGGCGCGCAGGGTGGCCTCGTCGGGCTCGGTGTCGACCACTGCCAGTGAGCCGGTGGCCTCGTCGACGATGTTGCGCCACAGCCGCTGCAGCAGCCGGAACTGGCCCACCACCGCGCGCGTGTCCCAGGGACGGGACACGTCCAGCGGGCCCATGGCCATCTCGTACAGGCGCAACGTGTCCGCGCCGTACTCGGCGCTGATCTCGTCCGGGGTGACCGCGTTCTTCAGGGACTTGCCCATCTTGCCCAGCAGCCGGGAGACCTTCTCGCCCTGGTAGTAGTAGGCGCCGTCGCGCTCCTCCACCTCGGCGGCCGGTACGGCGATGCCGCGGCTGTCACGGTAGACGTAGGCCTGGATCATGCCCTGGTTGAACAGCTTGTGGAACGGCTCGGCCGAGGACACGTGCCCCAGGTCGTACAGGACCTTGGACCAGAAGCGGGCGTACAGCAGGTGCAGTACGGCGTGCTCGGCGCCGCCGACATACAGGTCGACGCCGCCGTGCGGCTGGCCCTCGCGGGGGCCCATCCAGTACTGCTCGATCTCCGGGTCGACCAGCTTCCGGTCGTTGTGCGGGTCCAGGTAGCGCAGCTCGTACCAGCAGGAACCGGCCCAGTTGGGCATGGTGTTGGTCTCACGCCGGTACTGGCGCGGACCGCGGCCGTCGCCCAGGTCCAGGGTGACGTTGACCCAGTCCTCGTTGCGGGACAGCGGCGTCTCCGGGGACGTGTCCGCGTCGTCGGGGTCGAACGTGCGCGGCGAGTAGTCCTCGACCTCGGGCAGTTCCAGCGGCAGCATCGACTCGGGCAGGGCGTGGGCGACGCCCTCCTCGTCGTAGACGATCGGGAAGGGCTCGCCCCAGTAGCGCTGCCGGCTGAACAGCCAGTCACGCAGCCGGAAGTTGACGGTGCCCTCACCGATCCCGGACGACTCCAGCCACTCGGTGATGCGCGCCTTGGCCTCGGCGACGCCCAGGCCGTCCAGGCTGATCTCGTCGTTGGACGAGTTGATGATCTTCGCGTCGTACGACGCGAAGGCGTCCTCCCACGTCGAGGTGTCCGGGCTCCGGCCGTCGGTCGGCTCGACGATGCAGCGGATCGGCAGCTCGAAAGCGCGCGCGAACTCGAAGTCGCGCTGGTCGCCGGCCGGAACGGCCATGATCGCACCGGTGCCGTAGCCCATCAGCACGTAGTCGGCGATGAAGACCGGGACCTGCTCGCCGTTGACGGGGTTGGTCGCGTACGCGCCGATGAAGACGCCGGTCTTGTCCTTGGCCTCGGCCTGCCGCTCGACGTCGGACTTCGAGGCGGCCTGCGCGCGGTACGCGGCAACGGCCTCGGCCGGGGACGCGTGACCGCCGGTCCACACCTCGTGGGTGCCCTCGGGCCAGGCCTGCGGGGTGAACTTCTCGACCAGGGGGTGCTCGGGGGCCAGCACCATGTAGGTCGCGCCGAACAGGGTGTCGGGGCGGGTGGTGAAGACCGTGATGCGCTCGCCGTCGATCGGGAAGTCGACGCGCGCGCCCTCGGAGCGGCCGATCCAGTTGCGCTGCTGCAGCTTGATGGCCTCGGGCCAGTCCAGCGCCTCCAGGTCGTCCAGCAGCCGGTCGGCGTAAGCGGTGATGCGCATGTTCCACTGGCGCAGCTTGGCCTTGAAGACCGGGTAGTTGCCGCGCTCGGAGCGTCCGTCGGCGGTGACCTCCTCGTTGGCCAGCACGGTGCCCAGGCCGGGGCACCAGTTGACGGGCGCGTCGGAGGCGTACGCCAGGCGGTACTCGCTCAGGACGTCGGCGCGCTCGGCGGCGCTCAGTTCGCTCCACGCGCGCGTGTGGCCCGGTACGGGGCGCTCACCGGACTCGAACCGGGCGACCAGCTCGGAGATCGGGCGGGCCTTGTCGGCCTCGTCGTCGTACCAGGAGTTGAAGATCTGCAGGAAGATCCACTGAGTCCACTTGTAGTAGTCCGGGTCGATCGTGGCGAACGACCGGCGCCTGTCGTGGCCCAGGCCCAGCCGGCGCAGCTGGGACGTCATGTTCTCGATGTTGGCCTCGGTGGACACCCGCGGGTGCGTGCCGGTCTGCACGGCGTACTGCTCGGCGGGCAGGCCGAAGGCGTCGAAGCCCAGGGTGTGCAGGACGTTGTGGCCGGTCATGCGCTGGAAGCGCGCGAAGACGTCGGTGGCGATGTAGCCCAGGGGGTGGCCGACGTGCAGTCCCGCACCGGAGGGGTAGGGGAACATGTCCATGATGAACTTCTTGGGCTTGGCGACCAGCTCCGCATCCCCGGCCAGGTCGCCCTTGGGGTTCGGTGCCGCGTAGGTGCCCTCCGCGTCCCAGATGTCCTGCCAGCGTGCCTCGATGTCGGCTGCCATGGCGGCCGTGTAGCGGTGCGGCGCGGCCACCTCGGCGGTGACAGCGGGGTTCGTCTCGCTCATGATCCTCAAAGCTCCATCGATCGTCTCTGCCGGCGGCTGTGATTCAGGAAACGAAAAATCCCCTCACACAGGAGGGGACGCCGCGCCGATGCCGACCGCGGTCTCTCACCAGCGGTCGGGACTGATCAGCGCGGCCCGCTAAGCAGAAGGCGTACGGCACGCATGCGGTTAGGGTACCGCAGCGCTTGAGCACAACGCGACGCGCTTACGTATGCCTCCTTGGCACCGGGTGCTGCCCTCACAGATCCTGTCGGGCGCCACTGATCACACGTGACAACAACTGAATCCAGGCCAAAGGTTACTTCGCGTAACAGCCACTAAGGGACATCACACCGCCCCCAACGTCATTTGATAACAACGCAATAACCCAAACCACGTACCCACCGGTATGGCGCCACTTAAAGTGCGGCAGCGGGACCGCTTTCCCGAAACTGCTCGGAGTTGCCCCCATGAACCCTCGTCGTAGTAACAGCTCACTCCCCCAGCCGGGCCGATCGGCCTACGGGGTGGCGTCGGCTGTCGTCCTGCTCCTGATACCCGTGGTCGTGCTGGTCGGAGGCGACCGCTTCCGCGACTTCCTGAACTTCGGCGCGGGCGTCCTGTCCCTCGTGTCGCTCAGCTGTTCGGTGATCTGGGGCCTGGTCGCCCAGGACCGGATCTTCCTGCACACACGCCAGCGGATCATCGGGCAGGCGGTGCACCGGACGACCGCGGTCGCCTCGATCGCGTTCCTGCTGCTGCACATCACCACCAAGATCGCCCTCGACCACACCCAGCTGATCGCCGCGCTGATCCCCTTCTCGCTCGGCGTGACCGGCATCGAGGGCCTGATCGGTCTCGGCTCCCTGGCCGGCCTGCTCATGATCTTCGTGGGCATCACCGGCGCCCTGCGCAGCAGGTTCGCCTCCCCCGCCCCGGTGGCCGCCCGCTGGCGCGCCATGCACATGCTGGCCTACCCGGCCTGGTGCGCGGCGCTGATCCACGGCCTGTACGCGGGCCGCGCGGCGAAGCCGATCTTCGTGATCATGTACGGCCTGTCCGTGCTCGGCGTCACCGCCGCACTCGCCCTGCGCGCCGCCCCGCGCCCGGTCAAGCGCAAGGTCGCCGACCGCATCGCCGCGATCATGGGCACCTCGGAGCGGCCGGGCCGCGAAGACCTGGACGCCAGCCGGGCCCGGATGGCGGCGGAGTCCACGGGCTCCCTCCCGGGCTACGAGAACCAGCGGGGTGCGCGCTCCCAGACGCGCTCCAACCCCGCCTACGGGGCCCCGGCGGCCCCCGCGGCCCCCGAGCCCGCGAACGGCTTCGCGGCCGCCTACCGCGCCGTCTCCACACCTCCACGCGCGCGTCAGGAGCCGTTCGCGGCCGACCAGACCGCGCGCATGGACCTGCCGATGGACATGCAGCCCACGGAGGCGATCCCGCGCATGGACGGCGGCGGCAGCACCTCGGGCAGCTGGCCGATCCCGTCCCCGCCACCGGTCGGCGAGGCACCCCCGTCGGCCTACGACCCGCTCAACGACACCGGATTCAACATCCCCGCCTACGGCAACGCGGGCGCGTCCGGCTACGGCTCGAGTGATGTGTACGACACCGCTGAGACGAACACCCTCTACGGCGCGTACTACCCCGATGACACGTACAACAACAGCGGTCCCGCCACTGAACCAGCGCCCGGTGCCTCGCGCGACTTCGACGCACCGGGTTCGGGCGAACCTTGGAACATGCCTTCCGGAGGCTATAGGTGAACGAGGCCCTGCCCGACGTCCCAGAAGTCCGCGTGGTCGGTCTTCCCCAACTCACGTCGGGCTTCGACCTTGTCGAAAGACTTGATCTGCCCATGCACCTGAAGGTGCACGGGCCGCTCGAACCGATGGGCGGAGAGCAGCTCGCGCAGCTCTCCGAACGCATCAACCTGAAGGGCCGCGGCGGCGCGGGCTTCCCCTTCCACAAGAAGCTGCGCTCGGTCGCCGAGGCGGCGATCAAGCGCGGCGTACGGCCGGTCGTCGTCGTCAACGGCAGTGAGGACGAGCCGGCCTGCCGCAAGGACACGGTGCTGATCAACCGTGCCCCGCACCTCATCCTGGACGGCGCGCTGCTGGTCGCCGAGGCCCTGGGTGCCCGCACGCTCGTGGTGGGGGTCACCCGGGAGTCGACCCAGCGCTCCATGGAGGCCGCGCTCGCCGAACGCGGCCTGAGCAACAGCCGCCGGTCCGCCCTGCGCGCGAGCGTGCAGCGCAACCCGGTGCGCATGGTCACCGGCGCCGCCGCGTCGCTGATCCGTTCCATCGACGGCGGCCCGGCGATCCCGCCCGGCCGCAAGGTCAGCGCCTCGCAGAACGGCGTCGGCGGCGCCCCCACCCTCCTGTCGAACGCCGAGACGTTCGCCCAGCTCGCCATCGCCGCCCGCATCGGCCCGGAGCGTTACGGCAACACCGGCCTCTACGACGAACCCGGCACCGTCATGCTCACGGTCTCCGGTGCGGTCGCCCGCCCCATGGTGATCGAGGTCCCCACGGGTGTGCCGTTGCGTTACGTCCTTCAGCTCGC
This sequence comes from Streptomyces violaceoruber, assembly GCA_000720805.1. GTDB lineage: Bacteria > Actinomycetota > Actinomycetes > Streptomycetales > Streptomycetaceae > Streptomyces > Streptomyces cellulosae_A. Next base: position 166,895 of record JODI01000002.1, read on the forward strand.
CGGTGCGCCGCCCGTTCCGCAGGGTGTGCTGACCGGCGGCTACCACGGCAAGTGGATCGACGCGGCGACGGTCAACGAGGCGATCGTCTCCCGCAACTCCCTGGACGCGGTGGGCGGCGCGCTCGGCGCGGGCGCGATCCTGCCGATCAGTCAGGAGACCTGTCCGCTGGGCGAGTCGCTGCGGGTGGCGCAGTGGCTGGCGGAGGAGAGCGCGGGGCAGTGCGGTCCCTGCTACCTCGGCCTGCCGGCCGCCGCGCGCGGCATGGAGGACATCATCAACGGCGGCGGACCGGCCGCCCTCGAGGCCCTCAAGCAGGTCGCCAAGAACGTGAAGCGGCGCGGCGCGTGCTCGCACCCGGACGGCTCCGCGATGTTCCTGGAGTCGACGATCAAGGCGTTCACCGACGACCTGGCCGCGCACGTCCTCGGAAACGGCTGCGGAAGGCCCGTGGAGGGCGTTCTGCCGCTCTTCGAAGGCGGCATGGCCCCGGTGGGCATCCCGGGCGGCCAAGCGGACGAGGACACCGGTCCCAGCCGCCAGAAGATCTACGTCGACTGGACGCTGTGCCGGGGCCACGGTCTGTGCGCCGACATCCTCCCCGAGGTCTTCGAACTCGGAGCGGACGGCTTCCCGACCGTCGCCCAGGCCCAAGTGCCGCGCTACGCCGAGGCGAAGGCGCTGCGCGCGGTCCGCCGCTGCCCCGCGCTGGCCCTGCGCATCGAGGAGGACACGCGCGGACAGGCTCCGTCCCGCAACCTCCCGGTCCTCTCCCAGGGCCGCGGCCGCCGGGCCCTGGGCCGCTGAGCCCGACGCACCCCGAAGGGGCCGCCCGAGAACGGGCGGCCCCTTCGCTGTCGCCGTGGAGCGCCGGTCCGCCAACCGGCCCCGGAAACGCGAAGATCCCGCCGGATCGAGTTGATCCGGCGGGATCTGACTGTGGAGCTAAGGAGAATTGAACTCCTGACCTCCTGCATGCCATGCAGGCGCTCTACCAACTGAGCTATAGCCCCTTGCGGTGTCCGCCCGGTTTCCCCGGCGGCGAGGCCAACATTACCGGGCCACCGGGGGGAGCACCAAATCGTTTCCGCCCTGTCTGAATTGAGGGGTTGTGTCCACTAGCTCCGTGACATCACAACCCGGCCTCACAGCGTGACATCACGCCGTGACATCACGCTGTGACGAACGAATAGAACCGCTTGAGCGTGCAGTGCTCCTCGAGGAGCCGCCCGTAGATCGGCTCGCCCTCCAGTTCGCGGTACGTCTCGATCGGGTCGCCTTTTATGATCAGCGCCCGGGCGCATTCCTCGCACCAGTACTGGTAGTCGGGGTTGACCGGCTCCATGTCACGGACGATCGGCGTACCGCTGCCGCACCAGTCGCACTTTCGCCTGTGTGCACCCATCGATCAGCTCCAGCTGTGGCCGCAGGCCGTGCACACGTAGGAAACTCCGCCGTTGTCGCCGAGCACTTGGGCCACATGAACAGAACCGCAGGAAGGGCAGCAGAGACGAATCACCGTGTCCTGTGTCGACGCTGCATCAAGGAGGTGGCCGATCTCCTTGAGGATGCTCGCAGGCATCACTGCTCCCTCCCGTCGGGCCGCGCCCCCTTCCGGCCGTTTGATTCTGCCACGGCCGGACCAATACGGTCAGCGACGCCTCAGTACCAGTCCGGACACGGCACCCACCGCGGCGGTTCCGGCCAGCGCGAACATGCACGCCAACAGCGCCTCCGCAGAGGTATACGCCCCGAGGCCCCGGAGTGACTCAAGCCGGTTCAAGAACAGTGTGCCGAACGCCGCGACTCCGATCAGCTGGCCGAGCTGTGTGACGGTGGCGAGCAGACCGCTGGCGTCCGCCGCGTTCCCCGGCGCCACCGTCGCCAGCGCCCGGGTGAGCGTCGGGCTGAAGGCGAGCGCGAGACCGACGCCCACGCCGGCGTACGCGACGTACAGCAGCGCACCGCCCTCGTCGCCGCCCCTCAGGTCCAGGCCCACGCCGGCGACGGCCAGCGCGGTGATCACGAACCCGGCCGGGGTCAGCGCACGCTGCCAGGACACGGGCCAGTTGCGCCAGGTCAGGCCGACCAGGCCGAAGACGACGGCGGTCGGCGCGAAGGTGAGCCCCGCCCGCAGCGCGCTGTAGCCGAGGCCGCCCTGGACGTGCAGGGTCAGCGCGAACAGGAAGCCGCCGTTGACGGCCATGACCGCCGTGATCCGGAACACGGCGAGCCCCATGCCGGGGTGACGCAGTACACGGGGTGCGATCAGCGGGGCGCCGCCGCGCCGGGCCAGCCGGGACTCGTACGCGCAGAACAGCCCGAACAGCAGCGCGCCGGCGCCCAGCGACAGCCAGGACCACAGCGGCCAGTCCTCCTCCTGCCCGAGCACCAGCGGCACCGTGAACAGCGACGCCGCCGCCCCGAGCAGCACCAGGCCGGGCAGGTCGAGGCCGCGGGCCGGTTCCCGTGCCGCCGCCTTGTCGCCGGGCAGCAGGACGCGACCGCCGACGACCAGCAGGGCGATGCCGACGGGCACGTTCACGAGGAACACCGGCCGCCAGCCGGTGCCGAACAGGTCTGCGCTGACCAGGATTCCGCCGACGACCTGCCCGGCGGCGGCCCCGACGGCGAGCACCGCCGAGTAGGCGCCGAGCGCCTTGACCCTGGCCTCGCCGGTGAAGTGGCGCTGGATCAGACTGAGCACCTGAGGGATCATCACCGCCGAACCGGTGCCCTGGACCAGGCGAAAGACGATCAGTTCGGTGACGCTCTGCGCGAGACCGCAGGCGAGCGAGGCCGCCGTGAACACGGCGAGGCCCGCGAGGTGGATTCGACCGTGGCCGAACCGGCCGCCGAGGCGGGCGCCGGTGATCAGCAGCACGGAGTAGGTGATGGCGTATCCGGCGATCACCAACTGCAGTTCGCCGCCCGACGCATGGAGGTCGGTGCCGATGGTGGGCGCCGCCACGTTCACGATGAACACGTCGAGCAGCGCCATGAACTGGGCGGCGAGAACCAGCGTCAGAAGCGGCCGGGGCCGATTGTCAGTGCCGGGCGCTTTACTGATGACATCGCCCCCGGCCGGCAGCGGCAGGGGTGTGGGACCCGGTCCCGTCCTGGGTGTTGTCGTCATGCCCGTGAGCCTGACGGCCCTGGGACACGGGTGCCGAGTGCCCTCTGATGCTGGTACTGACAGCACCTGGCAGGGGGCCGGAGGGACCTCGACGATGGGGGATGTGACGATGGGGACGACACAGCGCCGACGACCCGAGCTGGCCGCCTTCCTGCGCAACAGGCGCGCCCGTGTGACACCGCAGGACGTGGGCATGCCGCCGGGCTTCCGGCGCCGCACACCGGGCCTGCGCCGGGAGGAGGTCGCCCAGCTCTCGGGCGTGGGGGTCACCTGGTACACGTGGCTGGAACAGGGGCGGCCGATCAACGCCTCCGCGCAGGTCCTGGACGCCCTGGCGCACACCCTGCGGCTCGACCCACCGGAGCGCGAGCACCTCTACCATCTCGCCGAAGTCCCGTACACGCCCACGCCGGAGGCCCTCGCCCAGAGGATCGGCCCGGAGGTCCAGGGCATCATCGACGCCCTCGATCCGCGCCCGGCGGTGGTCTACAACTCCCGGTACGACATCCTGGCCGCCAACCGCGTCTACCGGAACCTCTTCTTCACGAAGCCGGTCCCGGCGGACCGCACCCCCAACGCGCTGTGGCGGCTGTTCACGTACTCCGAGGAGGACTGTCCCCTGAAGTTCCGGGAGACGGAGCTGCCGGTGATGGTGGCCACCCTGCGCGCGGCCTACGGACTGCACGCCGGGGAGCCGGTCTGGGAGGACTTCATACGCAGGCTCTCGGCGGCCAGTCCCCTCTTCGCGCGGCTGTGGGAGAGCGGCGACGTGGCGGAGCCCGGGCGGCGGGTGAAGGTCTTCCGGCACGCGGAGGCGGGCGAGCTGCGGATGACGTCGTTGTCGCTGTCGGTCAACGGCATGCCGGAGTGCCGGATCGTGGTCTACACGCCGGACGACGAGGAGACGGAGCGGCGCACGGCTGCGCTGAGGGAGTCGGCGAACGTGAAAGATCCCGTCTCGTGAGAGACGGGATCTTTCTGGACGATCTTTGACAACTCAAGAGAGTGTCGATCCGTGGAGCTAAGGAGAATTGAACTCCTGACCTCCTGCATGCCATGCAGGCGCTCTACCAACTGAGCTATAGCCCCTTGTGCCACGCGGCGGAGCCGCATGGTGTCTCGCCCCGCTCGGCGGGGCGAACAAGAAGAACTTTAGCCTGCGACCTGCCGGAAAGTGAAATCCGGGTTCCCGGGTCCGCGGGGCCGCTCAGTCGTCGTCGCCGAGCACCGGCTCCGGGAGAGTGCCGGCGTTGTGCTCGAGCAGGCGCCAGCCGCGGGCGCCCTCGCCGAGAACGGACCAGCAGCAGTTGGAGAGTCCGCCGAGGCTCTCCCAGTGCTGGGACTCCAGGGCGAGGAGACGACCGATGGTGGTGCGGATCGTGCCGCCGTGGCTGACCACGACCAGCGTGCCGTCGTCGGGCAGCTTCTCGGCGTGCCGCAGCACGACGGGGGCCGCACGGTCGGCGACCTCGGTCTCCAGTTCGCCGCCACCGCGGCGCACCGGCTCACCGCGCTTCCACGCGGCGTACTCGTCGCCGTGCCGGGCGATGATCTCCTCGTGCGTCAGACCCTGCCAGACGCCCGCGTAGGTCTCCCGCAGGCCCTCGTCGTGGGTCACCTCCAGGCCGGTGAGCGCGGCGAGCTCGGCTGCCGTGTTCGCGGCCCGCTGGAGGTCGGAGGCGACGATCGCGTCGGGCTGCAGGGAGGCGAGCAGCCGGGCGGCGCGGCGGGCCTGGCCGACGCCGGTCTCGGTGAGCTCCACGTCCGTGGTGCCCTGGAAGCGACGCTCCACGTTCCACAGGGTCTGGCCGTGCCGCCACAGGATGAGGCGGCGGCCCCGGCCCGGCCTGCGCCCGGCGTCCGACGGTGCGCTCACCGCAGCTCCCCGAACTCGGCGGTGTCCTCCTCGGCCTGCAGCTTGGCGTGCTCCTCGCCCTTGCCGCGGGTGGCCCTGGCATCGGCGGGCAGCTCGATCTCGGGGCAGTCCTTCCACAGCCGCTCGAGGGCGTAGAAGACGCGCTCCTCGCTGTGCTGGACGTGGACGACGATGTCGATGTAGTCGAGCAGGATCCAGCGGGCCTCGCGGTCGCCCTCACGGCGCACCGGCTTGGCGCCGAGCTCCTTCGAGAGCCGCTCCTCGATCTCGTCGACGATCGACTTGACCTGGCGGTCGTTGGGGGCGGAGGCCACGAGGAAGGCGTCCGTGATCGACAGGACGTCGCTGACGTCGTAGGCGATCACATCGTGGGCGAGCTTGTCGGCGGCCGCCTGGGCGGCGGTGGTGATGAGCTCCAGGGAACGGTCAGTCGCGGTCACTGCATGGCTTTCGGTCGGCGGTCACTTGGCCTCAAGGGTCTCACGGACCGCCGACCCCACCCCACGTGATGGTGTCTTCACGTGGGGTGCCGCCGACGTGCACGCGGGGTGCCGGTCCTTTTCGAGCCCTGTCTAGGAGGCGGACGCCGGCTTGTAGTCCTGGCCGAGGACCACGGCGACGTCGCCCGAGGAGACCGTTCCCTTGCTGACGGAGGTGGCCGGCAGGCCCAGGGTCTTGGCGACCTCGGTGGCGTTGTCCTTGTCGGCGGCGTCGGCGTAGACGACCTTGGAGGAGGCCCGGGCGGCGGTGGCCGTGCCGCCGTCCAGGAAGGTGAAGCCGCCGTTGAGGAGGACGACACGGGCCTTGCCGGTGTTGTCCTTGACGCCGCTGGCGTTCTGTACGGACACGCTGACGGCCGCGTCCTTGTCGGGGCTCTTCGCGGTGCCGCCGAGGACGTCCTTGACGACGCTCGCGCTGGCCTCGGCGCTCAGGGTGCCGTCGTTCTGGACGGGCATCAGGGCCGTCTTGTAGTCGCCGCCCTTGGCGCGGTCGGCGAGCTTGGCGAGGAAGGTGCCGAGGACGTTGTCGGTCAGCGGTGGCTCGAGGATCTGCGCCAGCGTCTGCACGGTGGTAGTGGCGGCCGTGGGGTCGGAGGACAGCTTGCGCAGCACGCCCTGCATGACCTGCCCGAACCGCTCCAGCTGGGCGTTCTGGGCCTCTCCGGAGGCGCGGTAGGTGGCGTAGGCGACGGCCATCTTCCCGCTGAGGGTCTGCGCTTTCCCCTTGCGCACCAGGGGCGCCTGGCCCTTCTTCTTGGCGGCCGGGTCGGGCACATCGGCGTTGGTGTCGACGTCGATGTTGCCGACGAGGTCGACGAGGTTCTCGAGGTAGGGGGTGTCCAGGCGCCAGGTGCCCTCGATGTCGGTGCCGAGGACGGTGTCGAGGGAGTCACGGGTGCCGGAGGAGCCGTCGTCGTCGACCGACTTGGCGAGGGTGGTCGTGGTGCCGTCGTCGTTGGTCACGACGAGGGAGTTGGGCAACAGGACGGTGGTGCCCCGCTTCGTGGTGGTGTTGTCGACGAGCAACGCCGTGGAGGTGCCGCCCTTCGAGGTGTCGTGCAGGTGGACGACGATCACGTCGCGGTTCTGCGCGCCGACGGCCGCCGTGGTGCCGGTCTTCTTGTCGGAGGACGACAGGCCGGGCAGCTTCCCGGCGAACCAGAGGTAGCCCACCCCGCCGACCGCGACCAGCGCCAGCACCACGACGAAGGCGATGAGCCGGCTGCGGGCGCGGCGCTTGGCCTCCTCGCGGCGCTCGGTGCGGTTCTCGGTGAAGTTCAGCCAGTCGATGACGTCCTCGGAGTCGCCGTCGGGCTCCTCCACGAACGCGAACTGCTCGGTGCGGTAGTCACGCTCGCCGTCGCCCGCCGGGGCGCCGCCCGGCTGGCCGTGGGGATCCTGACCGGCTCCGGCACGCTGGTCCCGCCCTGGGGCCGCCGGTTCCTGGACCGGGCCGGCCTGCTGCGGGATGTAGGCGGTCTGCTCGGCGACCCGGGGCTGCTGCCCGCCGACGGCGGTCCGGCCGTAGGGGTCGTACGAGGGTGCCGGGCCGCCGGTCTGCTGGGCGCCGTACGGGTCGTAGGGCGGCACGGGCGCCTGCTGGCCGGTGCCGTACGGGTCGTACGCCGGTGTCTGCTGCCCGCCCTGGGTGTACGCGTCGTATCCGTAGCCCTGCTGGGTGTAGGAGTCGTACGGCTGCTGCGGAGGTTGCTGGGACCGGGGCTGTTCGGGCTGGTTCTGCTGGGTGTGGGACTGCTGCGGCTGAGCCTGCTGGTAGACAGGCCGGCCGTACTCGTCATAGCCGACGATCTCGTACTGGTCGTCCTGACGGCCGCCGTATCCCGCGTCGTATCGGTCGTTCACCGGTGCCCCTCTCGGCTCACTCGCCGCGGTACAGCTCGCGCTTGTCGATGTAACGCACGACTCCGTCCGGCACCAGGTACCAGACAGGGTCGCCCTTGGCGACTCTCGCACGGCAGTCGGTGGAGGAGATGGCCAGGGCGGGGACCTCGACGAGCGAGACGCCGCCCTCGGGGAGGCCGGGATCGGAAAGGACGTGGCCCGGCCGGGTGACCCCGATGAAGTGCGCGAGGGAGAACAGCTCCTCCGTGTCCCGCCAGGTCAGAATCTGGCCGAGCGCGTCGGCGCCGGTGATGAAGAAGAGGTCGGTGTCGGGGTTGAGCGCCTTCAGGTCGCGCAGGGTGTCCGTGGTGTAGGTCGGGCCGCCGCGGTCGATGTCGATACGGCTGACGGAGAACTGGGGGTTCTCGGCGGTCGCGATGACCGTCATCAGATAGCGGTCCTCGGCCGGGGTGACCTTGCGGTGGGACTTCTGCCACGGCTGCCCGGTCGGGACGAACACCACCTCGTCCAGGTGGAACTGCGCGGCGACCTCGCTGGCCGCCACGAGGTGCCCGTGGTGGATCGGGTCGAACGTGCCGCCCATGACGCCGAGCCGCCGCTTGCCGGGGTTCGACGGAGCGTTGCCCGGACCGACCGGCAGCCGCTTCCCGCCACCGCTCACGGAACCGCCTCCGACGCCACCGCTCGTCGAGTTTCCGGGGCTCGGCGGACCGTCGCCGGCGGAGACCGCCGGACCGGACCCGGCAACGCTCGAACCGTCGCCGGCAGCTCTCGTCCGACCGTTCCCGGTGTCACCCGCCCCGTTTCCGGCGCCGCTCGTACCGCTGCCCGCGGTGTTCTCCGGGCCGATACCGGTGGCGTTCACCGGACGGTCTTCCGTGCCGCTCGGCGTGTCATTCGCCGGACCGGTAGGCATGTCCTGCTCTCCCATGCGTGCAGACCCTACCGGCCCGACCTGAGGGCCCCGGCCGACGGATCCCTCGGGACGGCCCGGGAAGAGGGCCCTGCCGAACTCGTACCGGACTCGTGCCGGACGCCCGCCGACCCGCCGGCGTGCTCAGCGGTCGCGGTTGAAACGGGTGGTGATCCACAGCAGAAGCAGCAGGACGAAGAGGGCACCGCCGCCGGTCAGCAGGGGGTTGAGGCTCTCGTGGTTGCCACCGTGCTCCCCGCCCTCGGCGGCGAGGGTGACCAACTGGGCAGCGGCGCTGTGGAAGTTCATCTTCGGCAGGACCTATCCGGTGTGGGCGGGATAAAGATGTCGGCCCATCGTAAGCGGGCCGCGCAAGAGCGATCACGGCGACTCCGCCGTTGAGGCCCCGGGGTGCGCTCCCGCCGGCCTTCGGCGTTCTCCCGTCGGCCTCCGACGCCTTCCGGACCGCACTGAGGCATCCGTCCCACGTCGGCCGTCGAAGGAACCTTCGCGTCGTCTCAGTCGTCTTTCCGCCTGTAGCCCCGCAGCAGGAACCACGCGGTGAGGGCACAGCCCAGCACCATCACGACCAGGACGATCCGGAGCAGGTTCCCGGTCCCTTGCTGCACGGCGACACTCGCGGCCTCGGTGAGCCAGGCGGACGGGGGGTTGTACTCCATGGCGCGGAACTCCTTCGCTGTAGTGCCCGCCCACGGTAACTCCGCCTAGGCTGGGCTCTGCTTCGGGGGCGCAAAGGGCCGCACAAAGGTCCGCAAAGGGCCACTCACACGCACATGGGGGAAGACATGTCCGACGGCCACCAGCAGAACGGACGCGAGAACGTGCCGAGCAGGCAGCGCAGGCGCTTCCCGGGGATCTCCTCGCGTGCGTACGAGCACCCGGCCGACCGCTCCGCCCTGGTGGCGCTGCGCAAGCTGAGCGGGTTCGACACTGTCTTCAAGGCGCTCAGCGGTCTGCTGCCCGAGCGCAGTCTGAGGCTGCTGTTCCTGTCCGACTCGGTGCGCGTCTCCGACCAGCAGTTCGCACACCTCAACGACATGCTGCGGGACGCCTGCTACATCCTGGACCTGGAGAAGGTCCCCCCGATGTACGTCAACCAGGACCCGCAGCCCAACGCGATGTGCATCGGCCTGGACGAGCCGATCATCGTCGTCACCACGGGACTCGTCGAACTGCTCGACGAGGAGGAGATGCGGGCGGTCGTCGGTCACGAGGTGGGGCACGCGCTGTCCGGCCACTCGGTCTACCGGACCATCCTGCTGTTCCTGACCAGCCTCGCGCTGAGGGTGGCCTGGATCCCCCTGGGCAACCTCGCGATCATGGCGATCGTGACCGCGCTGCGCGAGTGGTTCCGCAAGTCGGAGCTGTCCGCGGACCGGGCGGGCCTGCTGGTCGGCCAGGACCTCACCGCGTCCATGCGCGGCCTGATGAAACTCGCCGGCGGCAACCACCTGCACGAGATGAACGTGGACTCGTTCCTGAAGCAGGCGGAGGAGTACGAGGCCGGGGGTGACCTGCGCGACTCCGTGCTGAAGATCCTGAACGTGCTGCCGCGCTCCCACCCCTTCACCACCGTGCGGGCCGCCGAGCTGAAGAAGTGGTCCGAGTCCCGGGACCACCAGCGGATCATGGACGGCCACTACCCGCGGCGCAGCGAGGACAAGGACACCTCGGTCACGGACTCGTTCCGCGAGTCGGCGGCGAGCTACGCCACCAACGTCAAGACCTCCAAGGACCCGCTGATGAAGCTGGTCAGCGACATCGCCGGCGGGGCCGGGGACCTGGGCGGCCGGGTCCGGCGCGGCTTCGGCGGCTTCACGAGCTCGCCGTCGCCGGAGGACCGGCCGCCGAGGGACCAGCCGCCGAACGGCACCTCCCCGAGCGACGAGAACTGATCGACGCCGGACATCACACCTTCGGCTGCGCGCTCCTCGCCAGCGACCCGCACAGGGCGGGCGCGCTGCCCGTGGCGTACGGGTCCGTGCCGGCCGGGCCGCCCGTCCTGGCGGTCTGGCCGGCGAGCAGCGGATGCAGATGGGCGGTGGAGTCCTCGGCGCAGGACAGCGGCCCTGCCTGGACGTAGGAGACGACGAGCTGGGTGGTGTGCAGCCGCAGGTCGTCGCGGTCGAAGCGGAACTGCAGCTCGCGCCGGACCGTGAACAGGGAGGTCTGTGCCTTGGCGGGGGCGCCGACGGGCCGCAGCGCGTAGACGAAGGTGTGGTCCGCGGTCACCTCCAGGGTGGCGGAGTCCGCCTCGGTGGCCTGCAGGGTGCCCTGGACCCTGATCTTCTGGTCCGCCAGCCGGGCGGCGGACGTGTCGAAGCGCACCAGCCATCCGGTGGGCGCGTGCCGTCCGTCGGCGGCCGGCTGGGCGAAACTCTGGTCGAACTGGTCGAGCTGGTCGGTGTCGAGGAGGAGGCGCACGGGGCGGACCTGCTCGCCGGTGAGGACGTCCGGGTCCAGCGAGGAGCGGACGAGGTAGTCCTTGGCGGTGAGCAGCGCGGCGACCACCTGGCTGTCCGAGAAGTGCGCCGTACGCCGGGAGGCAGGCAGCGCTATCCCCTCGGCGCCGATGCGGTACTGGGCGGCCGGGCTGTGCGCGTACAGGTACTCGGGGTCGGGGTGGCCGGGCACCTTGCCCTGCGGGGCCAGCGGGATCACGGTCATCCGCAGAGGCTCGGCGGGCTGCTGGGCGAGGGGAGCCTGGTAGGGGTGGCGTACACCCATGTAGATCGCGGTGCCGAAGGCGACGGCGATCAGCAGGACCAGCATCAGCGCCTGCCGGGGGAACCCGCGGCGCAGCGGCGGCCTGCGGCGTACCGCGGGCGCGTGGTCGGCCATGCGTTCGTGGGCGGAGAACTCCTGGAGGCGGGCAGCACGGACGAACGACTCGTCGAAGACGACGGATCGGTACTCGTCCTCGGCACCTCCGGGGCCGCCCTCGGGTGCCCCCTCAGGTGGTTCTCCAGGCCCTCCCATATCTTCAGGGTAGGTCGCCGGGAGCTCGGGTAAACGCTGTGGTACTCCACAAGTTCTGACAGGTTCTCACCAGGACCGCCGATGACCTGCGGGGAGTCGCTCAGGGCGTGCGTGGGACCGCGGACACGGCCGGCTGGGAGTAGTCGGCGGACGCGGACGGAGCCGCCGCGGTGCCCTGCTCCAGGCCGGTGGAGGCGGGCGGCGGGGGCTGGTCCCGGTCGCCGGAGGAGGCGCTCCGGTAGACCGCGGCGAAGGCCAGCGCGACCATGCCGATGCCCATCACGATGGCGAGCAGCCACGCGACCGGGCGGTGCCAGCGGACCTGTTTGCCGTACGTCCCGGAAGTGCCGTAGCGGCTTTCGAGGACGTCGGGGTCTCCCAGGTCGTCGAACTCGGGATCATGGCCGAAACCGCCGGGGTCCTCGGAGACGAACCCGTCCTCGTAGCGCTCGCCTCCGCTGTGGGCGCGGCGGGCCTCGGCCTCGGAGGCCTCCGCTCTCGCCTGCGCGGCGGCCAGGAGGCGCTCCACGGCGGTCGGCTCGTGCACCACCGCCGCCCGTACGAAGGCCTCGTCGAAGACCACGGAGGCGAACTCTTCGTCCGACACCCCGCGGTCGTGGTCGTCGTCGGGCTCCCAGCCGTCAGGGAACGGCGTGCCCCCCACGTCCTCCGGCACGGATCCAGAGTAGACCTGGGGGGTCAATTTGGGCAGACGGTATGGAAATTCATCCGGTGGGTGAGACGCCGTTCCGGCGGCACGGGTCGGCGCCCTGCGTGCCGGTCGGGCGCATCTGCGCGGTCGGCGCCCCCGGGCGTACGCCTCAGCGCCGAACGTGCCCGTCCCCGGTGACGATGTACTTCGTGCTGGTCAGTTCCGGCAGGCCCATGGGACCGCGGGCGTGCAGCTTCTGCGTGGAGATGCCGATCTCCGCGCCGAAGCCGAACTGGCCGCCGTCGGTGAACCGGGTGGAGGCGTTGACGGCGACTGTGGTGGAGTCGACCAGCTGGGTGAAGCGGCGGGCGGCCTGCTGGGAGGTGGTGACGATCGCCTCGGTGTGACCGGAGGTCCACAGCCGGATGTGCTCGACGGCCCGGTCCAGGGAGTCCACCACGGCGGCGGCGATGTCGTAGGACAGGTACTCCGTCTCCCAGTCCTCCGGGGTGGCCTCCACGACCGTCGCCTTGGAGTCCTTGGCGTACGCCAGCACCCGCTCGTCGGCGTGCACGGTCACGCCCGCCTCCGCGAGGGCGTCCAGGGCCCGTGGCAGGAACTGGGGGGCGATGTCCTGGTGGACCAGGAGCGTCTCGGCGGCGTTGCAGACGCTGACGCGGTGGGCCTTGGAGTTGATCAGGATGTCGATCGCCATGTCGAGGTCGGCGTTCGCGTCGACGTAGACGTGGCAGTTTCCGGTGCCGGTCTCGATGACCGGGACGATCGACTCGGTGACGACGGTCTGGATCAGGGAGGCGCCGCCGCGCGGGATGAGCACGTCGACCAGGCCGCGGGCCCGCATCAGCTCGCGCACGCTCTCGCGGCTGTCGCCGGGCACCAGCTGCACGGCGTCGGCGGGCAGCCCGGCCCCGCCCACGGCGTCCCGGAGCACCCGCACGAGCGCGCTGTTCGACTCGTACGCGGAGGCCGAGCCGCGCAGCAGGACCGCGTTGCCGGACTTCAGGCACAGCGCCGCCGCGTCCACCGTCACGTTCGGGCGGGCCTCGTAGATGATCCCGACGACACCGAGCGGGACCCGGACCTGACGCAGGTCGATGCCGTTGGGCAGGGTCGAGCCGCGGACGACCTCGCCGACCGGGTCGGGCAGTGCGACGACGTCCCGTACGTCGGAGGCGATGGCCCGCACCCGCTCCGGGGTCAGGGTCAGCCGGTCGATGATCGCCTCGCTGGTGCCGGCCTCGCGGGCCTTGGCGATGTCCTTGGCGTTGGCCTCGACGATTTCGCTCGTACGGACCTCCAGCGCGTCCGCGATGGCGAGCAGCGCGTCGTCCTTCTCGGCCCGCGGGAGCGGCGCGAGGTCGGCGGCGGCGGCCTTGGCACGGTAGGCGGCCCGGGTGACCGGGGACATGGAGTCGTACGGCGAGAGCGTGGTCATGAGGGAAGCCTAGTGCGCCTCAGGGGTGCGTCCAGCGGTCATCCCACAGCACGAGACAGGCCCCGCTCGGGCGCGGACCGCTCCACCGGACCGCGCGGATGTTCCGGAACCGGACCGCTCAAAAGGGGTGCACGCCCACCGGGGTCGCGGGCGCCGGGCCGTACCCCTCGGAGATGCGCTGGTGGTAGGTCTGGCGGTCGATGACCTCCAGGCCGACGATCTCCCACGGCGGCAGTCCGGCGGTCTGCCGGTGCTCGCCCCACAGGCGCAGGGCGACGGCGGCCGCGTCGTGCAGATCGCGGGCCTCCTCCCAGTACCGGATCTCTGCGTGGTCGTTGGCGTATCTGCTGGTCAGGAGGAAGGGATGGTCGTGGGCCAGCTGTTCGAGGGCACGCCGGACCTCCGCGAGCGGGGCCTCCTCGCCGGAGACGCTCAGGGTGACGTGCCACAGCCGGGGCAGGTCCTCGGGTTCGCCCTCGTAGCGGGCGCCGGCCGCGACGCTCGTCAGAGCACGCTCCTCGCCCACCGCGCGCGAAGCCCCTGCGGCGCCACCGCCGCCACCGCGGGACGTCGCTACCCCTGTCCCAGGGCGCACTCGTCTCACGACGGCCTCCTTCACGGCACGGAACGACCCCGGGGGTCGGTCGGAATGTGTCCCTGAGACAAAGTTGAGCAGGCCGCACGGGCTCATGGGGCGGTTTTGCGGAACGTCCACCTCAGGGCGACGACCTTGCCAGGTCGTTCACCCCGTTTTCGGGTGTCGCGTGCCGTGATCACGGCTGCGGGAACACCGATCACGGCTCCAGGAGCACCAGGTCGTCCCGGTGAACGACCTCGCGCTCGTACGCCGGGCCCAGTTCGCGGGCGAGTTCCCGGGTGGAGCGGCCGATCAGCCGGGGGATCTCCTTGGCGTCGAAGTTGACCAGCCCGCGGGCCACCGCGTGCCCCTCGGCGTCGCGCAGTTCGACGGGGTCGCCAGCGACGAACTCGCCCTCGACGGAGGCGATCCCGGCCGGCAGCAGCGACTTGCGCCGGTCCACGACCGCCTTCACCGCGCCGTCGTCCAGCGTCAGCGAGCCCTGCGGGGTGGAAGCGTGCTGCAGCCACAGCATCCGGTCGGCGGAGCGCTTGTCGGCGGGGTGGAAGTAGGTGCCGGTGTCGCCGCCGGACAGCGCCTCGGCCGCGTGGACCGCGCTGGTGAGCACCACGGGGATACCGGCGGCGGCCGCGATCCGGGCCGCCTCGACCTTGGTGACCATGCCGCCGGTGCCGACGCCCGCCTTCCCGGCGCTGCCGATGTCCACCCCGCTCAGGTCGGACGGTGTCCGCACCTCCGCTATCCGCGAGGTTCCCGGCTTGCTCGGGTCGCCGTCGTACACGCCGTCCACGTCGGACAGCAGGACCAGGAGGTCGGCGTGGACGAGGTGGGCGACGAGGGCGGCGAGGCGGTCGTTGTCGCCGAAGCGGATCTCGTCGGTGGCGACGGTGTCGTTCTCGTTGACGATCGGGAGCGCGCCCATCGCCAGCAGTTTGTCGAGGGTGCGCGAGGCGTTGCGGTGGTGGGCGCGGCGGCTCATGTCGTCACTGGTCAGCAGCACCTGGCCGACGCGCACGCCGTAGCGGGCGAAGGAGGCGGTGTAACGGGCCACGAGCAGGCCCTGGCCGACGCTGGCGGCGGCCTGCTGGCGGGCGAGGTCCTTGGGGCGGCGGCGCAGGCCCAGCGGGGCGAGCCCGGCTGCGATGGCGCCCGAGGAGACCAGCACGACCTCCCGCTCGCCTCCGCTGCGGCTCTTGGCGAGGACGTCGACGAGCGCGTCGACCCGGTCGGCGTCCAGGCCGCCGGCGGCGGTGGTCAGCGACGAGGAGCCCACCTTGACGACGATCCTGCGGGCCTCGCTCACGGCCTGCCTTGCCCCTGCCACGTGCTGTCCGTCCCCTCGCGTCACTCCGGGTGCCCCGCCCGCAATGTACGCGAAGGGGACCACTCACGCGCGTCGGTTCCAGTCCCCGGACAGCACGTGACAGGGGCCGGCGGCGGCCGTCCCGTCGGCTTCCGGTCACGCGCGTGTCGTCCCGTGGCCGGCGGGCGTCGACCCGGTCTTCCGTCATGCGACGACTTCGGGGTGACCGCCGCACGTCTCCCCCGCCGACGGCTCCCGGCGACGACGCTCCGGCGGCGGCCCTGTGGTCGGCGGCGCGGGAGCGCCGGGCCCGGACGGCGGAGCGACGGGCCGCGGGGCTTCCCGGTCGGCGTCAGGTGGTCGCGGGCGCGCCGGGGTCCGTCGCCGCCTCGCGCTGAGACAGGCCATGGATCGGCTCCTTTGCCGCCGCGGCTCGCTCCCTCGGCGGATTCGGGCGAGGGAACAGCGTGCGGCGGACCTTGCGGGCCGCGCCGCGGAGGAACGCGTCGAGGGGGGCCTCGCGGTAGCCGGGGAAGGCGCGGGCCTCGCGGGGGTCGGCGAGGTAGACCGCGTCGGGGATGTCCGCCGCGCGGTCGCGGAAGTGGGGATAGGCGAGGTAGAGGCGGCGGCCCTTCTTCTCCAGGACGGCGGGCGCCTCCTTCTTGGCCTTGACGAACGCCACCACGTCCATGAGGAGGTCGGGCCGTTCGGCCGCCACGAGGTGCAGCCGCAGCCGCTCGTCGACCTTGAGACGGCGTGCGACGTCCTCGTTCCAGTAGGCCTCCATCAGCGGCCTCGCAAGATCGAACTTGTTCCGGCGGATCTCCTCGCTGTCCGTGAGGAACTTCGGCCCGAACTGCGGGAGCAGCGTCACCAGGAAGGGGCGGACCATCAGCACGTCCCGCTTCGGACCCGGCGGAAGCAGGTCCGCGAGCAGGGTCATCAGGGCGCGCGCGGAGTCGAAGCGCAGGGTGTAACTCCCGCTCCTCGTCACGTGCTTGCCGTCCTCGCGGCCCACCAGGTAGTAGCAGGTGCGGTCGGCGAG
The DNA here is from genome assembly GCA_000720805.1 of Streptomyces violaceoruber. Classification (GTDB taxonomy): domain Bacteria; phylum Actinomycetota; class Actinomycetes; order Streptomycetales; family Streptomycetaceae; genus Streptomyces; species Streptomyces cellulosae_A. The sequence continues at coordinate 183,235 of JODI01000002.1, forward strand.
CACGGACACGCCGTTCGCCCGCAGATACGCCTCCATCGTGAACAGCGCGTCCTCGCCGGTCCACAGGGACTCGTCGAAGCGCATGCCGTGCCGCTCGATGAGCTCGCGGCGGAACAGTTTCTGCGCACTCAGGGTGAACTTGATGTTGGAGGAGAAGACGTCGGTACGTTTCAGCGTCTTGTCCCACATCGACCGCGGCGCGCTGCGGTTGACGCCCTCGACCTTGCCCAGGACGACGTCCGTGCCGTTCTCGTCGGCCATGGCGATCATGCGCTGCAGGGCCTCGGGGCCGAGCCGGTCGTCGGCGTCGAGGAAGAAGACGTAACGCCCCCTCGCCCTGCCGAGACCGACGTTGCGGGGGCCGCTGGGGCCGCCGGAGTTGGCCTGGCGGATCACGGTGACCGGCATGGGGGCGCGGGCGGCGAACTCCTCGAGGTACTCGCCGGTGCCGTCCGTCGAACCGTCGTCGACGGCGATGACCTCGATGCGCGTGCGGTCGACGGTCTGTGCCTCGACGGATGCCAGGCAGTCGACCAGATACGGCATCGCTTCGTACGCCCCGATGATCACGGTCACATCAGGCTGCGCAACGGTCACTCTTCTCCCCTTGTCACGGAAAATTTCCCCCGTATCGCCTCATCGGCAAGCTGGTAGACGGCCGGCCAGGGGAAGCGGTTGCCTCTTCACCAGGTGCTCGTGAGCCATTTCACATGGTGAATCGACAGGTTGCGGGTAAGGACGGACGCCCTTACATACGCACCAGGACCCGGTTTTCGAGGATCACTCCTCGAAAACCGGGTCCTGAGGGGAAAAACGCGGGGTCAGCCCGCCGTCACACCGTCCGCCTCGCCCGCCGCCGACGACGGCGAGCCCGGCGCGGGCACCGCGTTCATCAGCTCGGCCTGGGCTTCCGCGGCCTCCGTGGCCGCCTCGGCCGCTCCGGCGTCCACCTCTCCGGCGTCCACCACCGCTCCGACCGCCATCCGGGCCTCCTGGCCGGCGTTGCGCGTCTCGGCCTTGATCGCGAGGTTCGCCACCGCGGTGTTGAACTGCTCGATGGAGGGCGGCTCGTCCGGGCCCAGCAGGTACTGCTTCAGTTCCTTGCGGTCCTCGGCCAGCGGGTCGGCCGCCGGATCACGGACCGCGTCCAGCAGTGCGCCCAACTCGACCGCGTTGTTGGAAAGGATCACCGCGGCGCGTACGGCCGTGTTCTGCCGCTTGAACTCCTCCGCGCCGACCTCGGCGGAGTCCGTGACCGCGTACGGCTTGCCGCTGGCGATGAAGTCGGAGACCACGCTGGAGATGTCGGAGACCATCGCGTCGGACACGTTGAAGCAGTCGTACAGGCGCGGCTCGGCGCCCGCGATGACCCGGTGCTCCCAGGCGGGGAAGGACCGCCAGTACATGTCGTTCCACTCGGCGCGCAGCCGGGCGATCTCCTCGTGCTTCTTGACGTCGACCACGCCGTCCCGGGTGGCCTCGGCCTCGTCGCCCTTCTCGCCGCCCTTGCCGACCAGCTCGGCGATCCGGGCCTCGATCCGGGCCAGCTCCGCCTTGGCCTGCTCGTGGGCGGCCGCGTCGGTCGTGAAGCGCGGGTCGGCGGCACGCTGGGTGGCGGCCTTCTCGACCAGGGCGGTGATCCGCCGGTGAGCGGCGGAGGCCTGCGCGCTGACGGTGCCGGTGAAGGGGTGCGGCTTGTACAGGACGCGGACCGGCGGGTCGGCCTTCACCAGCTTCTTCACGATGTTCTCGCCGGCCAGCACGATCGAGGTGTTGCCCGGGTTGTCGTCCCAGCCCTCCCAGGTGGGCGCGTACAGCACCGTGGGGCACCGTTCGTCGGCGGCCCCGCCGCGGGAACCCTCGCGCCCCTCGGCCGCGCTCTGCCAGGTCTGGATCGGCGCCAGTTGGGGGCGGCCGACCTCGACGATGTCCTCGTCGCGGACACCGACGTCGGCGATGGCGTAGCGGTCGCGGCCGGCGCGGCCGGCGGTCCACACCTCGTCGTACACCTTGCTGTACGGGTTGACGCTGGCCAGCTTGTCGCTGTCGCCGTGGCCGATGAAGACGTGCTTCATGGTCGGCACGCGCAGCATGTGGATGTTCTTGCCGACGTTCGCCGCGTACAGCGTCACGCGCACGGTGGACAGGTCCATGTTCATCAGGTGCACCCCTCCGGGCACGCAGATGACGGGGACCGTGGTGGGCGCCAGGTTCTGCAGTATGACCCGCTCACGCAGGATGACCAGCGGCCTGGAGTCCAGTTGCTCCATGGTCTCCAGCCACATGTTGACCTGGTAGGCGGAGTCCTTGGAGCCGGAGAAGTACAGCACCGTCTCCGGCTTGTACTCGCCCAGCCAGTCGTCGACCGCGGACAGGACCTTCGTGGCGTTCGGCGGGATGTTCGCGCCGCGCACGTACGGCATCAGCGCGAGGACGTACAGGGAGCCGAGGGCCAGCGTGATTCCGATGCCGACGAAGCCGACCAGGGCGGAGTCCAGCTCCGCGGCGAGGAGTATCCCGACCACGGCCGCGAGGTCGATGTGCAGCATCTTCTCCGCGGACCGGTTGAGCAGGCCCTGCGGCGGGGCGTCCGGGATGCGGATGCGGGAGGCCAGGTCGACGTTGCGGGTGGCGACCGGCATGCGGCGGCGGTTGCGGATCAGGGTCACCAGGGCGCCGTGCGGGGCCTGGAGGCCGTAGAACGCGATGAAGCAGGCGGTCGCGCCGTAGAAGACCAGGCTGTCCGAGAGATCGAGGCGGGCCAGCAGCAGGATCAGCAGGAGCTGTCTGATCAGGAAGCGGATCGACAGGCCTGCGCGCACCTTGCTGAGGCGGTTGATCAGATAGCTGCCCTTGCGGTGCAGATAGTGGTCCGCCAGGTACGTCACGGCGGTCGCGGCCGCGAAAGCGGGAACGCTCGGGACGAGCGCGGCCAGCATGAGGCAGGGATAGCCCAGCATCATGAGGACCGCCGCGGCCAGCTCGGCCGCGCTGCCCACCCGGGCGACGCGAATAGCGGTGGTTATCACGGAGAACCTGCTCTGGGAGGGGTGCCGGTTGCCATTGCCGAAAAGGTCCGGAGAACGGATTGTGAAGACTCCTGGAATTTACGGACTCAGGCCCCTGCGGATGCGCCGGAAACGGGCATCCACAGAGGCCTGAACAACAGAGAAATATTCGCTCGCGATTATGCCACGCCGTCCTGGCGGTCCAGGACACTGGCCAGGGCCGCGTCGAAGCCGGACGCCTGGCCGGCCGACGCCGTCGGGTCCTGCTGGCGGACGTCGATGACGTGCCCGGTCAGCTCGGACAACAGCACGTCGAGCGAGGTGCGGGCCACCGCCTCGGAGGACAGCAGGCTGCCCGCGGGCTCCTGCCCGAAGGCCTTGGTGCGCATCGGCGTGGCGGTGCGCTCCGGGTTGATGCAGTTCACCCGGATGCCGTCACCGGCCCACTCGTCGGACAGGGCCTGGGTGAGGTTCACCATGGCGGCCTTGGTCGAGGAGTAGAGGCTGTACTCGGCCCGGCCGCGGGTGTAGCTGCTGGAGGTGTACAGCAGCAGCTGCCCCTTGGTCTCGGACAGGTACTTGTACGACGACCGGGCGATCTGCACGGGGGCGAGGTAGTTGACCTTCAGCGCTTCCTCGATGGTCGCGTTGTCGGTCTCGGCGAGCTTGCCGATGCGCAGCACACCGGCGGTGTTGACGACGTAGTCGATGCGCCCGGTCTCGGCGTACGCCTTGGACAGGGCGTCGTCGACCTCCTCCGGGTTCTCGACGTGGGTGCCGGTCGTGGAGCGGCCCAGCGCGTACACCTTCGCGCCGTAGGACTCGGCGAGTTCGGAGATGTCCTTGCCGATGCCGTACGAACCGCCGAAGACGACGACCGTCCTGCCGGTCAGCAGCTGGCGGTAGGCCTCCTCGCCGTTCTGCTCCGGTGCGGCGGTCGAGGCCAGCTGGAACAGCTTGTCGGCGATGAAGACGTCGACCGGCTGGGTGACCTTCATGTTGTACTCGTCGCCGGCCACGACGTGGATCGGCACGTCCGGCAGGTACTTGAGCACGACGGAGCAGTCGTCCGTGGCCTGGAAGTTGGGGTCGCCGGCCGCGACCTCGTAGGCCCGGCGGATCGTGGACAGCTTGAACGCCTGGGGCGTCTGGCCGCGGCGCAGCCGGGAGCGGTCCGGGATCTCGGTGATGAACTCGCCGTCGTCGCCGTGCTTGCGCGTGACGATGATGGTGTCCGCGGACGGGATGGCGACGTCGACGGCCTGGTAGCGCTCCAGCGCGATGACGCAGTCGTCGATGACGCGCCGCGACAGCAGGGGGCGTACGGCGTCGTGGAACAGGACGTTGCGGTCCTCGCCGTCGGCCAGCCCCTCGCCCAGGGCCGCGATGGCGCGCTCGGTGGTCTCGTTCCGGGTGGAGCCACCCTCGATGATCTTCTTGACCTTCTGGAACCCGGCCTTGGCGACGATCTTCTCGATGTCGGGAACGTAGCCCGGCGCCATCAGCACGATGATGTCGTCGATCGAGTCGGCCTGCTCGAAGGTGGTCAGCGTGTGCTCGATGACCGCCTTGCCGGCGATCTTCAGAAGCTGCTTGGGGATCGACAGACCCACGCGCTGGCCGGTGCCACCGGCCAGGATCACTGCGGTGGTACGGGGCTTGTCTATGCGCTGTGACACAGGTTGACCTACCTTGGGGCGACAGGGAACGGGGAAATGGTCCCACTCCTGGTTACCGCAGTGCAAGGTGAGCGCCGTTCGCCGCATATGTGCGCGCAACCTGTCATTCATCTTCCACCGCTGGTGACAGCGGTAGCCCGTGCCACCCCGGGAAGCCTACAGCCCATCCGTCGCTGTGAGTAACTCCACAGGCATCCGCCATCGCTGAGCGTGACGCCCAGCGAGGGCGGAGTCCTCTGCCTCGCTACTTCGTCCGCCTCTGCCTCATCCGCGTCAGACGACTCGTACGCCCGGCCTGCCCGCGTCCACCCGCAGCCTGGCCAGTGTGCTGGGCGTGGACGTCGGCTTGAGCACCGTGTCAACCACCCGGACCTGCGCGTCGATGCGGTCACGGCGGACGTCGAAGAGGTGGTAGCCGCGGTGGGCGTCGATCAGCTTCCAGTGCGGGTTGTCGGGCATCCGCGGGTCCCACTCCCGGTGGAAGGCCGCGTGGTCCTGGTCGCCGTTGCTGGAGATGGAGGTGCCGACGAACTCGGCGCCGACGGTCGCGGAGTCCGGCTTCGCGTAGTCCTCCTTGAGGTCGCTGATCATCGTCAGATGACGGTCGCCGGACAGCACCACCGGGTTGCTGACGGTCTTGAACTCATCGAGCAGCGCGTTGCGTTCGGCCTGGTAGCCGTCCCAGGCGTCGTAGAACCAGAGCTTGCCCTCGCCGATCTGCAGGTCGGTCTCGGCCATCATTATCTGGGAGGCGATCAGGTTCCAGCGGGCGGACGAACTGTGCAGCCCGTCGAGGAGCCACCTCTTCTGCCGGGCACCGAGCATGGTCAGACCCGGGTCCTGCGCACCGGCCTGGCTGGTCGCCTGGTCGCTGCGGAACTGCCGGGTGTCCAGCACGTTCAGCCGGACCAGCCGGCCGAACGCCAGGCGGCGGTACATCTGGATGTGCGGCCCGTTCGGCACGGCCGTCGCGCGCACCGGCATGTGCTCGTAGTACGCCTGGTAGGCCGCGGTCAGCCGGTCCACGAACGGGTCGTGCGGCTGCTTGTCCGGGTCCTGCGGGATCTCGCCGGCGAAGTCGTTGTCGACCTCGTGGTCGTCGAAGGTGACCACGAAGGGCGCGTTCGCGTGCATCTCCGCGAGGTCGGGGTCGCTGCGGTACTGGGCGTACCGGTTGCGGTACTGGGTGAGGCTGTACGGCTCACCGGTTCCCTCGTGCCGTCGTACGGCCGTCACCGACGGCGCCGACTCGTAGATGTAGTCGCCGACGAACACGACCACGTCCGGGTCCTGGTCCAGCATGTCGGCGTACGGCGTGAAGTAGCCCTGCTGCCAGTTCTGGCAGGAGGCGAGCGCGACCCGCAGGCCGTTGCCGGAGCTGGTCCTCGCCGGGGCGGTGCGGGTGCGGCCGGTGCGCGAGAGCTGGCCGGCGGTGCGGAAGCGGTACCAGTACGTACGGCCGGCGCGCAGCCCCCGCACATCGACGTGAACGCTGTGCCCGTATGTGGGCCGGGCCAGGGCGGTGCCCCGGCGGACGACCCTTCTGAACCGCTCGTCCTCGGCGACCTCCCACTGCACGGGCACCGTGGTGTCGGGCATGCCGCCGCCACCCAGCGGATCGGGAGCCAGCCGCGTCCAGATCACCACAGCGTCCGGCAGCGGGTCACCGGAGGCCACGCCGAGGCTGAACACACCGTCGGGCAGCGCGGTCTCGGCCGCTCGGGCGGTGCCCGGCAGCCACAGCTGGGCGGAGGCCGCGGCGCCGAGCACGGCGGCACCCGCGGCCAGGAATCGGCGTCGGTCGGACGGTACTGCTCCGGTCATCGGGCGAACTCCCCTGCCTCGCACGTCTCTTGGACCTTTGGAAGCTCGCCCGCCGGTCGGTCCGCCCGCTGAACACAAGCCATCGCGTGCATGACAGATGGGCAGACAACAGTGGACCCGTTGCGATACGGCAACCACACCATGAACGTGAGTTGATCACAACGGGTCTCACGGGTCGTCAGTTGACGTGCTGGACAGGTCTGTTCAGGCCAGCAGTTACACCCGTTCTCCGTACAGACGGGCCGGTACGGTCAGAATGACCAGCACAGCGGGAAGGGCCGCTACGACGGGAAGTGCCAGTACGGCCAGAAGTACCAGAACGCCTAGAACGGCTCGAAGTCGTCGAACTCCTGTGCTGCCTCGTCCCGTTCCGCCTGCTTGTCGCGGCGGCGCTGCGCAGCCGGCCGGGGCGCCTCGAAACGATGGTCCTCGCCTCGGCGGCCGAGCATCTCGGCACCGGTCATCATGGACGGCTCCCAGTCGAACACGACCGCGTTGTCCTCGGGGCCGATCGCGACGCCGTCACCGGAGCGGGCGCCCGCCTTCATCAACTCCGTTTCCACACCGAGGCGGTTGAGGCGGTCGGCGAGGTAGCCGACGGCCTCGTCGTTGGAGAAGTCGGTCTGCCGCACCCAGCGTTCGGGCTTCTCGCCGCGCACCCGGAACAAGCCGTCCTCCTCCAGGGTGACGGTGAAACCGGCGTCGTCCACGGCCTTGGGCCGGATGACGATCCGGGTCGCCTCCTCCTTGGGCCGGGCGGCCCGCGCGTTGCCCACCAGCTCGGCCAGCGCGAACGACAGTTCCTTCAGCCCCATGTGCGCCACCGCCGACACCTCGAAGACACGGTAGCCGCGGGCCTCCAGGTCCGGCCGAACCATCTCGGCGAGGTCCTTGCCGTCCGGTACGTCGATCTTGTTCAGGACGACGATGCGGGGACGGTTGCCGAGGCCGCCGTACTCCTTGAGCTCCGCCTCGATGATGTCGAGGTCGGTGACCGGGTCGCGGTCGGACTCCAGGGTGGCCGTGTCCAGCACGTGCACCAGCACGCTGCACCGCTCGACGTGCCGCAGGAACTCCAGGCCGAGGCCCTTGCCCTGGCTGGCGCCGGGGATGAGCCCCGGGACGTCGGCGATGGTGTACACGGTCTCGCCCGCGGTCACCACACCCAGGTTCGGGACCAGGGTCGTGAAGGGATAGTCCGCGATCTTCGGCTTGGCGGCGCTCAGCACCGAGATCAGCGACGACTTGCCGGCGCTCGGGTATCCGACCAGCGCCACGTCGGCGACCGTCTTCAGCTCCAGGACGATGTCCTGCAGGTCTCCCGGCTCACCGAGCAGCGCGAACCCGGGCGCCTTGCGGCGGGCGGAGGCCAGCGCCGCGTTGCCGAGGCCGCCGCGGCCGCCCTGCGCGGCGACGTACGACGTCCCGTGCCCGACCAGGTCGGCGAGCACGTTGCCCGCCTTGTCGAGTACGACCGTGCCGTCCGGCACCGGCAGCACCAGGTCCTGCCCGTCCTTGCCGGAGCGGTTGCCGCCCTCGCCGGGCTTGCCGGCCGTGGCCTTGCGGTGCGGGGAGTGGTGGTACTCCAGGAGGGTGGTGACGGACTGGTCGACGGTGAGGATGACGTCACCGCCGCGTCCGCCGTTGCCGCCGTCGGGCCCGCCGAGCGGCTTGAACTTCTCACGGTGGACGGAGGCACAGCCGTGACCTCCGCTACCCGCGGCGACATGCAGCTCGACGCGGTCCACGAAGGTGGTCATGGGATGTGCCTCCAGTTACGTACGGGATTGTTCTTCGATCAACACGCGAAAGGCGGACCCACTTCCCGTGAGGGAAGTGAGGTCCGCCTCGCGAAAGCTTCCGATCAGGCGACCGGAACGATGTTCACGACCTTGCGGCCACGGCTGGTGCCGAACTCCACCGCACCGGGCTGCAGCGCGAACAGCGTGTCGTCGCCGCCACGGCCGACGCCCGAACCCGGGTGGAAGTGGGTACCGCGCTGGCGGACCAGGATCTCGCCCGCGTTGACGACCTGACCGCCGAAACGCTTCACGCCGAGGCGCTGAGCGTTGGAGTCACGACCGTTACGGGTGGACGATGCGCCCTTCTTGTGTGCCATCTCTCCTCAGTCCCTTACTTCGCAGCCGCGGGGATCTCAGTGACCTTGATCGCCGTGTACTGCTGGCGGTGGCCCTGACGACGGCGGTAACCGGTCTTGTTCTTGTAGCGAAGGATGTCGATCTTCACACCCTTGTGGTGGTCCACGACCTCGGCCTGCACCTTGATGCCGGCCAGTACCCACGGGTCGCTGGTCACAGCGTCGCCGTCGACAACGAGCAGGGTCGAGAGCTCGACCGTGTCGCCAACCTTGGCAGTGGAAATCTTGTCAACCTCAACGATGTCGCCGACAGCAACCTTGTGCTGGCGACCACCGCTGCGCACGATGGCGTACACGCGGATCTCACTCTCTCGCTCGGGAACGGCACCCCCGCAGTCCAGCCGCCCGACACACGAGCAGCCTCTCCTGAGCACCCAGTGCCCTGGAGGAAGAGGTTTACGGGGATGTGACGCGTCTATGGACACGCCGACGGTCCAGGTTACGGGGCCGCGGCCGAACGGGTCAAACCGGGGCCGCGGCCGGGCCCCACTGGACCCGCGACGCGGTCAGCTCGGGTCGGTTTCGGCGGCGAGCCTCTCCCGGTAGGCCACGCACTCCTCATAGGACGGCAGCAGTCCCTGCTCGCGGGCCTCGGCGAGGGTGGGCGCCTGCTCGTCCTTGGCGGAGAGCAGCGGGGCGAGGTCCGCGGGCCACTCGATGCCGATGGCCGGGTCGAGCGGGTGGATGCCGTGCTCGCGCTCGGGGGCGTAGCCCTCGGAGCACAGGTAGACCACGGTGGCGTCCTCGGTGAGCGCCATGAAGCCGTGGCCCAGACCCTCGGAGAGGTAGACCGCGTGGTGGTCCTGGTCGTCGAGGCGGACGGCCTCCCACTGGCCGAAGGTGGGCGAGCCGGTCCGGATGTCCACGATCACGTCGAGGACCGCGCCGCGTACGCACTTGACGTACTTGGCCTGGCCGGGCGGCACGTCCGCGAAGTGGATGCCGCGCAGGGTGCCCCGGCTGGAGACGGACATGTTGGCCTGGGCCAGGGTGAACGAGTGACCGGCCGCCTCGGTGAAGACAGGTGCCTTGAACCACTCGTGGAAGCTGCCCCGGCCGTCGGGGAAGACCTTGGGCTCGTGCACCCAGGCGCCGGAAATGGAAAGGGGTCGCATCGCAGGTCCTCAGCTCTTCTTGTGCTGGTTCGTCAGGGCGCGCTTGAGGCGCCCGGCGGCCCGCCGCCACAGCGGACGCGGGGCGGGCTTCTGCTGCCCGGCGGACTTCTTCGCGGGCTTGGCCGGCGGCGTGTGCCGGTCGATCACCCGGGCGGCGCCCGCGGCGTCCACCACCACGTCGACCGGGAGCCGGGTCCAGCGTGCCTCACCGCGGGCGGCCGACGGCACCCCGATCCGGACCGCCCAGCGGAGCCCGGTGAGCTGCTCCAGCGGGAGCGGGGCGCTCACGGTACGGCCGTCCACCACGGCGTCGGCGGCGAACTTGCCCACGTTCTTGCGCTCGAAGCGGAGCCGCACCGGGTCGCCGTGGTCCGCCGCGAGATGCAGCGGCAGCGGGAGCCGGACGGTGGAGCCGTCGACCACGGCCGCGGCCGGGTCCATCAGCGCCACCGCCTCGCGCTCCAGCTTGCCGGTGTGCTGGTCGACGTCGAGGGAGAGGTTGCCCGGCCCGTCGGTCCAGTACGGCAGCACCAGTCGCCGCGGCTCGCCGGTGAGCGCGGCCACCCGCTGGGCCTCCACGTCCTCGCCGCGCACCGCGCCGAGCCGGGTCTCCTTGCTCCAGCCGCAGGACTTGATACGCAGGTGCAGGTCCCAGATGCCCTTGGCCAGCGGCGCGCCCGCGGCGGCGGTCTCCGGGTCGAGCACGGCGCGTGCGCCGATCCGCTGACGGAAGGAGCCCTCCCCCGCCTCCAGGCGGCGCAGGTCGCAGTCGACCGGGAGGTAGTACTGCGTGGCGTCCTCGCGGTGGCGGACCACCAGGTCCACGTCGCTCTTGCCGACCGGGGCCTCCAGGGTGATGTCCTGGCCGGTCAGCGCCTCCAGCGCCTTGTCGGAGAGCGGCAGGCCGAGCAGATCGCGGTCGCCGTCCCGGCGGAAGGTCATCGGGGCGCCGTCGACCTCGTACTCGGCGTCGAAGCCGATGGTCAGCCTGCCGCCCTCCCAGGCCAGGGAGGACAGGCTGCCGGTGGGCCTGATGCCGGCCTCCCAGCGGGCGAGCTCCCGGATGTCCTGGTAGAGGTCGGCGGCGATCAGCCCGGCCACCACCCGCTGGGTGGGGGCGACCCTGGCGAACACGCCCGGCCCGAAGCGTTCGGTGACCACACCGCGGATCTCGCGGTACAGCTCCTCGGCGTAGTCCTCGGGGAGCTTGAGCAGTCGGGTGCCGCGCAGCCGCTCGACCATCTCGTTGCGCAGCCAGCGGCTGTAGAGCTTGTCGCGCAGCGGGCCGGGCTCGGTCAGCGACTCGACCACGTCGAGGGCCTCACGGAGGTTGGTGAAGTAGCCGACCGGGTCGAAGCGCTGGAAGCCGGCGTTGGAGCCGTCGTCCCGGGTGATGTGGTAGTAGCACAGGTAGTCGCCGAGGACGGCGACGCTCTTCGCCCGCAGGTACGCCTCGGCGACGAAGACGTGGTCCTCCAGCCGCCGGCGGCCCTCCTTGAAGCGCATGGTGTGCTGGTTCAGGAACTCCCGGCGGAACATCTTGTGCGGGGTGAGGCTGTCGATCAGCGGCGCGTTCTCCACCGTGGCGCGCGGCCGGTTGACCCGGAACAGCTCCTGCGGGACCGGGCGGCCGATGCCCGCCATCTTGCCCACGACCACGTCGGCGTCGTTCGCCTTGCCGTAGTCGTACATCCGCTCAAGGGCCTCGTCGCCGAGCCAGTCGTCGTGGTCGACGAACATCACGTACTCGCCGCGGGCGGCGTCGATGCCGGTGTTGCGGGGGCGGCCGGACCAGCCGGAGGACTCCTGGTGGATGACGTGGAAGTGAGGGTGCTCGGCCGCCAACTGGTCCAGACGGGCGGGCGTTTCGTCGGTGGAGCCGTCGTCGACGAAGAAGACCTCGAACTCGTCGGGGGTCAGGCTCTGCCGCAGCAGGGACGAGACGCAGTCCTCGACGTACTTGCCGGGGTTGTAGACCGCGATGACGACGCTGACCTTGACTGTCACGCCGGGTTCTCCTTCTCGTGGACCCGGTGGATCTCCGGGAACGCCTCGGTGAGGGCCTCGCGCCAGTCGCGCAGCGGCTCGATACCGGCCGGTCCGAAGCGCTCGTGGCCGAGCACGCTGTAGGCCGGGCGGGGGGCGGGGCGGGTGAACGCCGCGCTGGTGGTGGGGCGAACCCGGTCCGGGTCGGTGCCGAGCAGGCGGAAGATCTCCCGGGTGAAGCCGTACCAGGTGGTCTCGCCGGAGCTGGTGCCGTGGTAGATCCCGGCCGGGGCGGTACCGGCCAGGGCTCCGCGTCCCAGGTCGAGCAGCAGACCGGCCAGGTCGGCGCTCCAGGTGGGCTGGCCGCGCTGGTCGTCCACGACGTCCAGGGTCTCTCGCTGGCCCGCCAGACGGATCATGGTGCGGACGAAGTTGGGGCCGCCGGTGCCGTAGAGCCAGGCGGTGCGGACGACGTAGCCGCGCTCCGGGAGGGTCTTCAGGACGGCCTGCTCACCGGCGAGCTTGGTGCGGCCGTACGCGCTGCGCGGGTCCGTGGGGGCGTCCTCGGCGTACGGGGTGGTGGCGTCGCCGGCGAAGACGTAGTCGGTGGAGACGTGCAGCAGGACGGCACCGGTCGCGGCGCAGGCGGCGGCGAGGTGGGCGGGGCCGTCGCCGTTGATGCGCAGCGCCTCGGCCTCCTGGGTCTCGGCGTCGTCGACGGCGGTCCAGGCCGCGCAGTTGACGACCACGGCGGGGCGGTGCCGCTCCAGCGCGCGCTGTACGGCCGCGGGGTCGGTGAGGTCCAGCGCGGCGCGGTCCAGCGCGACGGACTGCTCGCCCTCGGCGGCCAGCCTCGCCAGCACGTCCTGGCCGAGCATGCCGCCCGCTCCGGTGACCAGCCAGCCGGCCGGAGCGCTTGCCCGTCCTTGGGTCGGATTCATGCCTCTTCTTCGTCCTCTGTGGGAGATGGCGCGGGGGTGCGGGATGGTGCCGGTGTCATGCAGGGCTCTGACGTGCCGGACGGTTCGGGCCACCGCCGGTCTCCCGGCCTCGCCCCGAACGCCGGAACGGGCCCGGGGTGGACCCGGGCCCGCGGCGACGGCCGGCGGCGCGTCAGCTGAGGGCCGCCCGTTCCTTCAGCGGCTCCCACCAGGCACGGTTGTCGCGGTACCACTGGACGGTCTCCGCGAGGCCCTGTTCGAAGCTCTTGCGGGGCTCGTAGCCGAGTTCCTCGCGGATCTTCGTGCAGTCGACGGAGTAGCGGCGGTCGTGGCCCTTGCGGTCCTCGACGTACTCGACGCTGGTCTCCCAGTCGGCGCCGCACGCCTTCAGCAGCAGCCCGGTGAGCTCCTTGTTGGAGAGCTCGGTGCCGCCGCCGATGTTGTAGACCTCGCCGGCGCGGCCCTTGGTGCGGACCAGCTCGATGCCCTGGACGTGGTCGTCGATGTGCAGCCAGTCGCGGACGTTGCCGCCGTCGCCGTACAGCGGGACCTTCTTGCCGTCGAGGAGGTTGGTCACGAAGAGCGGGATGACCTTCTCGGGGAAGTGGTGGTGCCCGTAGTTGTTGGAGCAGCGGGTCACGCGCACGTCCAGGCCGTGGGTGCGGTGGTACGACAGCGCGATCAGGTCACTGGACGCCTTCGCCGAGGAATACGGCGAGTTGGGCTCCAGCGGGTGCGTCTCGGGCCAGGAGCCCTCGTCGATAGAGCCGTAGACCTCGTCGGTGGAGATGTGCACGAAAGTCTTGATGCCGGCCCGGTGCGCCGCGTCGATGAGCGTGTGGGTGCCGACCACGTTGGTGCGGACGAACTCCGCGCCGCCGTCGATGGAACGGTCGACGTGCGACTCGGCGGCGAAGTGCACGACCTGGTCGTGCTCGGCCATCAGCTTGCCGACCAGCTCGGGGTCGCAGATGTCGCCCTGCACGAAGGCGAATCCGGGGTGGGCGCGCACCTCGTCGAGGTTGGCCGGGTTGCCCGCGTACGTCAGCTTGTCCAGGACGGTGATGGCGACATCACCGGGACCCTCGGGGCCGAGCAGCGTACGGACGTAGTGCGAGCCGATGAAACCGGCGCCGCCGGTCACGAGAATCCTGGTCGGGGCGGCGGGAGAAGGGGTGGCCGTCATGAAGAGATCTGAACCTTGCTGTGATCACCGAGCACGAGCCGGTGGGCCTTCGGGTTACGGGGAGCGGGCGTCACCTCGACATCACGCCCGATGAGCGAGGCCTCCACCCGGCGCACGCCGGTCACGGACGAACCGCGCAGCACGATGGAGTACTCGATTTCGCTGTCCTCGATCCGGCAGTCCTCCGAGACGGAGGTGAAGGGACCGATGTACGCGTCGTTGACCACCGAGCCGGCGCCGATGATCGCGGGTCCGACGATGCGGCTGCCGCTGACGCGGGCGCCCTCCTCGATGCGGACCCTGCCGATGATCTCGCTGCCCTCGTCCACCGTGCCCGCGTTCATCGGCTGCACGGTCTCCAGGACGGACCGGTTGACCTCCAGCATGTCGGTGACGTTGCCGGTGTCCTTCCAGTAGCCGGAGATGGTGGTGGAGCGGACGTCGCGCTGCTCGTCGATCAGCCACTGGATGGCGTGCGTGATCTCCAGTTCGCCACGCCAGGAGGGCTTGATGGAGCGGACGGCCTCGTGGATGGCCGGGGTGAACAGATAGACGCCGACGAGTGCCAGATCGCTCTTGGGCTGCTTCGGCTTCTCCTCCAGGCCCACCACCCTGCCCTCGCCGTCGAGTTCCGCGACGCCGAAGGAGGTGGGGTTGGGGACTCTGGTCAGCAGGATCTGCGCGTCGGGCCGCTCCGCGCGGAACTCCTCCACCAGTCCGGTGATGCCACCGACGATGAAGTTGTCACCGAGGTACATCACGAAGTCGTCGTCGCCGAGGAAGTCCTGGGCGATGAGGACGGCGTGGGCGAGTCCCAGCGGCGACTCCTGCGGGATGTAGGTGACCTTGATCCCGAACCGGGAGCCGTCGCCCACCGCCTCGCGGATCTCGTCAGCGGTGTCCCCGACGACGATGCCGACCTCGTCGATCCCGGCTTCGGCGATCGCTTCCAGGCCGTAGAAGAGCACAGGCTTGTTGGCGACCGGCACCAGTTGTTTGGCCGAGGTGTGGGTGATCGGGCGGAGGCGGGTGCCCGCTCCCCCCGAAAGCACGAGAGCCTTCACGTATTGCGCCCCAATACTGTGCACTTACGGGGATAAAAATCCCGGCTTGTCTGAATTTAGCGTCAATCTTGGCTCACATCATAGCCTTGCCTCGGGATCATCGATTCACCTTTCGTTCACACGCTCGATCCCCGTGCGACAGGCCGCACCACCCAGTAAAACGCTACGAAGTAAGACGCTGTGAAGTAAGAGTCTGTTTCAAGACGTGATCCGCCCCCGGTCCCACGACCGGGGGCGGATCACGTTCTTCTCGCGCGTTCCGTCAGCCCTCGTCCGCCGCGGTCGAGACGGACGGCGCCGCCTGCTGCTCGGCCGCCGCCGTCTTCTTCGACGCCGCCTTCTTGGCGGTCGTCGTCTTGGCCGCCTTCTTGGCCGTCGTCTTCTTCGCGGCCGTCTTCTTGGCCGCGGTCTTCTTGACGGCGGTGGTGGCGGCCTTCTTCGCCGTGGCCTTCTTGGCCGTCTTACGGGCCGTCTTCTTGGCCGGAGCGACGTCGTCGTCCGCCGCCGCCTGCTCCTTCGGCTCCTCCGTGGCCGCCGGGACGACCACGACGGCCGCCTCCTCGGACGCGGTGGGCGCGGTGGCCTTGCGCACGGCGCGGCGCCTCGGACGGGCCGGGGCGGCGCTCTCGGCGGGCGCCTCGGCGACGGCCGGCTCGGCGGCGGGCGCCTCCTCGGCCTGCGGTGCGGGTGCGGCGGGCGCGGTCTCGGCGACCGTCACCACGGTCGTTTCGGCCCCCGCGGGCGAACCGGCCGGCGCGGACACCTTGCGGGTGGCGCGACGCCGGGTACGGCCCTTGGGCGCGGCCTCCTCGGCGGACGGGGCGGACGCCTCGACCACCGGGTCCTCGGCGGCGGCGGGCTCGGCGTGCGCGACCTCGGCCTCCTGCGGCCGCACCGGACGCTCGGCCTCTTCCCTGGCCGTCACGTCCTGAGCCGTCGGGGCCTCGGCGCGCGCGGAGGTGTGGGCCTCGACCGTGGCCTCGGCCATCGCCTCGTCGCGCCGGTCACCGCGCCGGTCCTCGCGCCTCTCGCCGCGCCCGTCCTCGCGGTTCGGCGTGCCCGCCGGAGCAGACGCCCGCCGGCTCGACCGGCGTCGCGAACGACCCCGGCCGCCGGCAGCGGCCTCCGCCTCGGCGACGCTGCTGTACAGCTCCTCGTCGGGCACGAACTCGGGCTCGGCCAGCGCCACCGGCTCGGCGACCTCGGCCGCGACCTCGTCCTCGCTCTCCTCCAGGAGCTCAGGAGTCTCCACGGACGCCTCGAGCTCGTGGGTGTGTCCGTCGCCGCCCCGCCCGCGCTTGCGGCGCTTGCCGCCGCCACCGGCGGAGGTCGGCTGCTCCATGTGCACGATGACACCGCGGCCGTTGCAGTGGACGCAGGTCTCGGAGAACGACTCCAGCAGCCCCTGGCCGACCCGCTTACGGGTCATCTGCACGAGCCCCAGCGAGGTCACCTCGGCCACCTGGTGCTTCGTACGGTCCCGGCCCAGGCACTCCAGCAGGCGCCGCAGGACCAGGTCCCGGTTGGACTCCAGGACCATGTCGATGAAGTCGATGACGATGATGCCGCCGAGGTCGCGCAGCCGCAGCTGGCGCACGATCTCCTCGGCCGCCTCCAGGTTGTTCCTGGTGACCGTCTCCTCGAGGTTGCCGCCCTGCCCGGTGAACTTGCCGGTGTTGACGTCGACGACGACCATCGCCTCGGTCCGGTCGATCACCAGCGAACCGCCGCTGGGCAGCCAGACCTTGCGGTCCAGCGCCTTCGCGAGCTGCTCGTCGATCCGGTACGTGGCGAAGACGTCGACCTCGGAGGTCCACCTGGACAGCCGGTCGGCCAGGTCGGGCGCGACGTGCGCGACGTATCCGTGGATGGTCTCCCACGCCTCGTCGCCGCTGACGACGACCTTGGTGAAGTCCTCGTTGAAGATGTCCCGCACGACCCGCACGGTCATGTCCGGCTCGCCGTACAGCAACGTCGGCGCGTTGCCGCCGTTCTTGGACTTCTTCTGGATGTCCTCCCACTGCCCCTGCAGCCGCTCGACGTCGCGGCGCAGTTCGTCCTCGCTCGCGCCCTCGGCGGCGGTGCGCACGATGACGCCCGCGTCCTCGGGGACGATCTTCTTGAGGATGGTCTTCAGCCGCGCCCGCTCGGTGTCGGGCAGCTTGCGGCTGATGCCGGTCATCGAGCCCTCGGGGACGTACACGAGGTAGCGGCCCGGGAGGGAGACCTGGCTGGTCAGACGGGCGCCCTTGTGGCCGATCGGGTCCTTGGTCACCTGGACCAGCACCGGCTGCCCGGACTTCAGGGCGGACTCGATACGGCGCGGCCCGTTGGCCATGCCCAGCGCCTCGAAGTTCACCTCACCGGCGTACAGGACGGCGTTGCGGCCCTTGCCGATGTCGATGAAGGCGGCCTCCATCGACGGCAGCACGTTCTGGACCTTGCCCAGGTAGACGTTGCCGACGTACGAGGTCGACTGCTCCTTGTTGACGTAGTGCTCGACGAGCACGCCGTCCTCCAGGACGCCGATCTGCGTGCGCTCACCGCTCTGCCGGACGACCATCACCCGCTCGACGGCCTCCCGCCGGGCCAGGAACTCGGCCTCGGTGATGATCGGGACGCGACGGCGACCCTGCTCGCGGCCTTCGCGGCGGCGCTGCTTCTTGGCCTCCAGACGGGTCGAGCCCTTGATGGACTGCACCTCGTCGGACGGCTCGGCACCCTTTTCCCGCAGCGGACGGGGCTCGCGGACCTTGACGACGGTGCGCTCGGGGTCGCCGTCGTCGGGCTCGGTGTCGACGGAGGTGTCCCCGGCGCGACGCCGGCGGCGACGCCGACGACGGCTGCTGCTGGAGCCGGAGCCGCCGGAGTCCTCGCGGTCCTCGGTGTCGTCCGCGGCGCCCTCAGCGTCGTCGTCGGCCTGCTCGGCCGTGTCCTCGGCGTCCTGCGCGGCCTGCGCCACGGCGAGGTCGTCGCTGTCGGCGTCCTGGCCCTCGGACTCGGCGTCCCCGGCGTCACCCCGGCGGCGACGACGGCCGCCCCGGCGGCGACGACGGCGCGAGCCGGACTCCTCGTTGTCGTCCGCGTCGACGGCGTCCTCAGCGGACTCGTCGGTCTCGTCGGTCTCCTCCGCCGGCTCCTCCTCCACGGCGGTCGCGGCGGGCCGGTCCTCGGTCTCCTGCGCGGGACCGGAACCACGGCGGCGGCGCCGACGACGCCCTGCGCCCTGCTCCTCGGCGAAGCTCTCGGCGTAGGGCTCGGTGTCCTGCTCGGGCTCCTCGACCACGTCGGCCTCCGCCACTGCGGCGGCTTCGGCGGCGGCCCGCTCGGGCGTCTGGAACTGCGGCTCGGTGAACACCGGCGCCTGGAACACGGCTACGGCCGGCCGTGCGGGCCGACGCGGAGCCTCGTCCTCGGCGGCCTCCGCCCTGGCCGCCCGCGCGGGCGCGGCGAACCCGGTCGCGGCCTTGCGGACAGCCCGCCGACGCCGACGCGGCGAGGCGTCCTCAGCCGCCTCGGCCTCGGCCTCGGCCTCGGTCTCGGTCTCGGTCTCGGTCGCCGGGGTCTCGGGAGTACCTGCCCCGGCCGAGACCGCCTCGGCATCCCCGGCGGGCGCGCCTCGTCGGGTGGCTCCGCGACGGGTACGACGCGGCGCGGCAGCCTGCTCCTCGCCGGTCCCGGCGGCCTGGCTCTCCTGCGCGGCGGTCACGGCGTCGGTGTCGACGGCCGCCGTGTCCGCGAGGTCCACCGGCTCCCCGGCGCTCTCCGCGGTCTCGACGGCCTGCGCCACCTCCACGTTCTCGGCGCCCTCGGCGTGATCGGCGGCCTTCGGCGCCCCGGCGGGCGCGGCGGCCCGACGCCCGGCCCGACGACGCGTACGCACGGCGGGCGCGGCCTCCTCGGTCGCCACATCACCGGCGGACGCCGCGGATCCGGTGGACGCCGCGGATCCGGCGGATTCCGCGGACCCGGTGGACGCGGGCACCACGGTCTCCGCCGTCTCGGCGGCGGCCGGCGCCGCCGCGGGCGCGGACACCCGTCGGGTGGCCCGCCGACGCGTACGGGGCGGTGCGGCCTCGGTGTCCTCGGCGACAGCCGGGCTCTCCTCGGCGGACTCCACTGCGGCGGACTCCGCGGCGGCTGTCACGGGTACGACGACCTCGGCGACCTCCGCCGTCTCCGCGGACGCGGGCGCCCCGGCGGGCGCGGAAGCACGCCGAGTGGCCCGCCGACGCGTACGCGCGGCAGGCGCGGCCTCGGCGGCCGGTGTCTCCTCGGCCTCAGCAGCCGCGGCACCCTCAATGCCCTCGGCGCTCTGCTGGTCCTTGTCAGTCACGAGAGTCTCGTCGGTCACGCCGGTCTCATCGGTCACGTCGGTCACAAAGTCCTCGTCTGTCACGAGGTCCTCGGCCTGCGCGGCCACCACGGCCGACGCGACGGTCTCGGCGGGAGTCTCGTTGGCGGCGACCGGCGGACCCGCCGGTCGGGAAGCGGCACGGCGCCGACGGCGCGGCGGCAGGGTGTCGCTGGGAGTGTTGAGTTCGGAGCCTGTTGACGACTCTGTGGGTTCGGTCGGTTCGAGCATGCGGGCTTGTCTCCCGTCAGGCTCCCGGGCGCCGCGCCTGGTCCGGCGTCGATCATGTCGATCGCCGTTGACGTCCGCGGCTCGCGCTGTGCGCGGTGCCGCCGTCCGGGGCGCGGGCGCCGCACGGGAGCTCTCTGTGTCCTGTCTCGCCGGTTCCGTACGCCGATTGCGTACGGCCTGGCGAAAGTCTTGTGGTCGGTGCGCTGCCCGACCCAGGTGGCTCCCGAGTACGAGGGCGGCGCTACGACGTCCGTCCCTACGCGGAACCTTCCTTACGCCGGCGCCGTCGCGGCGGCAGCGGGTACGGCCGTTGAGGGGGCCGTCGCTGCCTCGCGGTCGGGCGCGAGCGGGTCGGTCACCGTGCCGGTCTCTTCATCGAACAGCCCCTGCGCCAGCCTGGTCACCGCTGCGGGGACCGGCGGCGCCAGGTCGGCCACGGCGCGGAGACCGGACAGGACGTCGTCGGGTCGTACGGCAGGCGTCACGTGCCGAACAACCAGCCGCAGTATCGCACAGGGCTGGTCGGTCGGCCTATCAGCCTGCGAACTGTGTGTTTCCTGTGCACCGTGTGTTTCGAGCCGGACGACCGCGGGGCGGGCGTCGAAGGTCCGGACGCCGTTCTTGGCCCGGCGCTGGACCTCGACGGCCTCGGCGGTGTTGAAGGCGGCAACCGCCCGCTCCGCCTCCGCCGGGTCCACGCCGTCCAGTCTCAGCTCCCACACGGAAGCCGTGAGCCGGTCGGCGAGCCCCGAGGTCCGTGCCTCGACGGCGTCGATGACGTCGAGCCCGGCGGGCAGCGACTCATCGAGCAGAACCCTGAGTTTCTCCGGATCGCGCGCCTCGGTGAGCGCGATCTCCAGATACTCCGCCTCACTGCCCGTGCCGGTGGGTGCGGCATTGGCGTACGACACCTTCGGATGCGGCGTGAACCCCGCCGAGTACGCCATCGGCACCTCGGCACGGCGCAACGCACGCTCGAAGGCGCGCTGGAAGTCACGGTGGCTGGTGAACCGGAGGCGGCCGCGCTTGGTGTAGCGCAGTCGGATGCGCTGCACCGCGAGTGCGGGCGGCGGGCCTTCGGGCTGTCGCTTGCCCAGTGTCGTTCAGTCCTTCGTGAGAGCGGTCGTACTGCTATCAAGAGTACGTGTTTCGGCGCCCGTCGGTTCCCGCCGATCCACGACGTGCGGTTGCCCCGGCTCACCGAAGAGCATGCGTCGCAGGTCGGCCCGGGCCTGCCGGACCGACTCCCGGGCTGCCGCGAGGGCCTGCCGGCCGGCCCGCGCGACACCGCGTGCGGCCTCGGCGGCGGGCCGCAGGACGGTGTCCCGGATCACGTGTCCCACGGGGGTGAGGACGGTGCGGTACGCCCAGCGCACCGGCTCCACGAAGATCCATCTCAAGAGGGTCCCGAGGAACCGCCCGACGGCGAGCGAGATGTGCCCCGCGATCCGCCAGGCATGCCCGAGGGCCTGGCCCACTTCCCGCCCGACGACGACGAGCACCCGGCCCACGGGGGTGAGCACCCAGCCCCAGAGCGCGAGCGCGGGCAGCACGAACAGGATCCGGATGATCCAGTGGAGCGCCACCGCCACCCCGGTGACGATCACGCCCAGCAGCCACCCCACGCCCCGCGCACACCACGCGACGGCGTGCCCGACAGGCGTGAGGATCCACACGTACGCCCACACGGCCGGCACCACGACGAGGTACCGCACCAGCCAGGCCACGGCGCCGTGGATCCCGAGCCCCAGGGCCGCGAGCCCGGCGCCGACGCCCCGCAGCACCCACAGGACGGCGCGCCCCACCGGCGTGAGCACACACGCGTACACCCACACCAGACCGGCCCCGATCCCCCGCGCCACCAGGGCGGCGAGGCGCCCGAGGGGTGTCAGCACATACCGGTACAGCGCCACGAGCGGGACCACGACCAGCACGTTCCCGAGCCACCCCAGCGCCCGCCCCAGGGGCACGACGACATACCGCCACAGCCCCACGAACGGCCAGACGAACACCGCCCGTCCCACCGGCCGCAGCACGGTATCCATCAGGAACCGTCCCGCCACGACCAGCAGATCCCACACCACCCGCACCGGCACCACCAGCACGAGCACGACGATCCGCACAGGTATGCGGATCGCGACGGTCAGACACCCCTCGGGGTTCTGCTGCGGGGCGTGCCTCTCGAGATCCATACCGGCGTAGACGCCTCAGTCCCCCGTACGGATCCAGAACCGCAGCTTTCCGCCCCGCTCGTCCTCGAACTCCCCGCCACCGGCCTCGATCACCTTGCGGGAGCCGACGTTGGTGGTGTCACAGGTGACGAGCACCCGCTCCAGCCCCAGCGCGCGGGCATGCGGCAGAACCTCCCTGAGCATCGCGGTCGCGTGCCCCCTCCGGCGCGCACCGGCCCGAACCCCGTACCCGATGTGTCCGCCGTAGTCGCGCAGGTGGTCCGTGAGCCGGTGCCGGACCTGGATGCGCCCGAGATACACGTCCCCGTCCACGTACCAGAACCAGGTCGCCGGCACGAAACCCTGGGGCCGCCGTCCCTCCTCCAGTTCCTCTTCCCGCACGGCCGCCACGTACCGGGCGAACCCGTCGGGCGTGTCCCAGTCGGCGCCGTACACGCGCAGCTCCCGTGTGAGCGTGTCGCTGCCGTACTCCCCTGCGGCGACGTCCTCCCGCACGGCGCCCAGGAACGAGACACGGAAACGGACATCGGGCGCGACGAGTCGAGGCATGCCCGAGTTTCCCGCGTGCCGTGCGCTCCCGGCTACTGGTATATCCCCCGCCGTCATCCCGGGCCTGCTCTGGGACCGCGGCGAAAGCCCAGGCAGTATGTGCGCATGATTACGCTCACGAAGGAAGACGGCCCGGCGGACCTGGACGGGGTGACCCATCTGTCCATCGGGGTCTCCTGGGACCCCACCGCCGGGGGCAGCGGCGGAGTGATGGGCAAACTCCGCCGGAAGACCGGCACCGACCTGGACCTGATCGCCATCGCCATGCACGACGGGGACCCGGTGCGCCTGGCGGGCCTCGACTCCCTCGACCCCATAGGCAACGGCTCCCTCCTGCACAGCGGCGACAACCAGACCGGTCACGGGGACGGCGACGACGAGACCGTCACGGTCGAGTTCGCGAAGATCCCGCCCCACATCACCTCGATCGTGTTCGTCGCCGCCGCCTACAAGAAGGGCAGCTCCTTCCAGAAGGCCCGCAACATCAGCTTCAAGGTGTACGACGCGTCCGGCGGCAGCACCCAGCAGGTCGCCGACATCTGGCCGAGCATGCTCACCACCGACAACGGCTGCGCCGTCGCCAAGGCCCTGCGGGCCGGCAACAGCTGGAAACTCGAGGTGATCAACGTGACCGGCAAGATCAAGCAGGGCGACCAACTCGCCCTGATGCGGTTCGCCGTCAGCAAATAGCACACGGCCATGTGTGCCGCCGGCGCGAAACACCGGCGGCACACACCGACCGACGACGTTCCCGGCGACTGTCTCCGGTGCCTTCACCGATGCCTTCACCGATGAGTTTTCGAGCCGCGTGAGGTCTGCCCCCGCACAAGCGAAAACCGCGCACGAGCTCTGTGAGGGACCATGACCAACAACGCGCTACCGCCCGTCGTCGACACCGCGACCTGGGAGCGCCGGCTCGAAGCCCTGCGCGCCCGCGAGAAGGCCGCGACACGCGAACTCGACGCCATCGCCGCCGAGCGTCGCCGCCTGCCGATGGTCGAGATGCCGGACTACACCATCGAGGGCGAGGACGGCCCCGTCCGGCTGGCGGACGTCTTCGAGGGCCACAGTCAGCTGATCGTCTACAACCACATGTGGTTCCCCGGCAAGGAATGGCAGTGCCCGGGCTGCACGGGGTTCACCTCGCAGTACACCCGTCTGGAGTTCCTGGACAACTACGACGCGCGCTTCGTCATCGTCACCCAGGGCCCCATCGACGAGGCACTCGCCTACAAACAGCGTGTCGGCAACCGGATGGCGTGGTACTCGACCGCGAACAGCTCGTTCGGCACCGACGTCGGCGCACCGCCCGACGGAGGATTCGCGGTCAACGTGTTCCTCCGCGACGGCGACACCGTCTATCGCACCTGGCACACCGACGGCCGCGGTACCGAGCAGCTCGGTCACGCCTTCGCGCTGATCGACGTCCTGCCGTACGGCCGCCAGGAGGAATGGCAGGACTCCCCCGACGGCTGGCCCCAGTCGCCCACCTACAGCCGGTGGGCGACGTCCAAGGAGATCGCCGCCCTCTACGGCCCGGAGTGACCGGCGCCCGTAACTCCCTTGCCCGGGGTGCGGACGACATGCGTACGGGATAGGCTCTTCGGGGTCAACGTCCGGCTTTTCCGGGCGGTTTGCAGACGCCGAGGCCTCATTCGCGACAACTGGTTCTTCTTCCCGCGGAGACCTTCTACGAGCGTGGTGGACCCCTTCGCATTCTCAGGGCTGAGCTCGCTTCCAACTCCCCATTTGCACCCCCAGGGCCCGCAGCTTCGCAGTCCCTGACATGGAGGTCGGGATGAGAATTGTCGTTGATCTTTCCCGGTGTCAGGGGTATGCGCAGTGCGCGTTCCTGGCTCCGGACGCGTTCCGGATGCACGGCGAGGAAGCGCTGATGTACCACCCGAACCCCGACGACGCCCAGCGCGAGCAGGTGTTGCGCGCCGCCGCGGCCTGCCCGCTCCAGGCCATTGTGGTCGACCGGTTGGAGGGACGGGACGCGGCGGTGGAGGTGTCGCCGTCATGAGCAGTGCCACCACCCTGAAGGGGTTCAAGCGCGACGGCCGCATTGTGATCGTCGGGGCGTCACTGGCGGGACTGCGAGCCGCGGAGGCTCTGCGCGACGAGGGGTTCACCGGGTCGCTGACCATGATCGGCGACGAGTTGGGGGAGCCCTACGACCGGCCCCCTCTGTCCAAGCAGGTGCTGACCGGCTGGGTACCGGCCGAGGGCACCACGCTGCCACGACGTCGTGACATCGATGCGGAGTGGCTGCTGGGCGTACCCGCCGACCACCTGGACCTGGCGACCAATCACGTCCGACTCGCCGACGGCCGCAGGATCCCCTTCGACCGCATGCTGATCTCCACCGGGGTACGCGCCCGGCCCTGGTTCGTCGAGGCCGAGGCGGCCCTGGACGGCGTGTTCGTGGTCCGCACGCGCGAGGACGCCGACGGCCTGCGGCGAGCGATGGCCGCCGGACCCTCCCGCGTACTGGTCATCGGCGCGGGCTTCACCGGCTCCGAGATCGCGTCCATCTGCCGTGAGCGGGGCATCCCGGTGACCGTCGCCGAGCTCGCGCCGGCCCCGCTCGTCGGGGGACTCGGCGCCATGATCGGCGAGGTCGCGGCGGACATGCAGCGCGCGCACGGCGTCGACCTGCGCTGCGGTGTCAAAGTCACCCGGCTGGAGGGCGACGCTCAGGGGCGGTTCCGCCGCGCCCATTTCTCCGACGGCAGCACGGTCGACGCCGACGTGGCGGTGGTGGCACTCGGGGGCATCCGCAACACCGAGTGGCTGCGCGACTCAGGACTGGCGGTAGGCGTATGGGGAGTCGCCTGCGACTCCGGCTGCCGCGCCTTCGACGTCAACGGCCTGGTCACCGACGACATCTTCGTCGCCGGAGACGTGGCACGCTGCCCGAACCCGATCTACGAGTACCGGTTCATCTCGCTGGAACACTGGGCCAACGCCGTGGAGCAGGCCGGGATCGCGGCGCACAACATGGTCAGCGCCCAGGCGGACCGCTGGCCGCACCTGTCCATCCCGACGTTCTGGTCGATCCAGTTCGGCGTCAACATCAAGTCCGTCGGTGTACCGACCTACGCCGACGAGGTCGTCGTCACCCAGGGATCCGTGCCCGACCACCGCTTCGTCGCCGCATACGGCTACCAGGGCCGCGTCACCGCGGCGGTCAGCTTCAACAACGCGAAGTGGCTGGACCACTACCGGCAGCTGATCGAGACCGCCGCGCCCTTCCCGCCGCCCTGCCCCACGCCCGACCAGCCCGCCGACGCCAAACCGGTACCCGTCGACTTTCCCGGCCCCACCCTGCTCGCCCAGGGCGCCACGGTGGTCGTCACCGGCCACGACCCGGGCGAACGGCGCGTCACCGCCATGCGGCAGCACCGGTAGGGGAAGCAGGAGGGAAGCGACATGACCACGACCGAGACGCCCGACATCCTCCCCCGGATCCTCGACTACTCCTCCCGGGCCGACCCGTACCCGCTCTATGCCGAGCTGCGCAGGACACCGGTGGCCCTGCAGGAGGACGGCAGCTATGTCATCAGCACCTATCGCGAACTCACCGGCGTACTGCACGATCCGCACCTGAGTTCCGACGTCCGCAACCTGTCACGGCCGATGCCCGGGGCCGCGGATCGCGCCGCGCCGGCGTTCATCAACCTCGACCCGCCCGAGCACGACCGCTTGCGACGCATGGCGATGCGCCACTTCGGCCCCCCGCACACCCCGGGGCTGGTGGCCGGCATGGAAGGTGAGCTGACCGCCGTCGTCAGCGGCCTGATCGACGACTTCGCGGGCAGAGAGCGGATCGACCTCGTCGACGACTTCGCCTACCCGTTCCCCGTCACCGTGATCTGCCACCTGCTCGGTGTGCCGCGCGAGGACGAGCCACGCTTCCACGTGTGGGTCAACCACATCATCGACGCGATCAACTACAACCCCAGGACCGACCCGCAGCAGAAACTGACCAACGGCATGCAGGCCACCCAAGACCTGCGCCAATACCTCGGCGGGCTGCTGGACCAACGCCACGGCCGGCCGGGCGACGACCTGCTGACCCGACTGGCCAACGACGACGGGCCCGAAGGGCGGATGACCGACGACGAGATCGTCAGCACCGCCAATCTGCTGCTCATCGCCGGCCACGAGACCACCGTCAACCTCATCACCAACGGCATGCTGACGCTGCTGCGCCACCCCGAGGTGCTGCAACGCCTGCGCGCCGAACCGGACCTGGTCATACCGCTGGTCGAGGAACTGCTGCGCTACGAGCCCCCCGTGCACATCATTCCCTGGCGGGCGGCGTACAGCGACATCACCGTCGCCGACACCGTCATCCCCAAGGGGTCGCAGATCATGCTCATGCTCGCCTCGGGCAGCCGCGATCCGGCCCGCTTCGACGAACCCGACCGCTTCGACCCCGACCGCCAGGACAACCAGCACCTGGGTTTCGGCAGCGGCATCCATCTGTGCTTCGGGGGCCCGCTGGCCCGGCTGGAGACCCAGATCGCACTCAACGCGCTGGCACGCCGCCTGAACCGGCCAAGCCTGATCGCCGACCCGCCACCGTACCGGCCCAGCCCGGTTCTACGGGGCCCCATCCATCTGCACATCGAGCAGAGTTGAGGTTCTGGCGGGGCCCGAGCGTTCACGCGTGCCGATGCCCCTCCTCCCCGCCCAGCGGGTCTCAGTGCTCACGTTCCTCCGCCGCCGCCTCGTCGTAGGCGCGCAGGGTATCCACGAAGAGGCGCCGCTGCGCCGGGGACAGCGGGGCGAGCACCCGACGCCAGGCGGCGGCGCCGGGGGCGAGCCAGTCGGCGATCGCGTCGTGCTGGTCGGGGGCGATGGCCACGATCCGGCGCCGCCGGTCGGACGGGTCCTCGCGCCGGTCCAGGATGCCCTTCCCGCTCAGGTCTCCCACCATCAGGCTGACCGTGGTGGGTGCCACCTCCAGGCGCGCGGCCAGCTCGTTGACGGTCATGGGCCCGTCGAACAAGAGGTACGACAGCAGGGAGAGATGACGGGGCGCCAACGCATGCGACCGCAGGACCTCGGGCACGGGAATGCGCTTGACCCGGCCCGCCATCCGCGGCATGAGCAAGAGCAGTTCGCGCACCGCCGCGTCCACGTCACCCGCTCCGGCCTCGCGCCGCACGGATCCGGCCATCACAACCCCCGGCATTTACCTTTGAAGACAAAGGTGTTTTGCTTCTGAAGACCTCAACAGCCGATCTGCCCGCCACCCGGGCACGAACGGAGACTCCACCATGCCCCACTTCACCGTGCGCATCAGCGAGACCGCTCTCGACGAGCAGGCCGAGGAGGGCCTGATCCGCGGACTCGCGGACGCGGTCGGATCCGTCTACGGCAAGCAGTTCAGCCACCTGGTCGCAGTCGACATCATCGGCATCCCCCACGGTCGACGCGGCATCGGCGGAAAGCCCACCGCCCAAGCCGCCCCGAACGTCACGCTGAGCCTGCGCGAGGCCGCCTACCGGCACCCTGACGTACCGGACGCACCCGCGCGCCTGATCTCCGCGATCACCGACGCGGTGGCCGGCGTACTCGGCGAACAGACCCGCGAGCAGGTGACGGTCGGCCTGACGGCCGTCCCCGAAGGCCGTTCCGGCATCGGCGGCCGGGTCGCCTGACCCGTGGCCCGGCGACCCCCGCCGGCCGCCCGCCCGAACGCCTCCCCGACCTCAGTGCGCGTGTCCGCTGGGCGCGGGCGCCGCGTTCTTGACCGTCAGGGGCAGCAGCTTCTTCCCGGTCGGGCCGATCTGGATGTGGGTGTCAAGTTGCGGGCACACCCCGCAGTCGAAGCAGGGCGTCCACCGGCAGTCCTCGACCTCCGTCTCGTCGAGGGCGTCCTGCCAGTCCTCCCAGAGCCAGTCCTTGTCGAGGCCCGAGTCGAGGTGGTCCCAGGGGAGGACCTCCTCGTAGGTGCGCTCACGGGTGGTGTACCAGTCGACGTCGACACCGAACGGGGTCAGCGCCTTGTCGGCGCACCGCATCCAGCGGTCGTAGGAGAAGTGCTCGCGCCAGCCGTCGAAGCGGCCGCCGTCCTCGTAGACGGCGCGGATGACGGCGCCGATGCGGCGGTCGCCCCGCGACAGCAGGCCCTCGACGATGCCGGGCTTGCCGTCGTGGTAGCGGAAGCCGATGGAGCGGCCGTACTTCTTGTCGCCGCGGATCTTGTCGCGGAGCTTCTGCAGGCGGGTGTCCGTCTCCTCGGCACTCAGCTGGGGTGCCCACTGGAAGGGGGTGTGGGGCTTGGGGACGAAGCCCCCGATCGACACCGTGCAGCGGATGTCGTTCTGCCCGGAGACCTCGCGGCCCTTCTGGATGACGTTCATCGCCATGTCGGCGATCTGCAGGACGTCCTCGTCGGTCTCCGTCGGCAGGCCGCACATGAAGTACAGCTTCACCTGGCGCCAGCCGTTGCCGTAGGCCGTCGCGACCGTCCGGATCAGGTCCTCTTCCGAGACCATCTTGTTGATGACCTTGCGCATGCGCTCCGAGCCGCCCTCGGGCGCGAAGGTCAGGCCGGAGCGGCGGCCGTTGCGGGTCAGTTCGTTGGCCAGGTCGACGTTGAAGGCGTCCACGCGGGTGGAGGGGAGGGACAGGCCGATCTTGTCGTCCTCGTAGCGGTCGGCGAGGCCCTTGGCGATGTCGCCGATCTCGCTGTGGTCCGCGGAGGAGAGGGACAGCAGGCCGACCTCCTCGAAGCCCGTCGCCTTGAGGCCCTTCTCCACCATGTCGCCGATGCCGGTGATGGAGCGTTCCCGGACCGGGCGCGTGATCATGCCGGCCTGGCAGAAGCGGCAGCCGCGCGTGCAGCCGCGGAAGATCTCGACCGACATCCGCTCGTGGACCGTCTCGGCGAGCGGGACCAGCGGCTGCTTGGGGTAGGGCCACTCGTCCAGGTCCATGACCGTGTGCTTGGAGACGCGCCACGGGACGCCCGACTTGTTGGGGACCACGCGCGCGATACGGCCGTCCGGGAGGTACTCGACGTCGTAGAACGCCGGGATGTACACCGAGCCCGTCTTCGCGAGGCGGAAGAGGACCTCCTCGCGGCCGCCGGGGCAGCCCTGCGCCTTCCACTCCCGGATGATCCGGGTCATGTCCAGCACGGCCTGCTCGCCGTCACCGATGATCGCCGCGTCGATGAAGTCGGCGATCGGTTCGGGGTTGAAGGCGGCGTGGCCGCCGGCCAGGACGATCGGGTCGTCGAGCGTACGGTTCCTGGACTCCAGTGGGATGCCCGCCAGGTCCAGCGCGGTGAGCATGTTCGTGTAGCCGAGCTCCGTGGAGAAGGACAGGCCGAACACGTCGAAGGCCTTCACCGGGCGGTGGCTGTCCACCGTGAACTGCGGGACGTCGTGCTCCCGCATCAGTGCCTCCAGGTCCGGCCACACGCTGTACGTGCGCTCGGCGAGGACGCCCTCCTGCTCGTTCAGGACCTCGTAGAGGATCATGACGCCCTGGTTGGGCAGGCCGACCTCGTAGGCGTCGGGGTACATGAGCGCCCAGCGGACGTCGCACGACTCCCACGGCTTGACGGTGGAGTTGAGCTCTCCGCCGACGTACTGGATCGGCTTCTGCACATGCGGGAGCAGAGCTTCGAGCTGCGGGAACACCGACGCAGCGACTTCGGCAGGCATCTCGCGAACCTTCGTGAGCGGGACAGGACTGACAGGGTTGACCATTTAGCGTAACGCGATCGCGACGGCCCTCCGTACGGCCGAACGGTCCGGCGGGCCGCTCCCGTCCGAGTCCGGAGCGGTCAGAGGTCCGTCGCCCCGTCCTTGATCGCCGCCCAGAAGCCGGGCAGTTCCGCCTCCACGGCCGCCGCACGCCGCTCCTCGCGCCCGTACAGCAGTCCGTACGTGAAGGCGCTCTCCCCCGCAGCGTGCGCGACCGCGGACAGCTCGCGCAGGGTCTGCCGGGCCATCACGCTGTCCTGGTGGTCGCCGAGCAGGCTCTGCAGGGACTTCATCGACCTGGCCAGGTTCTTGGCCGGGGCGCCGAGGGCCGGGGTGGCGGCCTCGGCCGCGTAGCGGGTGCGCTTGGTCCTCTTGCGGGCCTCGTGCACGGCTGTGTCCAGTTCCGGGCCGGGCGGCAGCTCCAGCGCCTCCTCGACGAGCCCGGCGACCGTCCCGAACTCCTTGTGTACGGCGTCGGCGATCACCTTGCCGGGCTTCTTCCCGGCCGCCTTCCGCAGCGGCGGGTCGGCGATCAGGACGTCCAGGGTGTCCAGCAGGGCGAGGTAGCGCGCGGAGTCCAGGACGCCGATCAGCCGGCCGCGTGAGCCGCCGTGGCTCTCGCTCGCCCATCTGGCCAGCCGGGCGCCGACGGGGCCGGAGACCAGCGGGGTGGGCACCTGAGCGAGGGCCGCCGTCACACGTTCGGTCAGCACCTCGCGGTCCCGGTCCACGCCCAGCTCACCGGCCAGCCATCTCAGCTCCTCGCCGACCGGGTCGGTGACGGCGCGGTCGAGCACCTTCGCGTACGACTTGAAGGTGCCGCGCATCCGGCGGGTGGCGACGCGCATGCTGTGCACGGAGTCCTCGACGTCCTGGCGTACGGCCGGGTCGAGCTCGACGATCGCGTCCCGCTGGGCGCGGAGGTACGCGAGGACGTGGTCGCCCGCGGTCACCGGTGGTCCCTGGGACGCCGGCGCGCCCTTCTTGGCCGATTTCTTTCCGGCGACCGTGCCGGCCTTGGGTGCCTTGCGGGCCTTGGGGGCGGTCTCCAGCAGCGCCCGTGCCAGCTTCGAAGCGGACGCGGAGGGCCGTACCCCCGCCTTGCGCAGCCGTTTCTCGACCTGGTCGAGGAAGACCGGGTCGATGCCGTCGGCGAGTTCCACCTCGATCTCGGTCCACTGGGCCTCGCCGTCGCCCCCGGTCAGCCGCTCGGCCAGGACCGCGTCCACGCTGACCTCGGCGAGCAGCCGCCCCGCCGCGTCGAGGAGGTCGCGCACGTCCCGGGCCGAGCGCAGCCGGACCACGGGGACCAGTTCCGCCTCCCGGACGCGGGAGCGGACCAGCCCGGCGAGGTCGTCGGGCAGGGTGTCGGACAGCGGTGCCCGCATTTCGTCCCGTACGCCGGGGGCCACGGGGAACTTCAGATGCCAGCCCGCGTCCGAGCCACCCGTGCGGCGGCGCAGGGTGATGGAGGACGCGGCGAGGCGTTGGTCGGCGGTGTCGTAGTAGGTGGCGTCCAGCTGCGCGACACCCTTGTCGATCACGGTTTCGACCCCTGCGACGCCGGTCAGGTCCGGGAGCCCGCTGTGGTCGGACTCGTACTTCCGCTCGATCTCCCGCTGTGTGTCCACCATGACCTGAATCTAATGGCCGCCGGGCGAATGGGGCAGGGGCGCGCGTTTCCTACGCGGACATCGGGCGCTGCACCCGGATCGACTGCAGCAGCCCCACCGCCACCCAGACGGAGAACATCGACGAGCCTCCGTACGACACGAACGGCAGCGGCAGTCCGGTCACCGGCATGATCCCGAGGGTCATCCCGATGTTCTCGAAGGACTGGAAGGCGAACCAGGCCACGATCCCGGCGGCGACGATCGTGCCGTACAGCTCGGTCGTCTCGCGGGCGATACGGCAGGCCCGCCACAGCACCACTCCGAGCAGGAGGACGATCAGGATCGCGCCGACGAAGCCGAGTTCCTCCCCCGCGACGGTGAACACGAAGTCCGTCTGCTGCTCGGGCACGAACTGGCCGGTGGTCTGTGAGCCGTGGAAGAGGCCCGCGCCCGTCAGACCGCCCGAACCGATGGCGATCCGGGCCTGGTTGGTGTTGTAGCCGACGCCCGCGGGGTCGAGGCTGGGGTTGGCGAAGGCGGCGAACCGGGCGATCTGGTATTCGTCCAGGACGTGCAGCTGCCACATGGCGATCGCCCCTGCCGCGCCCGCGCCGAGCAGCCCGAACACCCAGCGGTTGGAGGCGCCGGAGGCGAGCAGCACACCGAGCACGATGATGACCATGACCATGACCGATCCGAGGTCGGGCATCAGCATCACGATGAGCATGGGTACGGCGGCCAGGCCGAGCGCCTGGAGGACGGTCCGGTGGTCGGGGTAGGGCTTGTCGCCCGCGTCGACCCGGGCCGCCAGCAGCATCGCCATGCCCAGGATGATCGTGATCTTCACGAACTCGGAGGGCTGGAGCGAGAAGCCGCCGCCCAGCACGATCCATGAGTGGGCGCCGTTGACCGTGGTGCCGAGCGGGGTCAGCACCA
The DNA here is from genome assembly GCA_000720805.1 of Streptomyces violaceoruber. GTDB lineage: Bacteria > Actinomycetota > Actinomycetes > Streptomycetales > Streptomycetaceae > Streptomyces > Streptomyces cellulosae_A. Next base: position 215,804 of record JODI01000002.1, read on the forward strand.
TCAGGATCAGGAAGACCGAGGCGCCGTAGAGCAGCGGCACGGCCGTGCGCAGGGTGCGGTGGCCGATCCAGACGGTGCCGATCATCAGGGCGAAGCCGATGCCGGTGTTCAGGATGTGCCGGAGCAGGAAGTAGTACGGGTCGCCCTGGTTGATCTCGGTGCGGTTGCGGGTCGCCGAGAAGACGAGGACCGAGCCGATCGCGGAGAGCGCGAGCGCCGCCAGCAGTATCGGCCAGTCCAGCCGCCGGGCGAGCGAGTCGCGGGCGAAGACCCGGGTCCAGCCCGCTCGTCGCGGTCCGTACCCGGAGACGGAGAAGCTGTTCGCGCCCGTCATGTGAGCATCCTCCGGCTTCCCTTGCCGCGCCGTCGTCGGCGGGTGTTCTGGTTGGCCGTGGTGGCCGTCGACGCCGTGCCCGGCACCTGCTGCCCGCCTGGCTGGGTCACGCCCTTCTTGCCGGGGCGCAGCTCCTTGGCCGGGTCTTTGGCGATCTTCGGGATGGCGATCGAACCGTCTGCCTTGATCTTCGGCAGGGTCTTCTGCGGGGTGGGCAGCAGCGCCTTCCTGTGGTCGATGGAGCCGTCGGCCTGGACGCCGTACAGGGCGCTGTAGATGTTGCGCACGGCCTCACCGGAGGCGCCGGAGCCCGTACCGGCCTGGGAGATCGTCATGACGATCGTGTAGTCCTTGGAGTACGTGGCCAGCCAGGACGTGGTCTGCTTGCCGTAGACCTCCGCGGTACCGGTCTTGGCGTGCAGCTCGATCTTGTCCTGCGGCCAGCCCTGGAACTTCCAGGCGGCGGTACCGCTGGTGACGACGCCCGCGAGGGCCTTGTCCATGCCCTTGTGCGTGGCCGGGCTGATCGGGAGCCTGGCCTTGACCTTCGGCTTGATCTCCTTGACCGTCCTGCCGTCCGCGCTGACGATCGCCTTGCCGATGGTCGGGACGTACTCGGTGCCGCCGTTGGCGAGCGCCCCGTAGATCATGGCCTCCTGGATCGGCGTGACGAGGGTGTCACCCTGGCCGATGGAGTAGTTGATCGAGTCGCCCTCGCGCATCTTGTTGCCTTCGAGGCAGTTCTCGTAGGCGATCTTCTCGACGTAACTGCCGTCTTTCTTACCGGTCTTGCACCAGGAGTCCTTGTTGGCCTTCCAGTAGGCCTCTTTCCACCGGCGGTCCGGGATGCGGCCGGTGACCTCGTTGGGCAGGTCGACGCCGGTCTCCTTGCCGAGGCCGAACTGGTGGGCGGCCTTGTAGAAGTAGTCCTTGGGCTCGCCCTTCTTCGGGTTGATGCCGCCGTCCTTCTTCCACTCCCGGTCGGCGAGGCCGTAGAAGACGGTGTCGCAGGAGACCTCCAGGGCACGGCCGAGCGAGATCGGGCCGAAGTTCTCCCCCTCGAAGTTCTTGAAGACCTGGCCGCCCACCGAGTACGAGCTGGTGCACGGGTAGCCGCCGTCCCACACGTAGCCGGCCTCGACCGCGGCGGCCGTGGAGACCACCTTGAAGGTGGAACCGGGCGCGGACTGACCCTGTATGGCCCGGTTGAGCAGCGGGTAGTTGGAGTCCTTGCCCGTGAGCCGCTTGTAGTCCTTGGCGGAGATGCCGCCCACCCAGGCGTTCGGGTCGTAGGTCGGGGCGGACGCCATCGAGACGATCCGGCCGGTCTTGGCCTCCATCACGACGACGGCGCCCGAGTCGGCCTTGTAGTTCTCACCGGTGATCTTGTCGAACTGCTTGCGGGCGGTCTTCATCGCCTGGTGCAGTTCGTACTCGGCGACCCGCTGGACCCGGGCGTCGATGCTGGTGACCAGGTTGGAGCCGGGCTGGGCGGCGTCGGCCTCGGCCTGCCCGATGACCCGGCCCATGTTGTCGACCTCGTACCGGGTGACGCCGGCCTTGCCGCGCAACTCCTTGTCGTACTGGCGCTCCAGGCCGGAGCGGCCGACCTGGTCGGAGCGCAGGTAGGGCGAGTCGGTGTCCTGGGCCTTGGTGATCTCCTCGTCGGTGACCGGGGAGAGGTAGCCGAGGACCTGGGCGGTGTTGGCCTTGCCGGGGGCGGCGTAGCGGCGTACGGCCTGCGGTTCGGCGGTGATGCCGGGGAAGTCCTCGGCCCGCTCGCGGATCTGCAGGGCCTGCTTGGCGGTGGCCTCGTCGGTGATGGGGATGGGCTGGTAGGGCGAGCCGTTCCAACAGGGCTGCGGCGTCTTGGCGTCGCAGAGCCGGACCTTCTCCATGACCTCCTTGGGCGTCATGCCCAGGACGCCGGCCAGCTTGGCGAGGACGGCCTTGCCGTCGTCCTTCATCTTCAGCAGGTCGGTGCGGGAGGCGGAGACGACCAGCCGGGTCTCGTTGTCGGCGAGGGGCACTCCGCGCGCGTCCAGGATCGATCCGCGCACGGCGGGGTCTACGACCTGCTGGACGTGGTTGCCGGAGGCCTCCTTGGCGTACTCGTCGCCCTCCCGGATCTGGAGGTACCACAGGCGTCCGCCGAGGGTGCCGAGCAGGGAGAGGACGAGGATCTGGATGACGACGAGCCGGATCTGGACCCGTGGGGTCCGGCCGGTCTCGGGGATGTTGGTCACTGCGGCTGCCTCCCCCTCTCAGTGTGCGGACGGGTGTGCACGGACGTGCGTGTGTACGGGTGCTGCGCGTTCGAGTGCTGCGCGTATGGGCGCTGCGCGTACGAGTGCTGTGCGTACGCATGATGAACGACGAGTCTGTGAGGCCGCGTTCCGCCGGAACGTCCCCGTTCGAGTGAAGTGTCCACCGGCGCGCTCCGCGCGCTGCCTCCCGCCCTCACAGCCGCTTGACCCCCTTGATGCGCCCGGCCCGCGCGGTGCGGGTCCGGGCCTTGGTCTTCAGGCCGCCGAGCGCGCCGCGCTGACCGCCGATCCTGAGGCCGGTGCCCGAGGCGAGCCAGCCCGAGGAGATGTCGGTGCTCTTGGCGGCGGAGCCGGTCTCGGCGAGCGGGTCGTTGTCGGCACGCCGGGCCAGGGCCATGATTCCGGGGACGACGAACGGGGCGAGCAGCAGGTCGTACAGGGCGGCCGTGAACAGCAGGCTGGGCAGGCCGACATGGCGGGCGGCGGTGTCGCCGACGAGGGCGCCGACCCCGGCGTACAGCAGGGTGGAACCGATGGCGGCGGCCACGACCACGGCCATCGGGCCGGTGGCGGACTTCAGGCGGCCGTTCTCCGGCTTGACGAGGCCGGCGAGGTAGCCGATCACGCACAGCACGAGGGCGTAGCGGCCGGCCGCGTGGTCGGCGGGCGGCGCGAGGTCGGCGAGCAGGCCGGCGCCGAAGCCGATGAGGGCGCCGCCGACATGGCCGTAGACCAGGGCGAGGCCGAGGACGGTGAGCAGCAGCAGGTCGGGGACGGCGCCCGGGAGGTGGAGGCGGGAGAGGACGCTCACCTGGAGTACCAGGGCGACGACGACCAGGGCGGACGAGAGCAGGATCCGGTTGACACGCATGGGCTGAAGCTCCTACTGCTCTGGCTGGATCTCGCCGTCGACCGGCGCGTTCGCGGACGGGGTGACGGTCACCGTCACGGTCGGCGTGGGGGTCGGCTTGGGCTTGGCGGGGAGCACCGTGTCGCGTGGGTCCTTCTTCGGGGCCTGGACGACCACGCCGACGACGTCGAGCTTGGTGAAGCTGACGTACGGCGTGACGTACAGGGTGCGGGTGAGGTCGCCGCCGGAGGGGTCGACGCGGGAGACCACGCCGACCGGGACGCCCGGCACGAAGGGTTTGTCGGCCTGCGAGCCGAAGGTGACCAGGCGGTCGCCCTTCTTCACGTCGGCCTTGCCGTTGAGGAGTTCGACGCGCAGCGGACGGTCGCCCTGCCCGGAGGCGAAGCCGAGTTCGTCGCCGGCCTCCATCCGGGTGCCGACGGTGAAGTCGGGGTCGTTGGCCAGCAGGACCGTGGCGGTGTCGGGGCCGACGGTGGTCACGCGTCCGACCAGGCCGTCCCCGTTGAGGACGGTCATGTCGCGCCGGATGCCGTCATGGGCGCCGACGTCGATGGTGATGGTCCAGGAGAAGCCCTGGGCCGCTCCTATGGCGATGACCTGGGCGCCCTTGATGCCGTACTGGCCCGCGCCGGCGATCTTCAGCATCTTGTCGAGCTGGGTCAGGCGGGAGCGGTTGCGGTCGTCGCTGCCGAGCTTCGCCTTGAGGGCCGCGTTCTCCTTCTCCAACTCGGCGAGCCGGTCGTGGCGTTCGCCGGAGTCACGGATGGCCGATACGGCGTTGCCGACCGGGTCGACCGCGGCCGACACGCCGTTCTCGATCGGGCCGAACACGGTGGCCGCGCCCTGGCGGGCACCGTCGACCGGTGAGTCCTCCCCGCCGCGGATGTCCACCGTGATCAGCGCGAACGCGATGGCGACCAGCAGCACCAGGAGGAGCCGGCTCTCTCGTGTGTCCCTCACGTGCGGCGGCCGTGCCTTCCTCAATAGGAATGTGCAGAGGTTCAGTGTTCAGGTGTTGGTGTGTTCGGGTGTTGATGTGTTCGGACATTGACCTGTTCGGGTGTCGACCGTTCAGGCGTGCGGGTTTTCAGGTCCACAGGAGCATATGGGGCGAGCCTATGCCTGCAGATCAACGATCCGCCGTACGAGAGCCGATCATCTCGTACGGCGGAGTCGAAGAGTCACGTCATCTGCGCGGCTGGGCGTCCAGGACCTGCTGCAGCGCCTCGAACTCCTCGACGCACTTGCCGGAGCCGAGCGCCACGCTGTCCAGCGGGTCCTCGGCGATGTGGATCGGCATGCCGGTCTCGCGCCGCAGCCGCTCGTCGAGGCCGCGCAGCAGCGCTCCGCCGCCGGTCAGAACGATTCCCCTGTCCATGATGTCGCCGGACAGCTCCGGCGGGCACTTGTCCAGGGTGGTCTTGACGGCGTCCACGATGGCGTTGACGGGTTCCTCGATCGCCTTGCGGACTTCGGCGGCCGAGATGACCACGGTCTTGGGCAGCCCGGAGACGAGGTCCCGGCCACGGATTTCGGTGTGCTCGTCAGCGTCGAGGTCGTACGCCGAACCGATCGTGATCTTGATCTGTTCGGCTGTCCGCTCGCCCAGCAGAAGGGAGTACTCCTTCTTGATGTGCTGGATGATCGCGTTGTCCAGTTCGTCACCCGCGACGCGGATGGACTGGGCGGTGACGATGCCGCCGAGCGAGATGACCGCGACCTCCGTGGTGCCGCCGCCGATGTCCACCACCATGTTGCCCGTGGCCTCATGGACCGGCAGGCCGGAGCCGATGGCCGCGGCCATGGGCTCCTCGATGATGTGCACCTGACGGGCGCCGGCCTGGGACGACGCCTCGATGACGGCGCGGCGCTCGACGCCCGTGATGCCCGAGGGCACACAGACGACGACCCGCGGACGAGCCAGATACCGCCGCTTGTGGATCTTCAGGATGAAGTAGCGGAGCATCCGCTCGGTGATCTCGAAGTCGGCGATCACGCCGTCCTTCAGCGGACGTACGGCAACGATGTTGCCGGGCGTGCGCCCGATCATCTTCTTCGCTTCGGCGCCGACCGCGAGGATGCCACCGGTGTTGGTGTTGATCGCGACGACGGACGGCTCGTTGAGTACGATCCCGCGACCCCTGACGTACACCAGCGTGTTGGCGGTCCCGAGGTCGACAGCCATGTCACGGCCGATGAACGACATTGAGTTCCCCATCAGGATTCTTCTGGCCTTCCGAGCTGCTTCTGAGGGCTTTTCAGGACGGCGAGGTGGGTGCGGTGACGTGAAGGCTTCCATCGTAGACGCGCCTTCGCGAACACCGCGTGAGGGTCTCCGCCATTGTCAGCAGATGATGTGCGGGTCCGCTTCTGGAGACGGGCGTTCGGGGACACCCGTTCCCCCGATCGGCCACGCATATGCCAAGGAGTCCGGGGGCCTTGCCCCCAGACTCCCGTTTCGGCCGCTCGGAGGGTTACGCGCGACCGGGGAAGAAGATCTTCACCTCACGTTCGGCGGACTCCTCGGAGTCGGAGGCGTGGATCAGGTTCTCGCGGACGATCACACCGTAGTCGCCGCGGATGGAGCCCGGTGCCGCGGCGATCGGGTCGGTCGGGCCGGCGAGCGCGCGGACACCCTCGATGACCCGCTCGCCCTCGACGATCAGCGCCACGACCGGACCGGAGGACATGAACTCCACCAGCGGCTCGTAGAACGGCTTGCCCTTGTGCTCGCCGTAGTGCTGTTCCAGCGTCTCCTGGTCCAGGGTGCGCAGCTCCAGCGCGGTGATCTGCCAGCCGGCCTTGCGCTCGATACGGCTGATGATCTCGCCGGTCAGGCCACGAGCGACTGCGTCGGGCTTGAGCAGGACGAGGGTGCGCTGGCTCACGTGGGCTCCTTAAACACAAGTGTGTGCGGGGTGATGAGGTTACCGGGCGTGTCCGGGCCTCTGTTACGCAGTGTCAGGTTGCGCGGCCTTGTCCCCTACGGCCTCGCGGGCCTCGGAGCGGCCTCACACGCCGGACGGGCTGTTCTCGGCGGTCTGCGCCGCGAAGCGGGCCTTCGCCTCGTCGATCTTGCGGCCGTAGTGCACGGACGCCCACCACAGGGCCGCGAAGATCGCGCCGAGGAAGAACATCGACGGGACGACGACACCGGAGGCGATCAGGGCGATCTGCAGGGCCCACCCGAGCACGACGCCGCCGGGGCGGGTCACCATGCCGCACAGCACCAGGCACAGGAACATGACGATGCCGCTGACCGTCCACACCGTCGCCGTGGACAGGTCGGGGTCCTTCATGGCGACCAGTCCGGCGAAACCGATGACGAAGAACTCGCCGATCAGGGTCGAAGCGCAGAGCGTACGCACGGGTGTCAGCCCCTCCCCAGGAGCAGTCGGGCCTCGCCGACGGTGATGACGGAACCGGTGATCAGCACCCCGCCGCCCGCGAACTCGCCCTCTTCCTCGGCCAGCGTGATCGCGGCCTCCAGGGCGTCCGGCAGCCGCGGTTCCACCTGTACGCGCTCCTCGCCGAACACCTCGACGGCGATCCCCGCGAGTTCGTCGGCGTCCATGGCCCGGTGGCTGGAGTTCTGGGTGACCACGACTTCGGCGAAGATCGGCTCGAAGGCCTCGAGGAGCCCGCGCACGTTCTTGTCCCCGCTGGCCCCGACCACGCCGATGAGCCGGCTGAAGTCGAAGGCCTCGCTGACCGCCTCGGCGGTGGCGCGGGCGCCGGCCGGGTTGTGGGCGGCGTCGAGCACGACGGTCGGGGACCGCCGTACGACTTCGAGGCGGCCCGGTGCGGAGACGGCCGCGAAGGCCTTGCGGACGGTGTCGAGGTCGAGCGGCTCGGGCCGCTGGGAGCCGACGCCGAAGAAGGCCTCGACCGCGGCGAGGGCGACGGCCGCGTTGTGGGCCTGGTAGGGGCCGTGCAGCGGCAGGTACACCTGGTCGTACTCGCCGCCCACCCCGCGCAGGGTGAGCAGTTGCCCGCCGACGGCGACCTGCCGGGAGACGACCCCGAACTCCAGGCCCTCACGGGCGACGGTGGCGTCGACCTCGACGGCCTTCTTCAGCATCACCTGGGCCGCGTCGACCGGCTGCTGGGCCAGGATCACGGTCGCGTCCTGCTTGACGATGCCGGCCTTCTCGATGGCGATCGCGGCGGTCGTCTCGCCGAGCCGGTCGGTGTGGTCGAGGTCGATGGGGGTGACGACGGCGACGTCCCCGTCGATGACGTTGGTGGCGTCCCAGCTGCCGCCCATCCCGACCTCGACGACCGCGACGTCGACCGGCGCGTCCGCGAAGGCGGCGTACGCCATCGCCGTCAGCACCTCGAAGAAGGACAGCCGGAACTCCTGCTGCGCGTCGACCATCTCGATGTACGGCTGGATGTCCTGGTACGTCTCGACGAACCGCTCGGCGGAGATGGGCGCCCCGTCCAGGCTGATCCGCTCGGTGATCGACTGGACGTGGGGGCTCGTGTACCGGCCGGTGCGCAGCTCGAAGGCGCCCAGCAGGGCCTCGATCATGCGGGCGGTGGAGGTCTTGCCGTTGGTTCCGGTGATGTGGATCGAGGGGTACGACCGCTGCGGCTCGCCCAGCACGTCCATCAGCGCGGCGATCCGGCTGACGGAGGGCTCCAGCTTGGTCTCGCCCCAGCGGGTGGCGAGCTCCGCCTCGACCTCACGCAGGGCCTTGTCGACCTCCGGGTCCGCCGGACGCGTCGGCACGTCGGCTTCCGGCGGGCCGCCCTGGGCGCGCAGGGTGCGGCTGCCGGCCTCGATGACCGCGAGATCGGGATCCCGGTCGGTCTCGGCCGCGATGATCTCGTCGAAGGAGCTGTCGTCGTGCGGGGGCTGGTCACTCACGGGGTCAGTCTACGTACCCGGCCTGCGTGCGGTCGTGCCGCTGGGACGGCTCGCGACCCACCGGGGCGGCACCCCGCCGGCGCCGGACCGCGCGGCCTGCCCCCGGGCAGCCGAAGGCCCCCGGAACAATCAGCTCCGAGGGCCTCCAGCACCGCAAAGACGCCTACGCCTCCGGCAACCGCTCCAGCTGCGCGGCGATGCGCGTGATGTCCTCCTCCGCCTTGGCGAGCCGCGTGCGGATCTTCTCGACCACGTGGTCCGGAGCCTTGCCCAGGAACGCCTCGTTGCCGAGCTTCGCGTTCGCCTGGGCCTTCTCCTTCTCCGCGGCGGCCAGATCCTTCGCCAGCCGCTTCCGCTCCGCCGCCACGTCGATCGTGCCGGAGAGGTCGAGGGCCACCTCGGCGCCGGCGACGGGCAGGGTCGCCGTCGCCGTGAAGGCGTCGCCCTCCGGCTGGAGGCGCAGCAGCTGGCGGATGGCGGCCTCGTGGGGCGCCAGCGCGGTGCCGTCCAGCGACAGGCGGGCCGGGACGCGCTGGCCCGGCTGCAGGCCCTGGTCGGCACGGAAGCGGCGGACCTCCGTGATGACCTGCTGGAGGGTGACGATCTCGCGTTCGGCGTCGGCGTCGCGGAAGCCGCTGTCGGCCGGCCACTCGGCGACGACGAGCGACTCGCCGCCGGTCAGGGTGGTCCACAGCGTCTCCGTGACGAACGGGACCACGGGGTGCAGCAGCTTCAGCGTGACGTCCAGGACCTCGCCCAGGACGCGCTTGCTGACCTCGGCCGCCTCGCCGCCCGCCTGGAACGTCGTCTTCGACAGCTCGACGTACCAGTCGAAGACCTCGTCCCACGCGAAGTGGAACAGCGCGTCGGAGAGCTTCGCGAACTGGTAGTCCTCGTAGAACGCGTCGACCTCTGCGACGACGGAGTTGAGGCGGGAGAGGATCCAGCGGTCCGTGGCCGACATGGCCGACGGCTCCGGCAACGGGCCGTTGACCGTCGCGCCGTTCATCAGCGCGAAGCGCGTGGCGTTCCAGATCTTGTTGGCGAAGTTGCGGGAGCCCTGGACCCAGTCCTCGCCGATCGGGACGTCGGTGCCGGGGTTGGCGCCGCGGGCGAGGGTGAAGCGGAGGGCGTCGCTGCCGTACTTGTCCATCCAGTCCAGCGGGTTGACGACGTTCCCGAAGGACTTCGACATCTTCTTGCCGTTCTGGTCACGGACCATGCCGTGCAGGGCGATGGTGTGGAACGGCGGGGTGCCGTCCATCGCGTACAGGCCGAACATCATCATCCGGGCGACCCAGAAGAAGAGGATGTCGTAGCCGGTGAGCAGGACCGAGTTCGGGTAGAACTTCGCGAGCGACTCGGTCTGTTCGGGCCAGCCGAGTGTGGAGAAGGGCCACAGGCCGGAGGAGAACCAGGTGTCGAGGACGTCGGTGTCCTGCCGCCAGCCCTCCGCCTCGGTCCCGGGCGGCTGCTCGTCGGGGCCGACGCAGACGACCTCACCGTCCGGGCCGTACCAGACCGGGATCCGGTGGCCCCACCACAACTGCCGTGAGATGCACCAGTCGTGGAGGTTGTCGACCCAGTCGAAGTACCGCTTCTCCATCTCCTGCGGATGGATCTTGACCTTGCCGTCCCGGACCGCGTCACCGGCCGCCTTCGCCAGCGGAGCGACCTTGACCCACCACTGCAGGGACAGCCGGGGTTCGATGGTGGTCTTGCAGCGCGAGCAGTGGCCGACCGAGTGGACGTACGGCCGCTTCTCGGCGACGATCCGGCCCTCCGCGCGCAGCGCGGCGACGATCGCGGAACGGGCCTCCAGCCGGTCCAGGCCCTGGAAGGGGCCGTGGGCGGTGATGACGGCGTGCTCGTCCATGATCGTGATGGCGGGCAGGTCGTGCCGCCGGCCGATCTCGAAGTCGTTCGGGTCGTGGGCCGGGGTGACCTTGACGGCACCCGTGCCGAACTCGGGGTCGACGTGCTCGTCGGCGACGACCGGGATGGAACGGTCGGTCAGCGGCAGCTTGATGAGCGTGCCCACCAGGTGCTTGTACCGCTCGTCGTCGGGGTGGACGGCGACGGCCGTGTCACCGAGCATCGTCTCGGCGCGGGTCGTGGCGACGACGATGGTCGCGTCGCCCTCGCCGTACTTCATGGAGACGAGCTCGCCGTCGTCGTCCTGGTACTCGACCTCGATGTCCGAGATGGCCGTCAGACAGCGCGGACACCAGTTGATGATGCGCTCGGCGCGATAGATCAGCTCTTCGTCGTAGAGCCGCTTGAAGATGGTCTGGACGGCCTGGGACAGCCCCTCGTCCATGGTGAACCGCTCACGCGACCAGGCGACACCGTCGCCGAGGCGGCGCATCTGCCCGCTGATCTGCCCGCCGGACTCGGCCTTCCACTGCCAGACCCGCTCGACGAAGGCCTCCCGGCCGAGGTCGTGCCGCGACTTGCCCTCCTTGCCGAGCTCGCGCTCGACGACGTTCTGGGTCGCGATCCCCGCATGGTCCATGCCGGGCTGCCACAGCGTCTCGTACCCCTGCATCCGCTTGCGGCGGGTGAGGGCGTCGATGAGCGTGTGCTCGAAGGCGTGCCCGAGGTGGAGCGAGCCGGTGACGTTCGGCGGCGGGATGACGATCGTGTACGGAGGCTTGTCGCTCTTCGCGTCGGCCTCGAAGTAACCCCGCTCCACCCAGCGCTCGTACAGCGGCCCCTCTACGTCGGCCGGCGCGTACTGGGTCGGCAGTTCGGTGGGGGGCGCTGATGGCTGCTGCTGAGCGTTCTCGGTCACGGGCTCAGTTTAGGGGTGTCGTACGGCAGTCCCGAAACGCGTTTGTTCTGTAACGGTGGGGCCCCTGACGCCGTCCGGCTGTGGCCCCTGCGCCAGGATGTCGGGATCACATGAGCATCTGGAGGGGAACCCAGAAATGAGTCACAACCAGCCGGGCCCGTACGGCGGGCAGCCTCAGCAGCCTGGACCGTACGGTCAGCAGCCGGGCCCCTACGGCCAGCCGCCGCAGGCTCCGCCGGCCCAGCCCGGCTACGGCCAGCCGCCGCAGGCCCCTCCGCCCCAGCCCGGCTACGGCTATCCGCAGCAGCCCCAGCCGGGCGTCCCGCCCCAGCAGCAGCCGTACGGCCAGCAGGCCCCCTACGGTCAGCAGCCGCCGTACGGACAGGCTCCGTACGGGCAGGCTCCCTACGGCCAGGCCCCGTACGGGGTGCCGCAGCCGCCGGCGCCGGGCGGGGGCAAGAAGAAGGCGGGCCTCATCATCGGCGCGGTGGCCGTCGTCGCCGCGATCGGCGTGGGGGCGTACTTCGTGATCGGTGGGAGCGGGGGCGGGGGCGGGCTCGAGGACGACGGTCCGCACAAGCTCACCGCGCCGTCGAAGCTGCTGTCCGAGAAGTACACGCGTGCGGGCAAGGCCGCGGAGCAGAAGGTCAGTTCGAGCGACGCGAAGGACCTCGCCGCGTTCGGGGTGTCGGACGCCACGCAGGTCGCCGCCACCTACTCGACCGTGGACATGGCGTCACTCGACACCAGTGACCCCAGCGCGGTGGCGAAGGCGAAGACCGCCGAGAACGTCGCCTTCTCCGGCTTCTACGGCAAGGTGTCGGACCCCGAGAAGGCGCTGGACGGGACCTTCGCGGAGATGAAGAAGTCCGCCGATTCGGACGGCGAGGCCACCATGGTCGGCGACGCCCAGTCCGTGTCGCCCGACGGTCTGGCGGGCGCCGTGATGAAGTGCCAGAAGCTCGCGGGCAAGAGCCGGGCCACGGGCAAGAACCAGACGGTGTACCTGTGCATCTGGGCGGACTACAGCACGATGGGCGTGGTCCAGCCGAACACGAGCACCAAGACGTACTCCCTGGACGAGTCGGCCCAGATCGCGGCCGACCTCCGTAAGGAAGTCCGCGTGAAGAGCTGAGCGACTCCCGGCACGTGAAGAGGGCCCCGCTTGCGCGGGGCCCTCTTCACGTCTGCCGCTTCGGGAACCGGCTACGCCGTCTTCTGCTCGCCCGGCCCCCGGCCCCGCGAATCCCGCGGGATCAGGGTCGGGTTGACGTTGGAGAGGACCACGTCGGCGGTGATGACCACGCGGGCCACGTCCTTGCGGGACGGGACCTCGTACATGACGCCCTGGAGGACCTCTTCCATGATGGCGCGCAGACCGCGCGCGCCGGTCTGGCGGAGGATCGCCTGGTCGGCGATGGCTTCCAGGGCCTCGCGCTCGAAGTCCAGCTCCACACCGTCGAGTTCGAAGAGCCGCTCGTACTGCTTCACCAGCGCGTTGCGCGGCTCGACCAGGATCTGGAGGAGCGCCTCGCGGTCGAGGTTGTGGACCGAGGTGATGACGGGGAGGCGGCCGATGAACTCGGGGATCATGCCGAACTTGACCAGGTCCTCGGGCATGACGTCCTCGAACTGGTCCTTGGCCTCCAGCTCCCGCTTGGAGCGGATCGTCGCGCCGAAGCCGATGCCCTTCGCGCCGGCCCGGGACTCGATGAGCTTCTCCAGACCCGAGAAGGCGCCGCCCACGATGAACAGCACGTTCGTCGTGTCGATCTGGATGAACTCCTGGTGGGGGTGCTTACGGCCGCCCTGCGGCGGGACCGAGGCCGTGGTCCCCTCCAGGATCTTCAGCAGGGCCTGCTGGACACCCTCGCCCGACACGTCACGCGTGATGGAAGGGTTCTCGCTCTTCCTCGCGACCTTGTCGATCTCGTCGATGTAGATGATCCCGGTCTCGGCCTTCTTGACGTCGTAGTCGGCCGCCTGGATCAGCTTGAGCAGGATGTTCTCGACGTCCTCGCCGACATAGCCGGCCTCCGTCAGCGCCGTCGCGTCGGCGATGGCGAACGGGACGTTGAGCATCCGCGCCAGGGTCTGCGCGAGGAGGGTCTTGCCGGAGCCCGTGGGCCCCAGCAGGAGGATGTTGGACTTCGCCAACTCGATGGCGTCGTCGCGTCCCTGGGCGCCGCCGTTCTCACCGGCCTGGACCCGTTTGTAGTGGTTGTACACCGCGACCGAGAGGGCCTTCTTGGCCTGCTCCTGGCCGACCACATAGCCCTCGAGGAACTCGTAGATCTCGCGGGGCTTCGGGAGTTCCTCCCAGCGCACCTCGCTCGTCTCCGCGAGTTCTTCCTCGATGATCTCGTTGCAGAGATCGATGCACTCGTCGCAGATGTACACACCGGGCCCTGCGATGAGCTTCTTGACCTGCTTCTGGCTCTTGCCGCAGAACGAGCACTTGAGCAGATCGCCGCCGTCACCGATGCGTGCCACGGTGTGCTTCCCCTTCGCCTGGGAGACGCCTAGGTCCAGCGGCTCCTGGTGCTGCCTTATGTCCGACGGTACCTTGCCGAGACCCCCGTTCGGGCCCCCCTTGGCGCGGTTCACTTTGACGTGCAGCGTGTCAACCGCGCCAAGGGGCGGCAGACGATACTCCCCCAGCCCTCGAAAGTGCTCGGGCCGGGGGATCCCCGCCCGCGTCAGCGCACGGCCGCGTTGTTCATCTTCCGGGTGGAGATGATCTGGTCGATCAGACCGTACGCCAGGGCGTCCTCGGCCGTGAGGATCTTGTCGCGCTCGATGTCCTCGCGGATCTTCTCGATCGGCGTGGTGGAGTGCTTGGCCAGCAGGTCTTCCAGCTGGGCACGCATCCGCAGGATCTCGTTCGCGGCGATCTCCAGGTCGGAGACCTGGCCCCGCCCCGTCTCGCTGTAGGGCTGGTGGATCAGCACCCGGGCGTTCGGCAGCGCCATGCGCTTGCCGGGCGTACCGGCGGCCAGCAGGATGGCGGCGGCCGAGGCCGCCTGGCCCATGCAGACCGTCTGGACGTCGGGCTTCACGAACTGCATGGTGTCGTAGATCGCAGTCAGCGCCGTGAAGGAACCGCCGGGGCTGTTGATGTAGACCGAGATGTCCCGGTCGGGGTCCATCGACTCCAGGCACAGCAGCTGCGCCATGACGTCGTTGGCGGAGGCGTCGTCGATCTGCACGCCGAGGAAGATCACGCGCTCCTCGAAGAGCTTCGCGTACGGGTCGTACTCGCGGATGCCCTGCGAGGTGCGCTCGACGAAGCGGGGGATCACATAGCGGGACTCGGCGACGGGCACCGTGCTCTCGGCTCGTGCGCGGTCGTACAGGCCGCTGCCGGGGAAGTCGTTCACTGTCTGTCTCCTAAGGGCTGTGGCGGTCGGCTGGGGGCTGTGCGGGGGGTGTTCCGGTCCCCGCATGGGGCTCAGGCCCCGGTGCCGCCGCCGCCCGGCATGCCGGCGGCCGTGGCGATGACCTCGTCGATGAGGCCGTACTCCTTGGCCTCGTGGGCGTCGAACCAGCGGTCGCGGTCCGAGTCACGGGTGATCTGCTCGATCGTCTGGCCCGTGTGCTGGGAGGTGAGCTCCGCCATGCGCTTCTTGGTGTGCAGCAGCCGCTCGGCGTGGATCTTGATGTCGGAGGCCGAACCGGCCAGGCCGGCGGAGGGCTGGTGGATCAGGATCTCGGCGTTCGGGAGCGCGAAGCGCTTGCCCGGCGTACCCGCGCTGAGCAGGAACTGGCCCATCGAGGCGGCGAGGCCCATGGCGATCGTCACCACGTCGTTCTTGATGTACTGCATGGTGTCGTAGATCGCCATGCCGGCCGTGATCGAGCCGCCGGGGCTGTTGATGTACAGGAAGATGTCCTTGTCCGGATCGGCGGCAAGGAGCAGCAGCTGTGCGGTGATCTTGTTGGCGATGTCGTCGTCGACCGCCTGGCCGAGGAAGATGATCCGCTCGCCGAGCAGCCGGTTGTAGACCTGGTCACCGAGGCCACCACCGATGGAGGGGTCGCCGGCGGCGGAGGGCATCAGATTCGTCACGTATCCACCTGCTCGTCTTACGACGGCGTCCGGGCCGTCTTACGTTTCCCTGCGGGGCTGGAGCCGTATCGGAGACTCCCCTGCCCTCGTATTCATGGACCCTAACGCGCGGGTCCCTTCGGAGAATCCCGGGAAGGGGGGTGTTCGCCGGGGGCGTAGAGCCTGCGGCGGGTGGGCCGCTCGTCACTCACCGCGATGTGTCGGCGCGAGGGTCGCCGCGGGTCCGCCGTGGCCGGTCGCGCCCACGACGGGGTCCCCCACGCGAACGAAGGCGAGACGGGGGATGAGTCGACATCGGTACAGCCCCGCGCCCTGGAGGTAGGACAACGGGCCCTGGGGTGCGATGTCCCCAGAGCCCGTTCTACGTCCGTCAGAAGTGCCGTGGGCTCAGCCCTCGGTCTTCTCCTCGGTCTTCTCCTCGACCGGGGCGTCCTCGGTGGCGTCGGCGGCGGCCTCGGTGGCCTCCGTCTCGTCCTCCTCGTCCTCCAGGTCGATGATCTCGCCGTTGGTGTCCTTGACCGTGGCCTTCTCGACCACGACGGCCAGGGCCTTGCCGCGGGCGACCTCGCCGACCAGCATCGGGACCTGGCCGCCCTCGACGACCGCCTGGGCGAACTGGTCGGGGGACATGCCGGAGGAGGCCGCGCGCCGCATGAGGTGCTCCGTGAGCTCCTCCTGGCTGACGTTGAGCTTCTCCTGCTTGACGAGCTCGTCGAGGACGAACTGGGTCTTGATGCCCTTGACCGCGGCTTCCTTGGTCTCGGCGTCGAACTCCTCGGCCGTCTTGCCCTGGATCTCGAGGTACTTCTCGAGGTCGAGACCCATCTGACCGAGCTGGTGGTGCTCCAGGTTGTGCTTGCGGGTGTTGATCTCGTCCTCGAGGAGCTTCTCGGGGACGGGCACCTCGACGAGCTCCAGCAGCTTCTCCAGGACGCGCTCCTGGGCCTGCGTGGCCTGGTCGTACTGCTTCATGTTCTCCAGGCGCTTGCGGCTGTCGGCCCGGAGTTCCTCGAGGGTGTCGAACTCGGAGGCGAGCTGCGCGAACTCGTCGTCCAGCTCGGGCAGTTCACGGGCGGCGACCTGGGTGACCTTGACGGTGACCTCGGCCTCCTTGCCGGCCGCCGAGCCGCCCTTGAGCTCGGAGGTGAAGGTGGCCTCGCCACCGGTCTCCAGGCCCTTCACGGCGTCGTCGATGCCTTCCAGCAGCTCGCCCGAGCCGATGGTGTAGGAGACGCCGCTGGCGACGCCGTCCTCCAGGACCTCGCCGTCGACCTTGGCCTCCAGGTCGATGGTGACGACGTCGCCGTCCTCGGCGGCACGCTCGACCGGGGAGGTCGACGCGAAGCGCTCACGCAGCTCGGTCACGGCCTTGTCGACGTCCTCGTCGCTGACCTCGACCGCGTCGACCTCGACCTCGATGCCGGAGTAGTCCGGGATCTCGAGGGCCGGGCGGACGTCGACCTCGGCGGTGAAGTTCAGCGTCTCGCCGTCCTTCAGCTCGGTGATGTCGACCTCGGGCTGGCCCAGGACGTTGAGGTCGGCCTCGTTGACCGCGTCGGTGTAGAACTTCGGAAGCGCGTCGTTGACGGCCTCTTCCAGTACGGCGCCACGACCGAACCGCTGGTCGATGACACGGGCGGGGATCTTGCCCTTGCGGAAGCCCTTCACCGTGACCTGCTGGTTGATCTTCTTGTACGCCGCGTCGAGGCTGTCCTTGAGCTCCTCGAAGGGCACCTCGACAGTGAGCCGAACCCGAGTCGGGTTCAGGGTCTCCACGGCGCTCTTCACGGTTCGGTCTCCTTGTGGCTGACTGCTTGGGTTCTGCCGGAGCCAGAACGGCTCCGGCGGATTCGCCGCCCGGAGGACTTCGTAAGGAGAGACACACGGGCGTGCAGCTTGCATAGTAACGGCAGCGGCGACACGGCCCCAAAGGCGATCACGGAACGCGATCACCCGAGGTGACCGCGCGCGTGACCGGTGACGGCCGGGGACGGCCGGTTCATGGTCGGGGTGGCGGGATTTGAACCCACGGCCTTCCGCTCCCAAAGCGGACGCGCTACCAAGCTGCGCCACACCCCGTGCTGGTGCGACACGTAGGGTACATGCCCGGAGGCGACGCGGGCCCCCGCATTGACGGGGTGTGCGACAAGGCGGGACGACCCGCTACGATGCCTCTGTGCCGCGGTCACCGACTGCGGTGCGCCTGTGCGGGCGTAGCTCAATGGTAGAGCCCTAGTCTTCCAAACTAGCTACGCGGGTTCGATTCCCGTCGCCCGCTCTGCACGCCGGAGGCCCAGGCGAGAGGTCGTTCTCCTCTCCCTGGGCCCCTCCGCGTTCCTGGGGCGTTTCAGCCCTTCGCGTCCCTCGCGCCCCTTCGAGCGCGGACGACGCTTCGGAGCGTCCACGGTCCGCGCGTCAACGCCATCCGCGATCTCCTGCTCACGCTTCCGGGAACCGTGCTGGTGGATCGGCGTGGCACGGGTCGAGCTCCGGCCGAGCCGGACCATCAGCTCACGCGTATGGGCGACGGTGCAGGACGCCAGGGTCATCGGAGCCAGGCTCACGATGGGGGCTCTTGGCCTTCGGCCATCCGGTCACCGCGCTCTCGCCCGCCACGGGCCGACGCACCGGACGAAGCCCGCCCCCGACCATGACCCGGCATCGCCAGGCCTGTTCCGAGGGGACACGGCACGGCCCCACAGGGCCGTCAACGGTCGACGCACCGTGCCTGTGCCGGCGACCCGCACCCGATGCCTCGGGTGCGGGCGGCGCTTCGAACGAGCGAGTCGGCACAGCCCGCATCACGCCCGGCTCGTCGAGGGGCTCGTCAGGTGAGGTTGCTCACCCAGCCGGAGCATGTGCCCGCAGTGATCGTCTTGGTGGACCAGTGGCCCAGGCAGACGCGGAAGCGGATCGTGACGCTCTCGGTGAAGTCCTTGTTCTTGTAGCGGTCGGTGCTGACGCCGTCAGCGTTGAAAATGGAGCCCCATCGGCTCCCCACTTCCCAGTCCACGACGGCGGAGGAGCCATCCGATTTCCCGTCGTAGACCGAGAACCAGTCGCCGGGGGGAGAGAAGCAGGCCCGGTACACGATGCCGCCGTCCTCCTGTTTGGTTGCGCACTTCACCCACTCGACCTCGTTGGAGAAATCAGTGGCGGTCGCGCGCTCGACTTCGCCGGCGGCGTTCGCCTGGGTGACGGTGAGGAGAAGGGCAGCGGAGAGGGTGCCTGCGACGGTGCTTATTCGCTTGAACCGACGGTTGTGAATCACACGATTCCTTCTGCGGGGGGTTTCCAACGAGGCGTTGGCTAGCCCGTAACGCTAGCCAGGAGGGATGCGCTAATCAAGCATCTGTTCGATATCGCTGCTTGACGCGTGCAGGACGCAAACCCCCTTGGTCCCAAGCCTGTTGGACGCTCCCCGTCATGACCCGCCGGACCGGCTCTGGGCCTGGGTGCAGGAGATGGGACGGGTGTCCCCCGGGGCCGGAGAAGGCCGCACGCGCCCCCTGCGTGTCCGATGGGGCAGCGCCCGACGGGGAGTGACGGGGAACGTCGGCGAGTCCCCGAGAACGCCCCACGCACCGTCCAGTCCTTCGCGCTCAGGGGAGGTCGAAGGAGGCGACGACACGGGCCGGTGCGCGGAAGGTGGTGTCGGTGGTGCGGGAACGTTCGACCAAGATGTTGACGCCCGGGCCCGCCGCGCCCGTGGTGTTGTAGCTCCAGGCAGGTCCCTTGAGCGCCGGGCCGCACAGCCCTTCGGGAAGCTCGCTCTCGTCCTGGCCGAGCGCGTACCCGCCGCCGTAGTTCTCGTCGAACAGGGACTCCCCTTCCGGGACGAGTCCCGCGCGGTGCAGGTAGTCCGGCATCCGGTCAGTCAGAAAGGAGACCTGGGCGAAGCCGTTTTCGGTCACGTAGTGGATGTCCGAGGCATCGGAGGGGATCGGCACGCCCCCGGCCGAGATCACCCCTGGCAGCTTCGCATCGCTGCCCTCACAGGCTCGGGGGTCTCCGAACGGATGGAACAACTCGTCCTGGAACAGCCAGACCAAGCCTCCCGCCGCCACGGCGAGGGCGGCCACCACGACCGCCAGACACGACAGTCTCCGCCGTGATCCGGAGCCCTGGCGATCCGTGTCGCTCACGCCCTCCGGATACGAAGCCTCGTCCGTCTCGTCGGAAACGGCCGCCCCGCCGCCCCCCGCCGCATCACCCATGAACCCCCCCGGACCGCCCGAACGTGATCACAGGGATCGTAGATGACAGCAACGGCGCGGACGCCCGGAACTCCTCGGTCACCGGCAAGGTGCGGCGTCACGCGTCGCTTGTCGGGGGCCGGTCGGGCGAGGTCGGCTGTTCGGCGGCGGACCGGGGGACGCGTCCGGAACACGGAGGACGCGCCACGCCTAGAACTGGATCGAGTTGATGGTCTCCGCTATCGAGTTCAGGAACCGTTGGATGTCGTCGGCCATGCCGGTCGAGGCCAGGAAGAAGCCGAAGAGCACGGCCACCACGGCGGGGCCGGCCTTGATGGAGCCACCCCGGATCAGCACCACCATGATGATCCCCAACAGAAGCACCACTGACAGCGAAATGGCCACAACTGATCACACCCTCGGTCGGTCCGCTCTCCCGGCCCGGGGATGCAGCCCCGCGCACCCCCGCCAGAACCATCGTGCCACCAACGGGGCCCGCATATGCGGCGCGTGACCCAACGTTGGCCAGGACTCTCCCCGATCACCACGCGGCGACGGGCCCGGACCGGCTCCCTCCCCGGCTTTCGCACGGCATTTCGACGGGGCACCCGCACAGGACGTTCGGCCCGATCGTTTCCGTGTCCGCACACCATGTACACCGTCTTCGCGGTGAATTCGAGTTCTCGGCCGGAGCAGCAGAGGCGATCTGCACCACATGCCGACAATGCACCCTTTGGTAGGGGCGAATTGCGGCAAGTAGGTCAGATGCGGCGGCTCACGACAGCATGCTCTGTGTCGGTCATCACGCTGGTGGCGGCCCCGACTTCAGGGAAACGCGAGTATGCGAAAACGTTAATCAGGAACGACTTCCAGGGTTTTACGAAAAGGTATGGCCGAGGCTAGGGTGCCTCAAATGTTCCACGCCGCCTCGTCCCCCGAAAGCGCAGCGAGGTCCCTGTGATGAATCCGCTGCGACCGCACGGCCAGCACCGGGCGCCACTCCCTCCGACGCAGTCGTCGGCGAACGGAGTGCCGAGTCCGCGTTCGCCGCAGAACCAGCCCGGCGAACACGCCTCTTCCCGAGCCGCGGCCGGCACCAGCGCCGGCAACCGGCCGGGCAAACAGCGCGACGCGTTCTTCGACAACGCCAAGTATCTGGCGATCGTCCTGGTCGCCGTGGCGCACTCCTGGGAGCCCGTCAAGGGCGACAGCCGGATCCTGCAGAGCTTCTACACAGTCGTGTACACCTTCCACATGCCGGCGTTCATCATCATCTCCGGCTTCTTCTCGCGCAGCTTCGACCTGCGCGCCGACCGGCTCAAGCGGCTGCTGACCGGTGTGGTGGTGCCGTACGTCGTCTTCGAGACGGCCTACTCCCTCTTCAAGCGCTACGTCGACCACGCGCCCGACCAGGAGATCAGCCTGCTGGATCCCTGGTATCTGACCTGGTTCCTGTGCGCGCTGTTCATCTGGCGGCTGACCACGCCGATCTGGAAGCTGGTGCGCTGGCCCCTGCCGATCGCCCTCGGTATCGCCATGCTGGCCTCCGTCAGCCCGGAGATCGGCGACGACCTCGACCTCCAGCGCGTGCTGCAGTTCCTGCCGTTCTTCGTGCTCGGCCTGTGCATGAAGCCCGAACACTTCCGGCTGGTGCGCCGCCGCTCGGTGCGGATCCTGTCGGTGCCGGTGTTCGCGACCGCGCTGGTCGTCGGCTGGTGGGCCGTGCCCCGGATGAAGACGGGGTGGTTCTACCACCGGGCCGCCGCGCAGGAACTGGCCGCGCCCTGGTGGTCCGGCCCGGTCATGGTCCTCGCGCTGTTCAGCTGCTCGCTGCTGCTGACGGCCTGCTTCTTCTCCTGGGTGCCGGGCCGGAGGATGTGGTTCACGACACTCGGCGCGGGCACGCTCTACGGCTACCTCCTGCACGGCTTCCTGATCAAGGGCGGCGAGTTCGGTGGCTGGTTCGACCACGCCTGGCTGGAGCGTCCGCTCGGCGAGATCTTCCTGAGCGTCCTCGCGGCCGCCGCCGTGACCCTGTTGTGCACCTCGCCGGTGCGCCGGGTCTTCCGGTTCGCGATGGAGCCGACGATGGAGTGGGCCTTCAAGCGGGACTCCGCCGAGATCGCACGCGGGCGTGACAGGACCGCCGGGCAGGGTGCGCCCGAGCGCGAGAAGGTCAGCGCCTAGTCCCCCGGTTCCTCGACCAGCTCACCACCTGACCGGGAAGCGCACGTTCGCGTGTACTTCCCGGTCAGTCGTGTGCGGGCGGTGGGTAAGGCCCCTGTCCCGTCACACCGTTCGTCCTCGGGGCGGGTGTGGCCGGGGCGATCGCCGTGCGACCACGCCGCCGGCCCTCGGCTCGCCCTCTCCAGCCGTCACCCCTCCCCCTTCAGATGCCTCATCAGCCGCTCGAAGTCCTGCCATCCCGACAGGTCCGACGGATCCCCGGGCAGGGGGTAGTACAGCGCCGGACGCGTCCGTGGGCCCAGTTCGCGCGGGGCCTCGGCGAGCGGGGTGCGGCGGGCGCGGTCGCCGGGCATGGTGCGGACCTCTTCGGCGCCCAGGACGAAGGCGTACGGCACACCGGGGCCCTCGAAGTGCGGCGGGACGGAGAGGTCGCGGCGGGCCCGGCGGATCTGGACGAGCATGGACTGCAGGTCGTGCCGGGTGGCGAGGGCCTCCGCGGCGGCCTGGACGGCGTCCGTCGGGACCTGCTCCCCCGGGCCGTACCCGAAGGCCATCGTCACGTCCTCCTCGACGCCGCCCTTGGTCCGCGTGATGCGGACGGTCGCGAGTCCGGGGCGCTCCGGTGTGCCGACGACGACCAGCCAGGTCGGCGCGGGCGAACGCTCGTACGCCACGTCGGTCAACTGGCGCAGGGACCAAGGGAGGTTGGCGGGTTCCTCGGTGCCCCAGCCGGACGGCGGCTCGCCGGTGATCTCCCGCCAGACGGCCTCCACGGCGCCGCCGAGGACGAGGCGGTCGTCGGCCGGATGGACGGTGCGGAAGGAGATCGCGAGCTGGCGTTCGCCGGTGTCGCCCTGTGCGGTGGCGCCCTCCTGGAAGGTGGCGGCGAGCGGGGTGCGCGGGTCCTCGCGGGTCGCGTCCGGGGGTACGACGGTGGCGAAGAAGCCGTTCTTCCACTCCAGGACGGCGCCGGACAGGCCGTCGTAGTAGCCGTCCCGTTCGTCCTGCACCACCCAGCGCGAGGGCCAGCCGGGCAGGCTGGCGCGGACCGCCGGGGAGAGGCGGGTGCCGGCGGGGGTGACGATCTGGAGGCCGAGTTCGGCGTTCGCGGCGGCGCGGAAGGCGTCGGAGAGCCAGGCGGTCATCGCGACCACCGGCCGGTCCTGGATGATGACGGCGACCTTGTCGGTGAGGACGTCCACGGCGGGCTGGGCGGCGGCCGGGACCGGTGCCACGCTCATGCCGTCCGTGTCGACCACGGCCAGCGACCAGGCGACCTCGCGCGGCCAGGCGGTGCCGCCCACCAGGGTGGCGAGCCGGGCGGCGAAGGTGCCGGCGAGCTGCTCGGCCTCCTTGACGCCGGTCGTGGCGCGGGCCTCGGTCCACCAGTACGGCACCTCGGGCGCGCTCGCGCCGAGCAGCCGTTCGGCCTCGCCCCTGACCTGCACCAGCAGGGGCGCCTCGACGGAGACCAGCGGGCGGCCCTGCTCGTCGCAGAGCTGCACCACGGCGCCCTCCCCCTCGGTGCCCACGAGTCGGTCCGGGCCGCCGGAGAGGAGACCCGCGATCACGCTCAGGGGGTCGGGCATCTTCTTCGTGAGGGTGATGACGTCCTTCGTCATGGATTCACCTGGTCCCCGTGTAGACGGTCTGGATCAGCCGGTTGGACTGACCCCTGCGCACCAGCACTCCTCGGCCGGGCGGCTGCGCGCTGGCGTACACGCCGGGGAAGAGCTGGCCCTCGCTGCGGTCGCCCGACATCACCAGTGCCGACGAGCCGGACTCGCGCAGGCCCTGCAGCATCGGCTCGTAGAGTCCGCGGGAGGCGCCCGCGACCCGGCGGGTGAGGATGAAGTGCAGGCCGATGTCGACGGCCGAGGGGATGTACGGCACGAAGGGCGCGAGCGGCTGCTGGCCTGCGGTGGTGAGGACGTCGTAGTCGTCGACGAGGATCACGATCCGGGGGCCGGAGAAGCTGCCCGGTTCCAGGTCCTCGGTGTCGGCGCTCTCGTCGGGCAGCCGCTTCTCCAGCTCGCCGGCGATGCCCGCGGCGAGACCGGCGGCGAGCTTGGAGTTGTAGGCGTAACCGCCCCGGTACTCCTCGGGGATGGCGCCGCGCAGGCCGCGCCGCGGGTCGAAGACGCCGAAGACGAGTTCGTCGTCGCCGTAGCGCTCGATCAGGCCCTGCGCGATCACCTTGATCAGGTTGGTCTTGCCGCACTCGCTGTCGCCCATGATCATCAGGTGCTGGTCGTGCTGGAACAGATCGAGCAGGACGGGCGCCAGCTGGGTCTGGTCGAGGCCGATCGGGACGCGGCGCGGTTCGGCCGCGGGGCCGGGCAGCAGCTCGGGCTCCAGGACGTGCGGCAGGACCCGCACCGGCTGGGCGACCTCGCCGGTCCACGTGGCGCGGAGCTGGCGGGCGGTGCGCTCCAGGACCGCGCCGAGGTCGGCGGTGTCGGCGAGGCCGTCGACGCGGGGCAGGGCGACCTGGGCGAACAGCTTGCCGTCGGTGAGGATGCGGCCCTTCTCCTCCGGGGAGAGGGTCTCGCCGAGCTTGCGGTCGATGCTGGACTCGCTCGGGTCGTTCAGGCGCAGCTCGACCCGGGTGCCGAACTGGGACTGGGTGGCGATGCGCACGTCGTTCCAGCGGAGCATGCCGGCGACGACGTGGATGCCGTAGCCGCCGCCGCGCTTGAGGATGTCGATGACGGCGTCGTCGAGGTTCTCGAAGTCGTCGCGCAGGGCGCCGAAGCCGTCGATGAGCAGCACGATCTCGGTGGATGCCAGCTCGGGCACCCGGCCCGCGGCGCGGAGCGTACGCAGTTGCTCCAGCGAGTCGATGTTGTGGATGCGGAAGAGCTCCTCGCGCTGGTCGAGCATGGCGCGTACGGAGTCGATGGTGCGGGCGGCGCGTTCGCGGTCGGCGCGGCCGGCGACCCCGCCGACGTGCGGGAGCCCGGACAGGGCCTGCAGGCCGCCGCCGACCAGGTCGAGGCCGTAGATGCCGACCTCTTGCGGGGTGTGCGTGAGGGACAGCGAGAGGGCCAGGGAGCGCAGCAGGGTGGTCTTGCCGGACTGCGGGCCGCCGATGACCGCGGCGTGGCCGCCGGAGAGCGTGAGGTCCAGGTACCACTGGCCCTGCCACTGCCTGGTCGGGTCGTCGAGGATGCCCAGCGGCACCTGGAGCGGGCCGCGCCGCTTGGCGAGCTGCATGCCGCGCGCGCCCACCTCCACGGGCCCGGCGACCTTGTCGAGGGGGACGGCGGCGGGCAGCGGGGGCAGCCAGATCTGGCGTACCGAGCGGGCGCCGGCGTTCTCCAACTGGTTGATGAGGACGCCCAGTTGGGTGGGTCCGGTCTCCCGGCGCCGCATCTGGGGCTCCTCGGCGCCCGAACTCTCGTCCTGCCCGAGGGTGTTGTACGCCTCGTACGCCAGGGCCAGCGGCCCGGTGTCCTCGGCGTCGCGCTCCACGGGGCCGCTGTAGGCGCCGGAGACGTAGCTGGCCTTGAACCGCTCGTAGTGGCTGGTGTCGACCTTGAGGTAGCCGAAGCCGGGCAGCGGGGGTAGGTGGAAGGCGTCCGTGGTGTCGAGGACCGTACGGGACTCGTCGGCGGAGAAGGTGCGCAGGCCGAGCCGGTACGACAGGTAGGTGTCCAGGCCCTTGAGCTTGCCGCCCTCGATGCGCTGGCTGGACAGCAGCAGGTGGACGCCGATGGAGCGGCCGATGCGGCCGATGGACAGGAACAGGTCGATGAAGTCCGGCTTGGCGGTGAGGAGTTCGCCGAACTCGTCGATCACCACGAACAGGTGCGGCAGCGGGTCCAGGTCGGGGCGCTTCTCGGCGCGCAGGGCGGCGTAGTGGCCGATGTCGGCGACGTTGCCCGCGTTCTTGAGCACCTGCTGGCGGCGCTTGACCTCGCCGGCCAGGGAGGCGTGGACGCGCTCGACGAGGCCGGCCTGGTTCTCCAGGTTGGTGATGACGCCGGCGACGTGCGGGAGGTCGGCGAAGGGGGCGAAGGTGGCGCCGCCCTTGTAGTCGACGAGGACCAGCGAGAGGTCCTCCGGCGGGTGGGTGGCGACCAGGGCGAGGACGAGGGTGCGCAGCAGCTCCGACTTGCCGGAGCCGGTGGCGCCGACGCACAGGCCGTGCGGGCCCATGCCGAGCTCGGAGGACTCCTTGAGGTCGAGCAGCACGGGCTCGTGGGAGTCGCTGATGCCGATGGGGACGCGCAGGAACGCCCGTTCGCCGCGCGGCGCCCACATGCGGGTCAGGTCGAGGTCGGCGACGTCGTCGATGCCGAGCAGTTCGGCGAAGTCGACGGGGCCGGTGAGCGGGGCGTCGACCATCGACTCGGCGGACAGCCGCATCGGGGCGAGCATCCGGGCGAGGCCCTCGGCGAAGGGGGTGCCGATCTCGTCGACGGTGCCGTGGGCGCTGATCGGCTCCGGCATCCGCAGGTCCTCGATGACGATCTGTTCGCCGTCGACGGTGATCCGTACGCCGACACTGCCCGGCTCCTGGATCCGCTGGTCCAGCAGATGCAGCACGGTGATGCTCATGTCCCGCAGCCCGACCGCGTCGTCCGGACGCGGCAGGTCCACGGCGTCCTCCCCGTGCCCGTCGGCGACGACCAGCAGCCGGGAGGTCATGGCGAGGGCGTCCTTGCCGGACAGGCCGCGGCGCACCTCGGCGGCGTAGGAGGCGCGGCGGCGCAGCTCGGGGCCGATCTGGCGGGCCAGTTGGGGCAGCGAGGGCGCGATGCGGCGGGCGGCGACAGGGCCGTCGAACTGCTCACTGTCGAGCAGGTGGGGCAGCCACTTGGCCCACTCCCAGTCGGCGATCCGGTCGCCGGGCGCGGCCAGCGCCATCGCCACGTCGTCGGGCGCGTGAGTGGCGGCGGCCTGCACGAGCAGCGCGCGGGCCACTCTCAGCGTGTCCTCGCGGCTGCCGATGACGCTGATGTTGCCGACCCGGTCGAGCGGGACGGTCAGCGGGAGTTCGGTGCCGTTGCTGAAGCGGGACACCAGCGCGGACGCCTCGTTCAGCATGAACTGGTCGGGCGGAGTGAGCACGGAGGAGCTCGGCTGGCCCACCTTCAGGTCACGCACCGGCATCTCACCGGTGCCGACCCGCACCCGCAGGAAGTCGGCGTCCATCCGGCGCCGCTCCCAGAGCCGGGCCGGGTCGCGCACGATGTCGTACAGCGCGTCCGGCGGCGGGTTGAGCACCTGGGTGCCCTCGCGCCGCTCCCGCTCCTCCTTCGACAGTTCCTCCCGCATGTCCTCCAGGTAGGCGAGGTAGGCCTCGCGCTGGGTGCGGCGGGTGCGCTGGGCCTTGCCGCGCTGGGAGAAGACCATGACCATCGAACCGGCGATGGTGACGACGAGGATGATCGCGCCCAGCCCCGCGAACTGGCTGTTGCGCACGACCGTCATCATCACGACGGACGACATCACACCGGCGACGGGCAGCAGCGAGGTCGCTATGGAACCCGCCTTGCCCTCGGGCAGGTTGGGCGGCGCCTCGATGGTGCGCGGCTCCGGGGAGGCCGGCGGCCGGGTGGTGCGGGCCGGCCGGTGGATCAGTCGGGTGCTCATCGTTGTAGCCCTGTCCTCAGTCCTCGAAATCCCTTCGTGCAGGGGATGGTTCAGCGGCTCTTCTGCGAGAGCTGGAAGACCTCCGCGGCCAGCCGGGTGGCCGCCTGACGGGTGTCCCGCGCGAGCAGTTCGGTACGGATGACGCCGCCCGCCGCCAGATGCCGGTCGTACGGCAGCACCCGCACGCTCGCCCCGGTCTCCTTCAACTGCTCCGCGGCCTTGCCGAGGTCGACACCGGAGTGCGGCACGGTCTCGGTGAGGACGACGACGGTCGTGGTCGTGATGTCCCGGGGCAGCCCGCGCATCCACTGCAGGACCGCGTGCGTGCTGGCGATGCCCTCCAACGTCGCCGGCACGGTGAGGATGCGGCCCTGCGCGGCGGACAGCGCGGTCCGGGCGACCTCGGCGGGCATCGTCTCGCAGTCGACGACGGTCACCCCGAAGTAGCGGCGCATCGACACCATGACCCGCTCGTACGCCCTGGTGTCGAGCATCGCCCCGACCTGCCCCTGGCTGCCGGGCAACAGCCAGGCGTTGTCGGGCAGTTTGACGAGGTAGCCGGTGACGTCGAGCAACGTCATCTGCGGCTCGACGACCTCGGCGAGGTCCCCGGTGGTCCACCGCAGGCTCTCCGCGCCGAGCCTGAGCGGCAGCGAACCGAGCGCCGGGTCGGCCTCGACGGCGAGCACCGGGTCCTGGCGGTAGTGCGCGTACGTGGTGGCCAGCAGGGCGGCGATCGTCGTCTTGCCGGAGCCGCCCCGGATGGACGTCACCGCGATCTGCCGGCCGGTGGTCACCGGCTGCTGCAACACCTCGGCGGTAGCGGTTGTCTCGGCGACCTCACGCGCGGCCGAGGAGGAGACGGTCCGGCGTACGGCCCGCAGCGCGCGGGCGCTGAACGGCTCCCCGCGACGCGGTCCGAGCCCCGCGGAGGCGAGCTTCTTGTCGACGACCGGGCGGGAGTCGGGGGTGGCG